>JAFATF010000172.1 GCA_019244045.1 Acidobacteriota bacterium
CAAGTCAACGCGAGTAATTGATAGGTGCGGCATCTTACGATGTCCGTCCTAAGGCTGAAGACGCCTGACTACCTGTTCGACGTATCATTCGCGACGCTCGCATTTTCTCAAGCGCGACCATTTATTCGCTTTTGTCTTTTATGCCAGGGCCATTGCGCCCGGCAAGCGGGAGCCAAGTTCCCACTGCCCCCCGGTTGCCGTCATGCAAGTAGACGGATCCATCTTTTAATTTCCAGCCGCCCGGCTCGGGAAAAACTAAAAGCCGAGGCTATCGGCGCCGCAAGAGAGCTTCGAGGGCGTTCGGCAGTTCGCTGTAGGCGAAGCGATACCCGTGGTCGCGCAGCTTTGCCGCTTCGACTCGTTGACTGGCCAGGAGCAGCTCGTCGGCCATTTGCCCGAAGACAAGTCGCGCCGCAAAGCCGGGAATGGGGAACCATGCAGGGCGATCGACGAGCTCGGCCAAGATCTTGGTGAATCGACTATTCCGTACCGGAGCGGGAGCCACCACATTGACGGGGCCTTGCAGGCTGGCATTTTCGAGGGCGTAAACGACCGCTTCCACCACATCTTTTATATGGATCCAACTCCACCATTGCCGCCCATTGCCGACCCTTCCTCCCAAACCCAGCCGAAAGGGAGTCAGCATTTTCGGAAGGGCGCCGCCATGACGGCTTAAGATCAACCCGAAGCGGGCGTGCACGGTTCGAATTCCCGCCTGCAGCGCCGCCCCGGTACTCGATTCCCAGTCGCGGCATACCGCCGATAAGAAATCCTGTCCTGAGGCGCTGTTTTCGCACAGGAGTTCATCTCCTCGGCTCCCATAAAACCCTATCGCCGAGGCGGAGATTAGCACCCGTGGCCTCTCCTCGGCCCCGGCCAGCGCATTGGCCAGGTTTTGTGTGCCGGCCGTGCGGCTCTCATAGATACGCCGCTTCTTCGCCTCTGTCCAGCGCCCCACGATAGGTTCGCCAGCCAGGTGAATGACTCCGGCAAAGCCGGAGACCAACCTGGGATCGAGGGGCTGAGCGGGGTCCCAGGGAATGCCGCCCGAGGCTGCGCGCACAAGTCGCATCACTTGGTAGTCGCCTTGAGCGAGTCTCGGCAGCAGCGCCGTCCCGATCGGTCCTGAGCTGCCCGAAACAAGAATCCTGCCTTTAGTCATGGCCGATCAATGTACCAAATTCGCCGCCCTGGGGCGTCATGGTCGCCTGCTTTCACCACTCACCCGCGGCAAATCAAAGGTCGACCACTGCCAAGATGGCAGCCGCCGGCGCAAGGGCGACTATAATCAAGGTACAACTACAAGTGGCAGCGCCGGCCGCGAAGGTGCCGGCCTATAATCCCTCATGGGGACACTGCGTCAACAGATCGCCACCAACGTCCTCACGGTCACCCGCTTCCGCGACCTGATGAAAAGCCTGGAAGCTGCCCGCCCGAACGATGACCTGGAAATTATCCGTAAAGCCTATGAATACTCGCTGAAACACCATGCCGGGCAAAGTCGGGCTTCAGGTGAACCCTATCTGGTTCATCCGCTGGAAGTAGCCTGCGTGCTGGCCGAGATGCGCATGGACCCGGTGTCGATTGCCGCCGGATTGTTGCACGACTCGGTGGAAGATACCTCGGTCACCATAAGCGATATTCGAGAAGAATTCGGCGAACAGGTAGCGCATATCGTCGAGGGCGTCACGAAGATCGGCAAGATCGACTTCGCCACGCGTGAAGAACAGCAGGCCGAAAACCTGCGCAAGATGATGCTAGCCATGGTGGATGACATCCGGGTCGTGCTCATCAAGCTGGCCGACCGCCTGCATAACATGCGCACGCTGGGGCACCTTCCGGAAGAACGCCAGCACAAGATCGCCAAAGAGACGCTGGATATATACGCCCCCATCGCCCATCGTCTGGGCATGGGAAAATTCCGAGGGGAGCTGGAAGATTTAGGCTTCCGCTTTCTCGATGCCATCGCCTACCAACAGGTGCACGAAGCCGTCGAAGCGCGGCGCAAGCAAGGTGAGGCTTTTCTGGCGACGGTAGAGCGCGAACTCAGGGAAAGACTCAAAGAAGCCGGCATTGGCGCCCGAGTGGAGAGCCGGATCAAACGTCTTTCCAGCATTCACAAGAAATTGGTCCGCCAGCGCATTACCGTGGACCAGGTGTACGACATGTTCGCCATGCGCGTGATCACCCACTCCGTGCAGGACTGCTACGCCGTATTGGGCATCATCCATAACGTATGGCGTCCGGTTCCCGGCCGCATCAAGGATTTCATCGCCATGCCGCGCCCCAATTTTTATCAGTCGCTGCATACGTCGGTAATCAGCGACAATGGCACTCCCTTCGAGGTGCAGATTCGCACCGAGGAGATGCATAAGCTCGCCGAAGAAGGCATTGCCGCGCACTGGAAATACAAAGATGGGCCGGTCTCGGCCAAGGATGAGCAACGCCTGGCCTGGCTACGCCAGGTGGTCGACTGGCAGAGAGACGTCTCCGATCCCAACGAGTTCCTCTCCACACTCAAGATCGATCTCTATCCCGAGGAGGTTTACACCTTTACTCCTAAGGGCAAAGTGGTCGTGCTACCGCGGGACTCGACTCCCATTGATTTTGCCTACAGCGTGCATACCGAAGTTGGCCACAGCTGCGTGGGCGCCAAGGTAAACGGCCGGATGGTTCCCCTACGTCACAAGTTGCACAGCGGCGACATCGTTGAGATTCTCACCCAGCCGGGCCACAAGCCCAGCCGCGACTGGCTGGCAGTGGTCAAGTCATCACGTGCGCGGAATAAGATCAAGCACTGGCTCAACATTCACCAGCGTGAACGCGCCATCGAAATTGGCCGCAAGCTGATCGAAAAAGAGGCCCGCAAATACCGCATTTCGCTCAAAGACATCAAGGACCAGGATCTCGAGAGAGTTGCCTCCGACTACGGCCTGGGCCGCACCGACGACCTCATGGCCGGGATTGGATACGGCAAGTACTCGGCGCGCTCGATCCTCGGCCGCCTGGCCCCACCCGGCACGCAGCCTGCGGCTGAGGCCGAAGAGCATGGGCTGGCCAGCGTTGTTCGCCGCGTCTTTGGCGGCGACGCCAACGCCATTGCAGTAAAAGGCCACGGTGACCTGCTCGTCTACCGCGCCCGCTGTTGTAATCCGATCCGGGGGGAGGCGATCGTGGGCTACGTGACTCGCGGAAAAGGCGTAGCGGTTCATTCCTCCAATTGCCCGAATGTCACCAATTTGCTTTATGAGCCCGAGCGCCGCATCGACGTGCAATGGACTCGCGACAAGGAAGAGGGCCTGCCCGCGGCTTACCCTGTGAAGCTTACCCTTTTCTGCGACGACAAATGGGGCATGCTGAAGCAGATCACCGCCGTCATCAGCGATGCCAAGACCAATATCCGCAACATCGAAGCCCGCACCGGCAACGGCCAGGCCAATATCGATGTCATTCTCGATATCGCCGACCTGAAACACCTGGAGACCATTATTGCCGGGGTGCGCAAGATTCCGGGAGTGCACGACGTGCAGCGGCTGCAAAAAATATAGGGCGAGTTTTTTCCGCGTGCAAGCCACTTTCTAACCGCACATAGCATTTGCCAGTACAGCGCGAGCCAAAGCAGCCAACCCTAACTCAGCTTGAGGGCGGCGAGGCCTTTCTGTCCGGGGACATGAATTCTCGACCAGGGTTTTCAAAAGCCTCATCCCCAATCTACAATCTGGATTTGATCAGCTCTCGTGTAGGAAGCAGGAAGAGCTCACATGCGCGACGTCATCAGCACAGCGGAAGGACCGCGAGCGATCGGTCCCTACTCACAGGCAATCAGAGCGAACGGATTTCTCTTTGTCTCCGGTCAGGTGGCCATCGATCCTCGTACCAACACTCTGGTCACAGGCGATATAACGCTCCAGACCGAGCGTGTCCTTGGCAACCTGGGCGGAATCTTGAGCGCCGCCGGCAGCAGCTTCGATAGGGTTGTCCGTACCACGGTCTTCCTCAAAAACATGGACGATTTTGCCGCCATGAACGAGGTGTACAGTAAGTACTTTCCCTCGCAGCCACCTGCTCGGTCAACCGTCGAGGTGGCACGCCTGCCCAGGGATGTGTTGGTCGAAATCGATGTCATCGCCATGGCATGAAGGCCCCTCCTGGGTGTATCGAGCCAGGTCCGCGAAGCGGAAGGTTCCTATTAGCGCATACTGTAGCATTGTCCCCGCAGCTCTCCTACAGAAGTACCTGATACGAGAGCTCAGGGTCTTTGAAGGAGGATGAGAGTGAGGAGAGAAAAATGAGATCGGCTTTCATGATGATGGTCATTGCCGTAGCTAGTTTTTCCCTTGCGCAGACGGCACATAAGTCGAGCGCCGTCCTAGGTCCAACCAGAATCACCGGCACCGGCCGCAAGACTCCGAGCGGCCTTACTTATTGGGACATCAAGCAAGGTAGTGGGCCGGTTGCCGAGTCCGGCCACAAGGTGAAGGTCGACTACACGGGCTGGCTCACCAATGGCACCAAGTTCGATAGCTCGATCGGCAGCGGCAAGCCCTTTGAATTTAAGTTAGGCGCCGGAGAGGTCATTAAAGGCTGGGACGAGGGAGTGGCGGGAATGAAGGTGGGCGGAAAACGGCAGCTGAAAATTCCGCCTGTTCTAGCCTATGGCGCAAACGGATACCCGCCAGTCATTCCGCCAAATTCCACACTGATCTTTGATGTCACTCTGCGCGGGGTTGAATAACACATGACGCGGGGGGCATAAAACCCGGCGCCAAGGTTTACTCGCCTTTACTCGGATGGCTGTCCTTTGTCGTGGATCTAAGGCTTGACCACCTTACCGCTGCGCAGACAGGAAGTGCAGACGCGAATGCGCTTGGTGGTCCCGCCCATCTTGGCCCGTACGGGCCGCAAGTTGACGTTCCACCGCCGCTTGGTCACGTTGTGCGCGTGACTGATGTTATTCCCAAACTGCGGCCCTTTGCCGCAAATCTCACAAACTTGTGCCATTGAACTGCTGTCTCCAGGATGGTATCGGCAGCTGCAGTCGAAGTTTATTTTACAGGAGGTCAGGGGAAATCGCCACCGGCGCAGGAGCCTGCCCGCATGCCGGGCACCGCAGTAGGCCTTGCCTGCCTAATCCGATTGGGACAAACTAACCACTGCGGGCAAGAACAATATTATCGATGAGTCTCGTTGTGCCCACAACCACGGCCCCGGCAACCAGCGCGCTTGACGAGACGATCTCCAGGGTATCGAGTGTCTCCGGGTTTACGATCTCCAGGTAATCCAGCTGAACAGAGGGCTCTTCGGCGATGACCTGTTTACCCGCCTCAATTAGCTTCCCAGCGTGCGTTTCGCCCTGAGCAAATACCTGCTGTACGCGATCGAGCGCCCGAAAAAGTAGCAGCGCACGCTTGCGCTGCCTAGGATGGAGATAGGCATTTCGCGAGCTCATGGCCAGCCCATCCGGATCGCGCACAATCGGGCATACCACAATCTCGACGGCCATCTGCAAATCACGCACTAGGCGCCCGATAATGGCCACCTGGGCGGCATCCTTCTGGCCGAAAAACGCCAGGTCAGGTTCGACGATATGAAACAGCTTGGTCACGACGGTGGTCACCCCGCGAAAATGTCCGGGCCGAGAATGACCACACAGCTTCTCGCTCATACCCTCCACCGTAACGAAGGTGATGGCGCCGGGTGGGTACATCTCTGTAACCGAAGGCGCAAACACCAGGTCCACACCCTCCTGCTCGAGCAGCTGGCAATCGCGATCGAGGTTTCGCGGATACCGGGCGAAGTCATCGTTGGGTCCGAACTGGGTGGGATTTACAAAAATCGAGACCGCGACCAGGTCGCACCGGTCCCGGGCAGCTCGCACCAGAGACAAATGTCCTTCATGCAGCGCGCCCATAGTGGGCACCAGGCCTATGCGTTTGCCCGCGTGCCGTGCCAAGCGCGAGGCGCTTCGCGTTTGCTCGAGCCTTATCGAGGTCATCATTCCGAGGTGCCGCCGAGTGTGGCAGCGATCAAGCGCCCTTTCGAATGGAACATAGACCTAAGCCTACCCGGCGAGACCAATTTGCCGTCGGCGGGTCTTTATACTTTTGCCTTGCGCTTTCGTGGGCTACCGTCCGAAAGCCCGCTTTCGCTCGAGCAGAGTCTCAAGGGCCATTCGCGTTTCCCCGGCCAAATGGTATGACTCCTCATCCGACGGATAACGGCGCGAGGTAACATCGGAACGGAATGACTCGGCAGCCTGCCGAATCAGCGCCGCCGCATCTTGATAGCGGCGCACAAATTTCGCTGGCGGCCCGAAAGTCAGGTTCAGGATGTCATGCAAGACCAGCACTTGACCATCGCATTCCGGCCCGGCGCCGATCCCAATCGTCGGAGTGGCAACTTCGGAGGTGATCATGGCCGCGACTTCACGCGGAATGCCCTCCAGGTAGAGACAGGCCACGCCGGCGCGATCGAGCGCCACCGCATCCCGCATCAGCTGCTCGATAGCGGCGAGGGACTTGCCCTGTACCTTGTAGCCACCCATCCTATGCACCGACTGGGGAGTCAGGCCGATATGGCCGGCGACCGGGATCTCGGCATCGATGATGCGATGAATCAGGTCGGCCCGCTTCTCGCCGCCTTCGATTTTCACCGCTTCGGCTCCCGCTTCTTTGATAAAGCGTGCTGCGTTACGCACTGCCTCCTCGGCGCTTACGTGATAGGAACCGTAGGGCATGTCGGCGATCAGCAACGCCTGCTTCACGCCGCGCTTCACCGCGCGCGTGTGGTGCAACATCTCGTCGACCGTGAGGGTGAGGGTGTTGTCGTGACCCAGCATGGTCATGGCCAGGGAATCGCCAACCAGCACAATGTCGATTGCAGCCTCGTCGAGCAGGCGGGCGCTGGCGTAGTCATAAGCAGTTAAGCAGGTAATCGGCTCCTGCTGATCTTTTCTCTGCTTAAGTGTCGCTGTGGTGACTTTTGGAACTTTTGGGCAGGATTCGCCAGACGAGATAAGACTCACGATGTCCTCCAGTGCCCCTCCGCCATGGGCGGATAGAGCCTGTACCCATCCTAGATTCGCTCAAATATATTGTAGATCGAAATGCCTTTCATAGCCAGAGAGTGAAGCTGGCAGAAACAAGGAGCTTAGCTGACTGGACTCAGCCACCGTCGACCGTCGAGCTCGCCATGCGTCTTGCTAGGCACGTTCGCGATGCTTTCACTTCAATAGGGCCGCCAAGGCTTCCCGGAAGAGTGACTCAAAGGAGACGGCGTCGCCGTCGCCCGAAACCGTCGCCAGCGCCCGCTCGGCAGCAGCTCGCTGGTAGCCAAGATTGACCAGTGCCGAGAGCACGTCCTCCGCCGCCGGGCTCGCCGAAGCTCGGGCGGGAGTGTCGGCCGAGCTCGCGAGCTTATCGCGCAACTCGAGCACCATGCGTTCAGCGGTTTTCCGTCCGATGCCAGGAATGCGAGTCAGCTTAGCAACATCGTTGTCTCGAATGGCTCCGACCATCTCGTCAACGGCCATCCCGCTCAGGATGGTGATAGCCAGCTTGGGACCAATTCCACTTACAGTGATGAGTTTTTCAAACAGCGCCTTCTCGGCCGCCCGCAAGAACCCATAGAGCGCGAGCGTATCTTCGCGCACGTGCATGTGGATGTGGAATGCCACTTCGCTGCCTAAGGGCGGTAAATCCGAAAATGTCGGGACGCTGACGACGATGTCATAGCCCACGCCACCGGCCTCCACAATGGCCTGGTTGGGGTGCTTAGCGAACAATCGTCCGCGCAAATGCGCAATCATACGGACTCGATTCTCGACTGAGGTCGCCTCCGGCCGTCGATCGCCGCCCTCCTGTCGCGCGCTCGCCGTTCATTGTAGCCGCTTCCTGAGGCCCTTTAACGTTTGTCCGCACGCCTATACGCTCAGCTTAGCTTGATCGTTTTCTCGCTCTATCAAGAATTGTATTCTGCCGGCTTTTTGTTCTGTCACGGTTTGCCGTCCTTCAGTCAAGCCAATCGAGGAGCTTGTAATACATGCCGGCCAGGGGCAGGAACCAGGGGTTGCCGTTGTACAGGCCAAGCGGTGCGGCGGGAAAGGGAATCTTGGAATAGGGATTGTGATCCTGGCCGGTACAAATGAATTGCGCAATCTTCTGACCGAGATAGGTGGCCATGGCCACACCGTGCCCGGCATAGCCGAGGGCGTAGTAAAGCCCGTCCATTTGCCCGGCGTGGGGCATGATGTCGAAGGCGAAATCGAGTGTCCCACCCCAAACATATGCCAGCGGGACATCTCGTAATTGCCTGTAGACAGTGATCAGGCCTTGCCTGAGTATTTGCGTGCTCCGGCGGATCGTGTCCGGTGTTTCCGGGAAAAAAGCGGCCCGCCCGCCGAACAGCATACGCCGGTCGGGAGTAAGGCGGTAGTAGTAGAGATAGTTTTTGGAATCGAAAATCATGCGATTGCGAGGACTGAGCTCGCGGGCAAGCGCCTCGGGTAGCACTTCGGTAGTGATGATGTAGGAACCGATGGGAACGATCTTTTTCTGCAGGCTTGGAGTAGCTTGGCCGGTATAGCCGCTGGTGGCGACCATGACATCGCGCGCCCATAGCCGCCCGCGGCCGGTCGACAGATTCCAGCCGCTCGATCCCTTGCGGGAAGCTCGCTCAATTCCCCCGACGCGGGTGCATTCAGAGATCGAGGCACCCGCCCGCAAAGCGGCGCGGGCCAGCCCGGCCACGTAGCGCACCGGATTCACCGCGGCGCTGATCTCATCGACCATGGCTCCGTAATAAATGTCCGAGCCAATCTCGCTGGCAAGATCGCGCTTGGACACGATGCGCAATTGACGATCGAATTCGCGTGCAATCACCTCCGCCTCGCCGACCAAGCGGTCGAAGTGTTTCTGCTTGCAGGCTACTTCCAGGTGGCCGGTGCGCGAGAAATCACAGTCAATGTTTTCTTCCCGAACAATCCGCTCGACGCAATCGATGGCGGCGACCGATGCAGCGTACATCTGGGCAGCTTTTTCTCGGCCGTACCTCGAGATTAGCTGCCGCACACCCAATTTGAGTCCGGACAGAACCATGCCGCCGTTGCGTGAACTGGCACCCCATCCGATCGTCTCCCCTTCGAAGACCTCCACCCGCGCTCCCCTTTTCCCGAGCTCCAGCGCGGCTGACAGTCCTGTGAACCCTGCCCCGATCACGGCAACGTCGGCGCTCTCGGGCAGAGTCCGTCTGCGCTCACTCACCGGCATGTCTGCCGTGGTCAACCAATAATTGCGTTGCTCGATTCTCATCTCGCTTGTGTCTTTGCTTGCCGTTCAGAGGCCTGGGTGTTCCTCCGTGTGCCTTACCAAGGTACACGAAGCTGTTTCAGAGAACAGCGGTTTCTTCGATGAGCCGGCGTTCGGCAAATCGCTGCAGGCTGAGTAAGGACGTGTCCACCAGCTCCGAATGCCCGGTCAAAATCAAATCGGCGAGGATTTTTCCCGCGGCCGGCGCATGCATGACGCCGTGTCCGCTGAAACCATTGGCCAGGAACAGGCTGGACACCTCGGGCGCAGGTCCCAGAATGGGGTGATGATCCGGGGTCATCTCATACAGCCCCGCCCAGGCCCGCTTGGGATTCACTGCCAAACTTTCAAAGCAGGGAACCCGGTGGGCGGCGCGAATCAGAATCTTCTCAATGAAGTTGTGATCGAACTCGGTGTTGAATCCGGGCGTCTCCTCCGGATCGTTCCAGGCCAGCAGGAATCCCAAGCTCTCCGGCCGAAAATGGAAGCCGTTCGACATGTCAATTATCATCGGCGCCGTGTGCGGGAACCCATGGAACGGCTCGCTGGGAACCAGCATGCGCCGCAAAGGTTCGACGGGCAGATCCACTCCTGCCATCTTGGCCAGAGAAGCGGCCCAGGGCCCGGCAGCGTTCACAACCTTTCGGGTGGCTACCTGGCCGCGCGTGGTTTTGATCGCGCAGATGCCTTGATGATCTTTTTCGATCCCGCCGACTTCCGTCGCCTTCCACAACTCAGCCCCGTGTTCGCGGGCCCACTTCATGAAACCGATCATGGCGCTGTAGGGATCGACGAAGCCGTCGGTTTGGCAAAAACTGCCACCCAGAATGTCGTCGGAGCGCAGCTGGGGGAATCGCTCGCGAATCTCACCGGCGGAGACGAGGCGCACGTCTCTGAGACCCTGCTGCCGTTGCCGTTCGTAATTGTTGGCAAGATAGGCCAGATGGCGGTCGGAGGTTGCACAAAACAAGTAACCCTGGGGACGGTAACCGCAGGGCAAGCCGAGCCGTTCCTCGAACGAAGCATAGAAGGGAATCGAATAAAGCGACATTTGGATGTTTACAGAGGTGGAGAACTGCGCGCGCACTCCGCCCATGCTCTTACCGGTCGAGCCTTTGCCCTGGTGCGATTCGCGTTCCACGACGAGTACATGCCTGCAACCGGCCTGGGTAAGGTGATAGGCGATGCTGGAGCCGATGATGCCGCCGCCAACAATGACCACTTCTGCTGTACGCATATGACTCCTGGTTGCCCAGGTGATTGTAGTGCAAGGCCTTACTGAGTGAGTTGAAGGGGTCTGGCTGGGTCATTAAACTGGACAGGTGCCTCACGTCCATGCCAAAGGAGAGAATGGCTCCTCGCGGGTGTTGAAGATCTCCTCGCTGGTAACGCTCAGCTATATCGTTCTGCTCGTCGTGACCGGGGTCCAGGCGCATTCGCTGGCGCTGCTCTCGGAAGCGGGACACAATCTCTCCGATTTCCTTGCCCTGCTGCTTTCGCTCACGGCAGTTTTCCTGGGAGCTCGCCCGCCCAGTTCCACCAAGACGTATGGCTATCATCGCGCCGGTGTGCTGGTCGCGCTCGTCAATTCCGCTTCTCTGGTCATTGTGTCGTTCTTTGTCTTCTACGAGGCGTTTCGCCGTCTGCAGCATCCCGAGCCAGTACATGCCGGGGTGATGATCTGGGTGGCGGCCGCCGGTGTGGTGATGAACGGCGCAATTGCCGTGTTGTTGTACCGCAGCGGGCAAGACGTCAACATCCGCAGTGCGCTGCTGCATCAGGTGGGCGACACGCTTTCGACGGCCGCAGTCATTGCGGGCGGCTGGGCCATTCTGCTGACCGGCCACTACTGGATCGACTCGGCGCTTTCCTTCGGCATCGGCGTCCTGATCCTGTGGTCAGCCTTTGGCATCATCCGGGAAACACTGAATATCCTGCTGGAAGGCACGCCGCGGGGCATGAAAATCGAATTCATCCAGGCGGCGATGCGCTCGATCGAAGGTGTCAACGACGTCCACGACCTACACGTTTGGAGCATCGGCTCGGAGACTCACGCTTTGTCCTGCCATATTGCTATCGCCGATATTCCCCTCTCAGCCAGCGAACGCATCCTGCGCGAGGTTAAAGAGCGCCTGCTGCGGGATTTCAAAATCGATCACACCACCATTCAGTTTGAACATCTCGAATGCGATGTAGCCCACGGATGCGTTATTCCCGTCCCCGAGTTAGAGGAACACGACCACAATCATTCTTAGTCAAGCGAGTGAAATCCGAGCTCGGGGACAACGAACAGGCCAATGACGATTGGATCACCACCCTTGGCGGGTGCGCTCCGGTTTAGGCTCCGCGACAAGCTCATGGTATGCCACTGCTGGGCGGCGGACCCGGGTACGTATCTCATGCCCGCGCACGCGCAAGGTGGTCGACACCCGTTGACATTGTGCCCAGGACTAATATCGGGCTGCCCGGCTTCGCTTGATCCGGCAGCACGTTGCCGGCAGTCAACAGCGCAGGGAATAGCAAAGAGCAAAGAGAGGCCCATCTCCAATCTCCGGGGAAAAAAGCACTTTGCACTAACGCTGACCAGTGGCAGCGTCAAACAAATTCAACAGGGCAAGCCGCTTTTCCGCTGGCAGAAAGGATGCCTCGAAGGAATTGCGCGCCAGCTCAAGCAGGTGTTCGTGGGTGAACCCGAAAGTCTGCTCGGCGAGCGCGTATTCGCGGCAGAGGGAGGTTCGGAAAATCGCCGGATCATCGCTATTGAGGGTGACCATGAGTCCATGATCGAAATACCGCCGCAGCGGGTGGTCGGAAAGGGTGGGGCAGCAGCCTGTACGCAGGTTGCTGGTGAGACAAATTTCGATCGGGATCTGGCGCCGGCAGAGTTCGTCGAGTAACTCGGGATCATGATCAGCACTCAGGCCGTGTCCAATGCGTTCGGCTTTAAGGTTCAGGGCACCCCAGATCGACTCGGGTCCCGACGTTTCCCCGGCATGCGCTGTCAGCCGCAATCCATGCTGCGAGCAAAAAGCATAAACCTCGCGGAATAATTCCGGGGGCGCGCGCCGTTCATCGCCGCCAATGCCAAATCCAGCCACGTTCCGGTCCTTGTAACGTACCGCGAGTTGGGAGACATGACGGGCCGCTTCTGCTCCAAACTGCCGTACCGCGTCAAAGATCCAAAGCACAGAAATTCCAAACTCGCGTGCGCCGCGCTCCCGCCCCCGTTCGAGGGCTTCGAATATCAAATCGAAATTCTGTTCGCGCCAAAGGTATATGCCAACCGAAAGGTAAATCTCTGCGTGCAAGACATTCTCCGCCTTCAGAGCGGCCATGAGGCGATAAGTGATCAGCTCATAATCCTCCGGGTTCGCAAGCAGCTCGGTCACGCGTTTGAAGGCGAGGAGAAAACCGGTGAAATCCTGATACGAGTAAAGTTGCTCGGCGTCCGCCAGACTGCCGTTCGAGACGCCGCGCCGCCTTTTCAGCTCGACCAGCGTTGCCGGGGCGATCGATCCCTCAAGGTGTAGATGCAACTCTGCCTTGGGCAGGGAGCGAATGAACGGGCTGATCGTTGGGTCGGGTTGTCGAAGGGCCACGGGCGAACCTCATGCCTTGCTGGCGGAACTAAGCGCCAAGACGCGCTGTCGAAATTCTATTCGCGGACGCCTCTGCCATCGATTTCCGATTTGTGCCCTAAGTAGATCAGGCCTTTTCGCTAGGTTTTTCATGATCGAGGGCTCTCACCACCGATCGAAATGCAAGGCACTGTTGTAAGCTCCCTCTGAGCCTGGCGCGGATCGAAGGTCGCTTCTAGATTGGCGGGGATGAGTCCGCAGCTAAGTTTGACCTGAATGCTGTAAAGCACAACCGATTGTCACTGTTCTCAGAGCACGAGAGGAAGACTCCCCTTACTCCTAACGTCCTCCTAAGCCAAGCTCAGAATAAGCCTGTATGCGGATAGTCTATCAGCGCTGTTGCGGTATGAATGTACATAAAGACAGCCTAATGGTCTCGCTTGCTTTCGATCGAGCAGGATCGAGAGCTTCGGAAGTTAGGCATCAGTTCGGTACGATGACTCGTGACCTGAA
>JAFATF010000275.1 GCA_019244045.1 Acidobacteriota bacterium
ACCGGCGGCGAGCTCCCGAGAGATGTTTTCCCGTTCCTCAGCAACGAGTTCCGTACCCTGCACTGACGATGGCTCCTTCTGGTTGCCGAATGGGCGAGCAATAGGGTATCATTCCTGGTGGTGCGTTCACCCTATGACCCCAAGGTCTATCCCTGTCATCGGCACGGCGCGGAAAAACACTGTTGAGCGCAGAATTGAAAGCGGCTTTCTCTTCTGCTTTGTTTGCAATTGATGCATGTGCCAGCTCGGGGCGGCCAACCAAAGCAGCAAAGGGCACAACTATTCTATTCAACGCAAAACTATGAACCGTACCGATGAAAACCGTTGCGCGACCGGGGACCCCCAATTCTTCGATACGCCGACGTAACTCTTCAGCGGCGGCTATGGTGAGTGTCACGCATGCGGCACCGTAGGGTTCTGGAATCTTGTTCATCAGATCGAAGGCCATGCGGGTGGTAAGCAGCTTTGTCTTTCCGCTACCCGGTGGTGCGAGAACAATGCAGTGACCTTCGGTAGTGAACGCTTGCCACTGCCGATCATTAGTTTTGAGATCGTTTACCGAAGCGGATAGACGGTTCATTGCTGCGCCAAGTAATCAATTGCATCAGCCACATAAGGCGGTGGCTGAATGTCTCTGAGAGAAAGCCTCTGAGCGTATCTACCCTTTCCTCCAGCGTTGGCAATAATTTTCATGAAATCGTCGTAATCTGGTGGGCGACCTTGCCATAAGGCGATCGTCTGTTGCGAGGGCGTGGCACATAGTTCATGCAATGTCTCAATGCATGGAAGAATGTTGTCGGGTCCGTCTTTCATCAGGTCATATTCAAACGTTGTTGCGCCGACGAAAATACCACACTCGGCCGGTTCGTCATTCTTGCAAAGCGTCGCCATTAAATCAGCTGCCCGGCGATTTCCCTCGCTAATACCATGCTGATCAACCCTGTCGCCGTCCGTGAACAGCGCCCAGGGGATGGCCAGCGCTTCGCAAAAACGCACATATGAGGAAAAGTGTGTACCGTGGATCGCGCACACGGAGATCCCGAGCTTGTCAAGATCCATGCCCCGCGCTGCGGCAAGCTTGGGAACAAGTACCTGTTCTGCGAAACCCTCGACTAGTAGGACCCGGCGGGCGAAGACAAGTTCTGCTCTTGTCGCGTCGAGGTATCTGGCTATGTCATCCCATTCTGCTTCTTCCAAATCTGCGTTACGGGCTGCTGCCGCATGTGTCTTCCCCTGGACAGTCCTTAAGATCACAAGACTCTTGGGATCGGCGACACTCACGATATGCGGCGACTGCGTCGTAACTAGAACCGTCTGCGCGTCTTCCTGCGTAGTGAGCAGACGCCTGAAGATCAACCGTTGCAAATGCGGGTGGAGATGCGCTTCCGGTTCCTCAATACCCATGACGACATGCGCGATATCTGAATCCCGCAGACGTGTAAGCAGTCCTAATTCAAGCAGCGCAAGATATAACACATTTAACGTACCAAGGCTCGCGCTCGCCAGGTTTCGATGCGCATCACCGTCGACAAAGATGCGCATGTTGCGTATCAAGCGCATGGGATCGTCTGGAGCTACGGCAAGGTCAGTCTCTATTGCCTGATTTTCTCCGACCATCTCAACCAAACGAGCAGAAATGCTGTCACCGAGATCTTTGATTTCCTGCAACGAGTTAAGCTGATCGTTGGCGTCCTTCATTGCCTGCTTAACATCAGTCAAGTCTTCTTCGGCAACAGCGCTCGCAGCGGCTTCCAAAAGACCACGCAGAGGCGAGTTGCGCCAATTCTTAATATCAGATTCAACATCGCGCAACGCCGGCAGGAATTGAACATGCAGATACCGCCTCAGTCGTCGCGAGATGTGGGTCTCTTCATCATCCCCACCAAATACGCGTCCCTGATAATTCCGTAGACCACTTCGACACTCTTCCCCGGTATCAACCGGCGCGAAGCGGTAGGTAAGCCGCGCTTTTAGAGGATCTTCCTCTAAAAGCGCGTCGCTCAATGCTGCTAGAAGTCTCGCATCATCCTCAAAGTCGCTGATCTCTACAGACACCTCAATGATTTCGCCATCCGCCATCGGATCCCAGTCGTCACCACCATCCGATAATCCATCCCAAAAATCTTCTTTACGTAACTGATGATCCGAGTAGGAAAACGATGAATCAAGAACCAGCCGAAGCGCGTACAGGAGGTTACTCTTACCGGCTCGATTCTCGCCGACAATAACAGTGCCAGAATCCAACGCAAGGTCAAGATCCGCGAGATTTCTAAAATTCCGGACAGTGATCCGATCTATGCGCATGCATCCTCCTGTATATCTGCATTGTCCATGCACTTGAATTGGTCAACGGTGCGAAACGTGTCACATCCAAGTGACACCACACAACCCCCCAGTCGCCCGGGCTTCGGCAAAACCGATGCTATACCACCCGTTCTACAACTACACATGCTTTGCGTGCTCCCTCGAACACCCGTGACGACAGACCTGTCGCATCTACGCTGTTCATGGGACTGGCCTCAACGTGACGTCGGTGGTCATCAGAGGTGTAAGGTCGTCGAAATTTCCGTTGGTGTGGGGTCGTCGGTCGATCCACCCTTTTCCCTCTGCGGCGATCCCTTCAAGGATATGCAAAGTGGGTTCGAATCCGGCCGTGTCGAGATTTATTTTAGAGAATGCGTCGGGACTTTCACTGGAGTCGGATTGATACCCTTCGGGGTCCGTGACACGGATTTTCCTGGTGGGCCCGTTGGTTAAAGTCAACCCCAAGGTATATCCGAGGTCGCCCGTCTTGGTCACATGAACCGAGGAGACCGCGTCGAAGCGGAAGTTGTTTCGCTCTTGGCCGTTAAATGCAGCTCGTTCGAAGTCGAGTTCGGTGCTGATCTCACGGACGCCATCCTGCGTGATGAGGAATAGCCGAATGTCATATTTCGAATAACGCCAGGGACCACCGCGTACTCGCGCTCGTTTGTAACTTTTTGCGGGTGTCTGCAGGAAAACATAGGCAATAATGTCGCGCCACTCCAGTCGATAGCCCCGCAGGGCCTCATCGAGGAAGAGTGTCTTGTCGCAATTTAGCCATGTTTCCATCTCATCTTCGGATGGACATGTGGAAGCCAGTCGTTCCTTCCAGCGTTTGTATTCTGTTCGTCTATCCTTCGATATTCGTTCGTACTCTCGGAAATCTTCGGTGTACCATCGTTGCTCATTGATGATGGGCACCCAACGCAGTGTGGCGGCCCGTCCACTCGCCAGGGCAACAAGCGTGGCAATCACCGCAAGAAACGGGCTTGTCCGTATCGCAGCAACAATTACAGTTACCGCCGCAAGTATGAGGGTGGCGAGTGAGAGCAAACACCGCGTGGCTTATGCAAAACCCCATTTATGCTAGATGACGGTCTTTGTTTCGAAAGCTGGCGACACGCCGCATCAAATAATAGGCAACGGCTTCTCCGGTTGATAGAAAGGAGGCGACCAAGCCACACCTTTCACGATGGAGA
>JAFATF010000303.1 GCA_019244045.1 Acidobacteriota bacterium
GCATGTTGGCGATGAGCGATCTCGTAGAGCACCCGAACTTCGGTCAGAGAAAACTGGCTGTCCAGCAATCCATGCCGTAAGACACCGATCTTGCCCGTATAGAAGCGATTGAAGTGTCGCACGGCGGCAATGGCGTCTGAAAGCCGGGGCGGCGCTTGCGGGACACATGAACCGGCTGCCATAGTTGCCACTGTCAACCATTTAATTGCTTTTGTCAATATCTTGGATTTCGTTCGGGGGCTGTACGCTGCAATCGCAGCCAAGCTTTCTGACGATCTGGCCAGGAGGGAGCGCGTCTCTCAGTTCTCCTATGGTCCGCTTAAGTACGGGATGGCGCTCGTCGGCCGCGATCTCGGCCAACGGCTCTAAGACGAAGCGGCGTCGCGGCATTGCCGGATGCGGGACCTGCAAATTGGGGGCGGCGATGATCCGAGCACCGAAGAGCAGGATATCGATGTCGATGGGGCGTGGGCCTTTGGCCGGGTTGGCCGTTCGGCGCCTTCCCATGTGGCGTTCGATTTTGAGGACGGCCGAAAGCAGCTGTCTCGGCATCTTGCCGGTTTTGAGTGCGACCGCGCAATTCAGGAACCAAGGCTGGCGGGTGTATTCCACCGGCTCGGTTTCGTAAAACGATGAGACCTTGGTAACTTCACCCACAGCTTCGAGCGCCCCGATGCATGTCCGGAGATTGGCGATGCGATCGCCTTCGTTCGAACCAAGCGACAGATAGACGGTTTTCTGCAAGCCCTACCAGTGTGGGGCCGTCGCCCACAGCTTTCCAGGAAAAAATGGTGGCCAGGCGTCGAGCAGGCGCTGCCGCGCCACGCAGCGCCGAAGAAAGTTCAATGCGTTGCCCTTAACTACATTGATTTGAGTTTAAGAAAGTAGACCAGGCAGCGGCATCGAGCGGCGATAAATTGCACGCAGAGTCGCCTTTCCCCGCCGCCGTCAAAGGAGAGCGAAATTGATGAGGCAGGCATTCGTGCGGCGTGCGAGAGCTTGGCAAAACCCATTCTCGCAGAGCCTGTCCAAGTGATTGCCCTCGACTTTGCCGTCCAGCCATACGAAGGCAAGTGACGGGGACAAGGATTCTGAATTCCCCAGCGGGTTCGAATGCGCGTGCCGGTGCGCGCGCTTCAACAGCGAGCCGGCGTGGCAGAATGTCCGCCATGATGGCGTCGATAGAAACTCGCCGGAAAATACGCGAGTGGCCCCAAAGCGAGCGCCACCGGTCCCCAGTGCAGCGCAAAGGCGTCACTACCCAGCAGCGCCACCACGCTCATCACGACCGGTGCCATGACCACATAGCCCAGCCCCATGCGCCCGCCGGGAACGACAAACGAGCGCGGCAGGTCTGGATATTTGCGGCGCAGGCCCCAGGCCGAAAGCACGGTCAGCACTGTGGTTGCCGAGCGCAACCAAATATAAATCGTGATCAGCCCGCGAAGAGTCTGAAAGGCTAGGAGAGCATAGATGATGGCCGATGTAATAATGGCGACGGAGGGCGTGCCGAATCGAGGGTGGAGCTGGTTCAGCTTTCGAGGCAGATAACCATCCTCGGCCATGGCTGCGGGCATGCGCGTTGTGCTCAGAACCGTGCTGTTCAACAACGCCAGATTGGTTACCATGGCGGCCACAGTCATCCAGAATCCAAGCTGCCGGCCTCCCAGCAAACGCGCCGCCTGGGAAAAGTACCCGGTGTGCCACTCGCGCCAATTGCTTAAGGCGCCTAGGGACGCCATGGTGGGCAGAACGTAGGTGGCAACCGAGAGTGGCACCACCATGGCCAGAGCAAGGGGATAGGTGCGCTGTGGGCTTTCGACCTCTTGGGCCACGGTCGAGAGCTGCTCATAACCCGAGTAGGCCCACAGCACCAACGCCAACCCAACTCCAAATACTTGGAACAGTGACCGGTGGGGAGCGGCTAGAGGCAGGTAAGGATTGTGATGCCACTTGGCACATCCGATCACGACCAAGGCAAGAACCGGCAGCCACACAACAGTTTCCAACGCCGCCGCGCATTTTCCGACCAGCTGAATTCCGCGCACATTCAAGTACGCGATGGCCGCGATCAGAGCGAGCGAGATGAGGTAATGCTTCCCCCCGGTGATTTGAGGAAACCAGAATCCCAGATAGTCGGTAAATAAGACGGCATAAACTCCACCCAGCAGGAACGAAGCCAGCCAGTTCCAGCAGCCGGCCAGAAATCCCCAAAAATCGCCGAAGGCGGCGCGAGTCCAGCGATAGAACCCGCCGGCGACGGGCATGACACCTGTGAGCTCAGCGGATACGAGCGATACCGGGATACACCAGAAAAAGGGGACAAGCATTAGGTAGAGCAGCATCATGCCCGGCCCCGAAGTTGTAACGGCATCTTCAATGCCGAACGGGCCTCCGGTGGTGTAGGAATACATGACGAAGACAAAATAGAAGAGACTCGCTTTGCGGGTGGCTGTGCGAATGGAACCCTCTCCGCGAACCCCCGCACGTTAGCAGAAAAGAGAGTGGAATTGAACCGCGAGCAGAGGCAAGAGGTGGGTAGCAGGCAGATGGCGCCCGGCCCGGCTAGGCCTCTGCTGTCCGTGGCCCGACACCCCGTACAGACGCGTGTAGCCGGGGCGCGACAAAACCGCTGCTTCGAGCTTCGAGTTCAAGCAGCTTGCGTTTGATCTCGAGGCCCCCGCCGTAGCCGCACAAGGTACCGTCCGAGGCAATGACACGATGGCAGGGCACAATGATCGCAATTGGGTTGCGATTGTTGGCCAGGCCGACGGCGCGAAACGCCTGCGGGCGACCGACGGCTCCGGCAATCTGCGCGTAGGTCCGTGTCTCGCCATAGGGAATCCCCTCGAGAGCATGCCAGCACTTCAACTGAAACTCGGTTCCGCGCAAATCGAGCGGAAGGGTAAATACGCGGCGTTGGCCGGCAAAATATTCCTCCAGTTCAGAGACGTAGGCCGCGATGGAATTGCTTGATT
Source organism: Acidobacteriota bacterium (assembly GCA_019244045.1). Lineage (GTDB taxonomy): Bacteria > Acidobacteriota > Terriglobia > Terriglobales > Acidobacteriaceae > Gp1-AA122. The sequence continues at coordinate 2,979 of JAFATF010000303.1, forward strand.
CGACCCACAGTGATCTTGATTTGTTGGGGGGGAACTGTCCGCCCGCGAAGGCCAGGAGCACAAGACCACGCTCGGAAACCGCGAGCAGTAGGGGGCCCGCCGGGGAATTCATGGTTGAGTAAGAAAGCGTCTCCATGCAGGAGAGATGCCTGGCATCAGACTCGGTTGCAAAAAAGCGAAGCAGACCTCCGCCCCAGGCAAGGCAGAGGAGCGCTGGCGGCGGGTTTTTGTGGACTTAATCGGCGGCCATGGGAGGCCGTTCAGCTTCAAAACACTTGCCGCTGAACTGCTCCGCCTCGGTCGAGCCGGTGAGGGCGGTGATCGAGGAAGCTCCGCCGGCAATCACCTGCGTCACCTGATCGAAGTATCCCGTTCCCACGAAGCGCTGGTGCCGGACTGCTTGGTAGCCCGCCTGACGCTCGCTCAAGAACTCCTTTTCCTGCAAGTTACCGTAGGCGGTCATCCCCTTTTCGCGATACTTGCGCGCCAATTCAAACATGGCCAGGTTCAGCGAATGAAAGCCTGCCAGGGTGATGAACTGGAATTTGTAGCCCATCTCTGCCAATTCATTCTGGAATTTCGCGATGGTCGAATCATCCAGTTTCTTTTTCCAGTTGAAGGAAGGCGAGCAGTTGTACGCCAGCAGCTTGCCGGGATATTGCGCGTGCACCGCTTGCGCAAAGCCCCGCGCCTCGTCGAGATCGGGCTCGGAGGTTTCGCACCACAGCAAGTCGGCGTAAGGCGCATAGGAGAGGGCACGCGCGATGGCCGATTCAAGCCCGCCGCGGATCGAGAAGAAGCCCTCGACGGTGCGCTTGCCGGTAAGGAATTGCTGATCGCGGGGGTCAATATCGCTGGTCAGCAAGCGCGCGCCATTGGCATCGGTCCGGGCCATGATAAGCGTGGGCACACCCATCACGTCGGCGGCCAGGCGAGCGGCCACCAATTTCTGGATAGCCTCAACCGTGGGCACCAGGACCTTACCCCCCAGGTGGCCGCACTTTTTGGCGGAAGAAAGTTGATCTTCGAAATGCACGCAGGCGGCGCCAGCTTCGATCATGGCTTTCATCAATTCGAAGGCATTGAGATTGCCCCCAAAACCTGCCTCCGCGTCAGCCACGATGGGCGCGAACCAGTCGATCTGTCCATCGCCTTCGGCGTGATGAATCTGATCGGCTCGCACCAGCGCCTGATTCACGCGGCGCACCAGATTGGGTACGCTGTCCACCGGATAGAGGCTCTGATCCGGATACATGTGGCCGGAATCGTTGGCGTCGGCAGCCACTTGCCAACCACTGACATAAATGGCCTGCAATCCGGCCTTCACCTGCTCGATCGCCTGATTGCCGGTTTGCGCGCCGAGAGCGGCCAGGTAGGGTTCTCTCTCGAGCAACTCCCACAGGCGTTCGGCGCCATGGCGGGCGAGAGTGTGTTCGATGGCAATCGATCCCCGCAGGCGCTCGACATCCTCGGTGGTGTATGGGCGAACGATTCCCTTCCAGCGCTGGCTTTGGCGAGTTTTTCCATTGGTGGCCACGTTGTTTGTCCTTTCCTTCCTTCGCCTGCTTTGGCGACGTGTGCTCGTTTCTTCCTATTGCGCCGGCCCGAGTGTCCCGCAGCCGGCCGTGGCAGTCAATCAAAGCGGGTCAATTTCTCCGCTCATGATCATCGCCTCGGAAACTCGGCGGGCCTGACGGAACGTTTCGGGCGTGCCCAACTCCCGTCCCGCATGAGCCAGCAAATTCTCGAGCTCTTCGTCAAAAAGTTGCCTGACCCGCTCCCGTGTATGCGCCACAGAGTTGCCCGCCTCGTCCACAACCGGCACCTGGCGGCTGTGGCACATGCGTTGGGCAATCATCAGCCGGTAAATGCGATCGCTTGCCAGGTCTTCGATCGAACCGTCGAGCAGACTGGCCCCGAGGCCGTTCAGAAGGCCATTGCGATAACGGATCGCGGCGCGTACCGCGGCACGCGTCCCGGCAAGCGTTGGCTGCCCCAAATTTTGCGCTCTGGGGCGCAGGTCGGGATAGCGCTCGCCATGCGCTCTGCGGCGCTCAAGCTGATTGGGATAGGGAAATTGATCGAGAGCAATCTGACTCTGATCGGGATGGCCGGTACGGGCGCCGTCCATCAGGCCATCGGCATCGCTCCTTTTCTCCCCGGCCAGTACTTTGAGGGCACGTGCATTCCATTCGACATCTTGCCGGCAGGGATAGCAGGTCGTCATCGAGCCAATCGCCAGCACGCCGCGCTTGTGGCACACCTCCGGCATCAGGTCTTCAAGATTCTTAAGGAAGGGCACGTCGTGCGCAATCGTGTTCCGATCGGGTAGAACCCAATCGGGATCATAGAGATTGAAATGAATCAGGCTGGCCATGTAATCCCGGCGCCCCACGGCTAAGCCCAGGATATGATCGCGCAGGTTGTAAAGGAATTCCTCCATCTGAAAGGCCAGGGGATGGGACTCAACCAAGGCCATGCATTTGAGTGCGCTGTGCGACCAGCCCTGCGCCTCGGCCACGGCCTTGAACAGATCGCGCCACCAGAGAGCTTCTTCCGCCGACTCCGACTTGGGAATATAGAACGAGAGGGGATGCTTGAGTTCTGCCGGGTCAATCTGGTAGGCGATGCGGGCCACGTCGAACAACGCTGCGGACGTGATCGCATCCTCGACAATTCCCGCCTGATGAAGATGCAGTCCCCGCGGGCGGATCCAGATGACCGTCGGGCTGGGCTGAATGCCTGTGAGTTGCTCGCGCTTGTTGTCGAAATAAGCGAGCGTCCCGGCGAGGGTGGCCAGAATATTTTCGATGCCCACGCGGTGATGCTCCCACTCATTGGCCATCATGTCTTCCAAATCCAGGATTATCCCGGGGGCGCCGCAGTTGAGCATCTTCACCACAAGTTCGGTATCATCGGCTGCAACCATCACCTGATTGCGCTGATCCTGACACCAGTCGGGCAGCTCGATGCGCCAGCCGTTGCGAACGGCCCCGGAGGGAAAACAGTGCGCGGGCTTATTGCCCTCAAGCGACTCCTCAAGAACCCGCCGGCGCTCGGCAATGAGTTCTTGTTGCCAAGGAGTAAAGCGGCGGTGAAGATTGGAGAAAAATTCCAAAAAGCCTCGGGGCAGATCACGCTGTGCTTCAAAGCCGGGCGGGGCCGTATTCATACGAAAACCGACGCCCCGACCAGCAATCAGATTTGCAGCAGCCATTCCTGCACCTCTCAGGCATCGACCGGCGGAGCCGGAAGGGCATGCTGTTGAGTGCTGATCGAGAACCAGTTCACGGTCGTCCACGTCGAGATTCTGGGTCAGGTCTGGTTTCCGGTCAAACGGAACGTTTGAATCAGCGTGATAAAATTTCTTTATCAGAATTGCTACTTACAATAAGCAAACATTTCGTCCCAATGAGCATCACCACAGCCAGAGGTGCAGCCGAGCGCTAGGCCGCCTCGGGAGGGTCCCCGCGCCAACCTATGGAAATTGATCAGATCGAGACCTTTCTTGCCGTTTCCACCTTTGGTGGCTTTCACCGTGCCGCGGATGCTTTGCGCGTCAGTCAGCCGGCGGTCAGCGCCCGTATCAAGGCGCTTGAGGAATCGCTCGGGGTACGATTGTTTGCCCGCTCACGCACTGGTCTCGCCCTGTCGGCTGCGGGCAAGACGCTGCAGCCGTATGCCGAACAACTGCTCAAGACCGCCTCGCTCGCCCGCCAGGCGGTTCACGAGCAGCGCGCCGGCAGCGCAGGCCCGCTGCAGATCGCCTCTGCGCTCTCGATTTCGCTCTATTTTCTTCCCGACGTATTGCAGCGTTTTCAATATGCCCATCCCAAGGTTCAGATCCAAATCCGCTCGGGTCACTCCAAGGCCGTGCTGGAGATGGTCTTGGGAGGAGAGGCCGAGATCGGCCTGGCCCGCTCGCTGCAGCATCCCGAGGTTGAGACCTTTAGCCTGCGCGATGACCCGCTCTTGCTGGTTACGCACGCAAAACACCGGCGTTCTCGCCAGGCGCGCTTGCACCAAGTAGCCAGCTGGCCTCTCATTTTCTATGAGCGCGGATCGAGCGACTGGACGCTGACCTCAGGCCTGTTTCGGCGGGCAGGACTCGTTCCTAACGTCGTCTATGAAGTGGATTCGATCGAAACTGCGAAAAGAATGGTGGAGCGCGGGCTGGGCCTGGCCTTTCTTCCGCAACTCGCCATGCTGCGCGAGATTCGTTCTGGCCGCCTCAGCGTCGTCCGCATCATCGACGCCGAACCTCTGGGCCGAAGCCTCGATGTCATCCATCCGCGCCGGCGACCGCTTGGCCGCGAAGCCCGCGCTTTTCTCGAAGTGATGCGTCAGACCGCGACCGATATGGCGGAGGGTGGATCGAACAAGCGCCAAGGGAGTAGCCGGTAAACCCCCCTCGTTCCCTTCGGGAGGAATGGTTTAGGTGCGCCTTCCATTGCCACCCGAGCTACGGCGCCACTATCGGCCATCCTCCTTCGGGCAGAGTTTTAAGCGGGACGGGCGGGTGCAAGCGGTTTCGTTCTGCTGCGAGCCTTCCGACCCTAGTTTTCCCAATTGCGCGTCCCGGACCACGGACCTCGCACTACGGCAAATCAGCCCGCGAGTATCAGCAGCTGACGCACCGGCTCATACCTGCGGCTTGCAGTCCTTTAACGGGGACTGATGTGAAAATGAGTTGTGGGGAACGGAAGGAATGCTCTGACATCCCAGCCTGAAACCGTCGGCGGAAAATCGCAGGTTCACGTTAGGGCACATCACAGGTCGTGACGGCTTGGTAGAATAGGGCGGCAATTGTTTCGCGATTCCCCAGCGAACTGAGGATCATCTTTTTCCCGAGTACGACGATTGAGCTCGATAACATCTGGCACAAGGTTAATGACGCCGGTTCTCGCTCTTAGTCTCCCTGCTGTTGCTGGCCTCTTGCCGTGTCGCACAAGGGTCGGGAAGTGCGCTTACATCCGAGTCACCGCATGCTTAGTGAGACCATTCATTTAGCAAGCGAAGCCTGGGACAGCCTGATGGCAGGCAACCGTCGATTTGTCGCCGGCACGCCGCAGGCCCGCGCTCTGATCTCGCTTCGCCAGAAGCTGGCGTCAGGACAATCTTGCAAGGCGATCATGCTTTGCTGTTCCGACAGCCGGGTTGGTCCTGAACTGATCTTCGACCAAAGCCTGGGAGATATCTTCGTGGTGCGAACCGCGGGAAATGTCGCGGACGCGGTCGCACTCGGAAGCATCGAGTACGCCGTCGAGCATCTGCATAGTCCTGTGCTGGTGCTCGTGGGGCATCAGAAATGTGGCGCGGTGATTGCTGCCTGTTCGGGCGAAAAGATGCCAAGTAGCAACCTTAAAGCCATCATGGAAAAAATCCATCCCGCCGTGGCTCAGGCGAAAGCCCGTGCCAAGGGTGATGAACTGATTGAATTGGCCATACGGGAAAACATTCACCAGAGCGCGCTAGACTTATTGGCGAATAGCGAGATCATCCGCATTGCAGTCAAGTCAGGCAAGCTGAGCGTCATTGAAGCCGAATATGAGCTGGGCACTGGCCACGTGGTTCGGCTGAATGCGCCTGGGCGCTACCCATAAGTTAATCATCCTCACTCTTGAAGCCAGCACCGACCCCGGCTCTGAAATCAGTTGCCAGGACGGGCTGGCATATACCGATGACCTGGGCAACTCTTTTCCGGCTTTGGGGCAGAAAATCCTCTCCCTAGGTCCCATCCATGTTGCAAGAGGGCACAAAGAAAGCACTCGCGCTGCCGGGCCTACCTTGAGCGTGAATCGCAGGCAACCGGCGAAGGAGGGGGAAAGCAGCCGAAAAATTTAGCATCTCACTTTGGCCCGCTGTCCAGGCATCCGCTGTCAACCAGCAATCGTTCGGATCAAGTGGTGAAAATCAGCACCGCCGTCACGCCAGGATCAGCCGCGGGGGCCGATTTTGCGCGCCCACCACCTCAACAGGCACTTGCACGTGCGCGCGCTTGCCCAAGTTCGTCAGTAGGCGGCGAAAAGGAGAGCTATCTGCTTTGAAATCAGTGTCGCCTATGGCGCGGTCTGCACTACATTTTGAATCTGGATGGGTTCCAGTCGTTCCGGCAGTTGCATTTGGAGCTGATGAAGAATCTTCTCCTGATGGTCGTCTAATTTGGTGATACGGCGCAGCCAAATCTCTCTTCCTTCGATAGTTGGCAGTACGATATCTACGCTGTGCAATGCCGCTAAAAATTTGAGGGCTTCCGCTGGCGAGTATTGCGAAGCACTCCGTTTCAGAAGATGCTTCAGGGTTACCAGCAGGGCGTAGCCGAGAAAGGCAACCAATATGTGCGCCTTCACTCGTTTTTCCAGTTGATGGAAGAGCGGTCGGATGGCCAGTTCGCTCTTAAGTGTACGAAATGCCGCTTCCACTTCGGTCAGCTGGATGTACTGCTTCCAAAGTTCCGCCGCAGAGTCAGCCGTCAGATTCGCGCGTAAGAGATACGCTCCTTCGCGAGCCTCTAGCCATTGCTGTTGTTCCGGTTTTTGTCGCCAGACCAGGCGTGTGCCTTGTTTACTTTCCTCGATGGTCATTTCGTAGAGATCCGCCACGTGGGGATGACAAGCTTGGATGCGTCCGAGATTGCGCTCCATCTTGAGGCGATCCTTCAGCGCGCCTCGCGCAATTCGCTTCTCCAGACCACCAAGAGCGTTTTCGATCTTCTCCACGAAACGGCCGCGCATGGCTTTCTCTTTTTCCTTACGTCCCATCGTGCGACACAGAATGTAGGTCTCTTCCCCACCCGGAATGGGGATGTGCTTCACCTCCACGTCCGGCCGAATTCTCTCGAAATCGCCTTTCAACAACTCCGCCTCAAACTGCTTGAGCTGACGGCGCGGTGTTCCCACCAGATACTGTCCGCCATGCCGGCGGATGGCTGCCAAGTTGTCTTCGCTGACTACTCCACGATCGAAGATCCAGACCCGTCGTGCCTTCCCGTACTTGCGCTCTACCGTGCGTAGAATCACCTCCAGCGTGGTAACATCCGGCCGGTTGCCATCAAACACCTCATAACTGAAGGGAAAACCTTCGCAGTTTACGATCAGGGCCAAAACCAGCTGCTCGCAGTCGGGACGATGATCGCGCGAGTAGCCGCGCCGCATCATGGGATTGCCTCCCGCTTCTCCCTCCACGTACGTGCTCGTCAGGTCATAGAGCAGCACATCAAACTGCGTCTGAAACAGCTCCCCGTAGCGCTCTTTTAGATGCTGTTCGAGTTTCGTTTTGAGCGGTAACAAGCGATCCAGGCAGCGATAGAGTCGCGTGTCATTGATCTTGTCTTTCTCGACATGCAGTAGCTCCTCCAGCGCCGTCGAAGGATACCAGTGTTGCTCCACCGCCAGTTCGCTGCCCGGATCACACAACCGGTTGATGGCTAATACCGCCGCTACCCGCGACCACGGCACATCCGCCTGGTCTCCGTCCAGGTGGCGGGCGAAAAAGTCGTCCAACTGTAGCCGCTTCCACAGCTCCCATCCCAAGTAGCAGTCGCCGAATTTGCGCGTGCGCTCTACTCGAACCTTCTTTACCAGTACGCGCGCGACCTGACTATCATCGGCCACCTCGACTCCAGAAGGAAACAGTCTGAGCTGCGTGCTCTCACCCTGTTCATTAAAAACCTCAATCGTTTTCTGCCAGCGAGCGTGCGCTGATCCGTTCAGCTCCCCTAGATAGCAAAGCGTGCGCTGCCGGGGGCCATCGGCGGTGCGCACCGTCTCTACTAACGACCAATAGCTGTGCTCTTTGCCATTTCGAATGCGCCCGTGGTGGCGGAGGAACATCTTGCGCCGATCATGGCAGCGACAACTTTGGGGCGCAAGAGGGTTGGTCTGCACTACAGCAGGTTTTTAATCCGCGGGCACTGAAACCAAACAATTTCACTCACAAAAATGAGCACCAAAGTTGAAAACTTGACACCCTTACTGACGAACTTGGGCTAAGGCCGCAAGCCAGCGACCGCCATCATGCGCCCGGTCCTGCCCTGCTCTGCGCGATGAGAGAACAGTAGGTCGGTGCGACAGCCGGTGCATAGCTGGTAGGCTGCCACATGATTGGCCGGCACGCCTGCTGCCGAAAGCTGCCGCCGATTGGCCTCCACCAGATCTAA
>JAFATF010000317.1 GCA_019244045.1 Acidobacteriota bacterium
GCGGAAAAGAACTTGGCCAGTCGGTTTACCGCCCTTTCGCGGACACCGGTCGCCGTGTCAAGTGGCACAGATCACCTCGCCGGGCGCGCGGATTCATCGAGCTCCGAGCGAGCAGCCTCCCGGAACTGGAGAACCTCGCAGGCACCACGTGCACGAGCAACACCAAAGCGAAGCAAAGGCTCTGTCCCTGCTAAACTACTGATTTATCGTGGACCGCGGGTCGCAACGGCGCGTCCGTGGCAGATTTTCCAGGTCCGAGCGTCTCAGTTTGAAACAAAATCTCAGCCGGCTTGCTCGGGAACGCGAGCGGCCCGAAATGACGGAAGCGACTGGCTCGAGAGGGAGGGAGAGGAAGGCTTTATGTTATAGCGCTTCAGCTTGCGATAAAGCGTGGCCCGGCTGATGCCCAACATCTTGCCGGCCAGAACCTTGTCTCCCTTCACCTGCTCGAATACCCGCTGGATGGTGGCTCGCTCAATATCTTCAAGATCGGTGGTAGTGAGCATTGCCGGGATGGTTGGCTCCGCAGACGCGACCGAGGCCTCGGCTATGCCGGGGGGCAGATCTCCGACGTCAATGGTGTTGCGGTCACCCAGGGCGATGGCCCGCTCCATACAGTTTTCGAGCTCCCGCACGTTGCCCGGCCAGTCGTATTCGAGCAGGCACTTCATGGCAGCGTTGGTTAGCGCCACCGGTTCACCGGGGGCGAGCTGATCCAAAAACCAGTGCACCAGCATGGCGATATCGGAGCGGCGCTCGCGCAGTGCCGGCAGATGCACGGTGACGACGTTCAGGCGGAAGTAAAGATCCTTGCGGAACGTGCCATTGCGATAGGCGGCTTCCAAATCGCGGTTGGTGGCGGCGATCACTCGTACATCCACCTTGATGGGTTGGTTGCCTCCCACCGGCCGGACTTCCTTTTCCTGCAGGACCCGCAGCAGCTTGGCTTGCATTTCGAGCGGCAACTCGCCCACTTCGTCGAGGAAAATCGTTCCTCCGCTGGCCGACTGAAATAACCCATGTTTCGATTTTATGGCTCCGGTGAACGCTCCCTTCTGATAGCCGAACAGTTCACTCTCGATCAGGGTGGGGACGAGCGAACCGCAATCAACCGCCACAAAGGGCTGCGCGGCAAAGGAGCCGTGAAAATGGATAGCGCGCGCCACCAGTTCCTTGCCTGTCCCGCTCTCACCGGTGATCAGCACGGGGGTGCGGGTATCTTTTAGTCGCGAGACGATGCGCAAGACTTCCTGAATCTTTGCCGAGTTGCCCACGATGCCGTGCAGTTCAGTTTCCGCGTTAGTCCGTTCCCGCAAGTACTGGTTTTCTTCGACCAGATAGATCTTGTCCGCCATGCGCCGTAGGAATAGCCGCAGCTCCTCCAGCGGCAAAAAGGGCTTGCTGATGTAATCATAGGCGCCCAATTTCATCGCCTGCACCGCGGTCTCGATCGAGCCATGGCCGGTCATGACCGCAATTTCGGTGCGGGGGTAAAGTTTCTTAGCGGCTTCCAGGAACTCTAATCCGGTCATTCGCGGCATGACCATGTCGGTTAGGATCATGTGGGCAGGCACATCTTCGAGCACCGCCAATGCCGACTCCCCGCTGTCTGCCTCCCGGCAAGCAAAACCCAGGGATTCTCCCACCCTTCTGCAAAGCCGCCGAATGCTTTGCTCATCGTCGACGATTAACAGCCGAATTTTGAATTCGTCACTCACTCGCTTCTTGCCAGCGTGCTTTCCACCACCTCGATGAACTGCTGGACGCGGAAAGGCTTCTCCACGCAGGGTGCTCCGGTCTTGCGCAAAGTCTCGACCGTCTCCTCATTAGCAATGTCGCCGGTGATGAATATAATGCGCGAGGCCAGCTCCGGCCGATGTTCAACAATCCAGGCATGCACATCGGCGCCATTGATTCCGCCGGGCGTCCGCATATCCGAGACCACTCCCAGGTAATTGCCCGAGGCCAGCATGTCTAAGCCTTGCACCGCGGACTCGCACGCGACCACCTTGTAGCCTCCGCGCTCGAGCGCAGCTTGCACATAGGCCATTACGGAAGGCTCATCCTCGATCAGCAGCACAGGCAATTGCTCCGCCTTGGGCAGCGGGCTGGTCATGCCGGTAGTGCTCCCCGGGAAGAGGGTAAGGTTACCTGTTCGCCCGCTGCCGGAAGACGCACCAGGAAGGTGGCCCCGATGCCGTCTTCGTTGTTATGGCAACTGATCTCGCCGCCATGCTCGCGCACAATGCCGTAGCAGATACTCAGTCCGAGCCCTGTGCCCTTGCCCACCTCTTTGGTGGTGAAAAAGGGATCGAAAATGCGCTCCGGATGAGCGATTCCCCCCCCATTGTCGCGAAACGACACCTCGATCGACCCGCCCACCTGCTTGCTCCGGACCAGGATGCGTGCCGGCCGGCCGGTCCCGCGTACCGCATCGTAAGCGTTATTGAGAATATTAAGAAACACCTGCTGCAGCTGATGCGAATCGCCGATGACCGGCGAGAGGTGGTCGGCGAAATTCTCCGCCACTTCAATGCCATGACTGGCAAAATCGTACGAGCGCAGCTGAATGGTGCGGATGAGAATGCCGTTGATTTCGAGCGATTGCCGCTGTGGCGGCATCTGGCGCGCAAAGCTCAGCAGATTCTGCACGATCTGTTTCGTCCGGGTCGCCTCCTGCAGAATCACACGCAGATCTTTCCGCGCCCAGTCCGGCAGCTCCGGATTGTCCATCAGCAAGTCCGCAAATCCCAAAATGGCGGTCAGGGGGTTATTCACTTCGTGTGCCACTCCGGACACCAGCTGTCCGACGGCCGCCATTTTTTCCGTGTGCACCAGTTTGGCCTGAATCAGGGCGGCGTCAGTGATGTCACTCATGACCACGACAATGCTGGTAACCTGATCCTGCTCGTCCCGCATGGGACTAAGATTGACGGAAAATTGGCCGGTGCGCCCATCCGCGCGCATAACCGGCAGTTCGAGATTATCCACTTGCTGGCCGGCCAAAGTGGCCCGCAGAGCCTCCTGCATCGCAGTGCGGCGCGAGCTTGCAATCAGCTTGGTCAGAGGCTGCCCTACCAGCTGATCTCGCCCGTAGCCTCCGGCTTCGTACCAGCGCCGGTTGGCATAGCTGATCAATCCCGCGGTATCGGCCACCAGAATCAGACTTTGCGTGTTGTTGAGGATCTTGCCCGAGAAATCCCGTTCGCGCTGCAGTTCGGCCTGATAGTTCTTCAGGTCGGTGATGTCGAGCATTAGCCCTCGCAACTGCACCACCCGGCCTTCCACATCGCGGACGGCAAAAATGTTCAGAAGAACATGGATTAGGGATCCATTCTTGCGGCGCAGCGTCTCGTGATGATTGCGCGCCGAGCCTTGCTGTTCAACTTGGGCAAACAGCTTCTCCCGTCTTTCCCGGGAAGAATAAAGTCGGTCCGGAATGTCGGCATCGAGCAGCTCTTCCCGGCTGTCATAACCTAAGATCCGGACCAGTGCCTCGTTGACATCGATGAATCGCCCATCGGGGCTGGTGAAAAAAAGACCTTCCTGAATGTTGTCGAGTAGTTCCCGATAGCGCCGCTCGGCTTCCTGGCGGTCGGTGATGTCTTTAAGAACGTGGATGATCTCATCACCGTCCTCCCTTGTGCCATGAATGCGCGAGGTGGAGATAAGGTAGGTTCGATCGAGAATGTTCTCGACAAACTCATCGGGCTGCGACGAGGTGCGGCACAGGGGACAGCAAGGTGGTGGCAGTTCTGTCCCCGTCGCCAGAAGGGCGTTCACGCCGATTCCCCTGAGCTGCGCCGGGTCCACTCCGATCGAATTTGCCAGCGCCCGATTCACGTGCAACACCTTGTCCTCATCATCGTGGATCAGGAGAAAATCCGAGATCGCGTCGAAGATCTCAATCCAATGACGATCTTCGAAACGAACCATCTCCGGGGCGTGGGTGGTGGTATTGGCGACGCGCATTTAATTCGGACACTCTGGTCCGATTCACCTCGCACACTACTACGTAAGCCTATAGGGGGTAAGGGGAAAGTATCTCGCCATCTCATTTTGAGTCAAGCGAATAAGCCTCCGGGTGCCGAAATATGAAAGTTACCTTGGTCAACCGGGAGCGTCCGCTGTTGTCTGGTCTCAACCTGAGAGCCAGCATGCCCGGTCAGCGATTGCTGTGAGACTTGCCCGACGCTGAGCAAGCTCGCGCCAAACTTTCGTAACTACGCCTAAAACTCATTTCTCCATAGACTTACTTGCAGGCATTGATGACCAGCGGCAAATGAAGCTGCGCTGGCAGGCACCGTGCATTTTGGCCTCCGCTGCTTCTCGATCAAGGAGGAGTTGTGTCTGCTTCCACTATGAGACGACTGCTGGTGGCCAGCTTGCTGTTGGCCGCCGCTAGCCAGATCCTGCACCCGGCTCGCACCCTGGGCGAAGATATGGAAATCACGCGTAAAGTTAAGTCCAAAGTTGCTCCCACCTACCCTGAGATCGCGCGCCGCATGAACATCACGGGCACGGTCAGATTGGCGGTGGTCGTCGCCCCTAACGGCACGGTAAAGAGCACGAAGGCGATCGGCGGGCATCCCCTGCTGGTCAGCGCCGCCGAGGATGCGCTTAAGAGATGGAAATTTGAAACTGCGCCTAACGAGGACAGTGGAATCGTCGAGTTCAAGTTTAAGCCGGACAATTGAGGATAGGAGCGCAGCCATGCTCTTGCCAACGTGTTGCCAGGAGTCGAAGAGTAGGGAGGAATAGCAATGACAATTAGCAAGAAACTCTACTTCAGCTTTGGAGCCGTCCTGGCGATGGTCATCGTGCTGTTCGCGGTTACCTGGTGGGCGGTGCAGCGGGAACGCTCTGCCAAAGCGGCGACTCAGCAGACCATGGACTTATCCGATGCGACCGACCGCATTCGCTTCCAAATGATGCAAAACCGCCTGTATCTGGGCAACTATCTGCTCAGTGGCGATACCCGCGAGATGGAGCGGGTGAATGATGGCATTCGCACCCTTAATGAGGACATTCGCAGGGCTTTAGGGCTGACTAGTTCGGAGCAACAGAAAGCGGCGCTCGAAAAAGTACAGGAGCTCGAGCAAGAGTGGGCCAGAGATTTCGCCGCCCCCTTGGTCGATAAACGCAAGCAGGTCGATGCCGGCAACGTGACGGTTGCCGAACTGCAGATCTTCTATCTGCAAAAGGATGCTTCTTCCTGGGTGAAGAACTCGACCGAAGCGTTGGATGTGGCCGATCGGGAGAGCAAGAAGAATCTCGAAGAACGCCGCAAGTCGGATGAGGCGGCGACCACGGCCACCATGATCGCGGCATTGATTAGCACCCTGATTGCCCTGGGGCTCGGTCTGTTCATCGCCTACCGCACGGCGCGTTCCATTTCCGAACCGCTCTTGAATTTGATGAATGTGGCCCGCCAGATCGGCAATTCTGGCGATCTCGACCACACCATTGACATTCAACGATCCGACGAAGTGGGTGAGCTAGCTCGTACTTTCAGCAACATGGTCAAGTACCTCAAAGAAATGGCCAGCTTGTCGGAAGCAATTGCGGGCGGCGACCTCTCAATTGAAGTGCAGCCCCGGTCGAAGAACGACACCCTTGGCCATGCCTTCCGCAGAATGGTCGAAGGCCTGCGCAGCCTGGTAAAGAGCGTGCGCGATGCTTCCGCGCAGGTCGCCAGCGGCTCCAATCAGGTGGCCGGCGCTTCCGATGAATCTGCCAAGATCAGCTTGCAGGCTTCTTCCGCCATCGACGAAGTAACCAGCACCATGCATGAGATGAGCGTCAACGTGCAAAACATGGTCAAGAGCACGCAGACTCAGGCCTCAAGCGTGAGCGAGACCTCAGCCTCGATCGATCAGATGGTCGCCTCCATCCAACGCGTGGCTGATACGGCTAAGGTTCTTCTCGATATTTCCAACCGTTCGCGGGAAGAAGTTCACAACGGCATAGGCACCATGGACAAGGCAACGGATGGTCTGAACCGCATCAACACCACAATCCGCAGCTCGGGCGAAATCATCGATGTTCTGGGCCAAAGGGCCGACGACATCGGCAAAATTATTGAAGTCATCGACGACCTGGCGGAGCAGACGAATTTGCTGGCATTGAATGCGGCCATCGAAGCGGCGCGTGCCGGTGAACACGGCCTTGGCTTCGCGGTGGTGGCCGATGAAGTCAGAAAACTGGCCGAAAAGTCCGCGCAATCGACCAAAGAAATATCCGAACTCATCCAGAGCATTCAAAAGGAAGCCCGCAAAGCGGTCGAAAACATGGACCGCAGCACTACCATCGTCAACGAAGGCCTGGAGCTCGGCGGCGAGCTGAATACGGCACTCAAGAAAATTTCCAACGTGGTCACGGAAGTGTACAAGTTCGCCCAGGAAATCGGTGCCGCTACCAACGAGCAATCGCACGGCTCATCGCAGATTGCGCGCGCCACTACCCGGCTCAACGAGATCACCCACGAAATTAATTCTGCCGTGGAGGAGCAGGCCTCGGGCGCGCAGGCCGTAGTCAAGGCCATGGAACGTATGCGCGAGCTGATTCAGCAGTCGACCTCCGGATCTACTGAGTTGGCTGCTTCGGCGGAACAGATGTCGCGTATGTCGCGCGAGCTGCTCGAGTCCATGCACCGCTTCTCCCTTGAAGAGACGGGACGCTACCCCGATCGCAGCTTCCCGGAAGAGAAGGCGACCAAGCTGACGCGGGCCGCCTCTGCATCGCGATCCTAGCCGGAGCAAAGCATGAGCCGCGAACTGCACATTGTCGGGTTCCAGGTGGGTCGCGAGACCTATGGCGTGCCCATCGCCTCGCTGCACGAGATCGTGCGCGTCACTGAGATTACGACGGTTCCTGACTCTCCTGAGTACATCGAGGGGGTCATCAACCTGCGTGGCAAGATCGTCTCGGTGATCGATCTGCGCAAGCGCTTCGGCCTCAAGGAAAATACCAACAATCGAAAGAACCGCATCCTGGTCGTCGAATCGAATGGCCGCCTTACCGGCCTGATCGTCGATTCGGCTTCCGACGTTCTGAAGATTCCTGCCGAGGACGTGGAAGGGGCGCCCGCCGTTTTTGAAGAGGGTGGGTTGAATTGCGTGACCGGTCTGGGGAAGTACAAAGGACGATTGATCATGCTCCTCGACATGAACAAACTGCTCGCGCAGGCCGGCCCAAAGCGGGACGAAAAATCATTAAACGGCAAACCGGAAGGGATGAGCGCTCGCGGAGCCGCCGCGAAATAGGAGACGAGTGGGGTGAGCGTAACGGCAAACCAAATGAGCAGTTCGGCTCTGGCAACGCCCATGACGGCGGCGGAGTTGAAGCTTTTGCAAACCCTGGTCTACCAGGAATGCGGCATGCATTTCGATGAGCGCCGCACTCATTTCCTGCAGGACCGCCTCTATCGCCGGCTGAAGGAATGCCAGCTTGACTCCTTCTACAGCTATTATCGCCTGCTTATCAGTGATGAGGGAAAAGCCGAGTTATCCCGCTTGCTCGAGAACCTAACGGTAAATGAAACCAGCTTTTTCCGCAACAAAGCGCAGCTTGACCTGTTTCATAAGTTTGTTCTCGACGACATACTTCACAAGAAACAGGCTCGCCGCGATTACAGCCTCAAAGTCTGGAGTGCGGGGTGTTCGACCGGCCAGGAACCGTATACCCTAGCCATGCTCATCGCCGATGCCTTGGCCTATTACTGCCTACGTAATTCACTTCCCCTGTCCGAAACACCTCCGCGCCCCCTGATTCCGCCGCCCTGGCATTTGGAGATTCTGGCGTCCGATATCAGCTATTCAGTATTACGCGCCGGGCAGGAAGCGGCCTACTCGGAGGTACAGATGCAAAGCGTGGACTACAGTTACCGTCTGCGCTACTTCGACAAGGTGGGCGACCACTACGCGGTGAAGAAAGCGGTCAAGGAATTGGTGCACTTCGACTTTCACAATCTCAAGACCGAATACCTGCCGCAGCACAACGACGTAATTTTCTGTCGCAATGTCATGATGTACTTCGATGAGCCGGAGCAGAAAAGGCTCATCGACAAGTTCTATCGCTGTTTGAATGCGGAAGGTTTCCTGTTTGTCGGCCACGCCGAGAGCCTGCTGGGTCTGACCGAGCGATTTGCCATGGTGCACCGCCAGAATGGAACTGCATATCAAAGGATTGAGGTGAGCGATTGAGTGGCCCTTCCGACGATCGCGCGGCAGAGCTGCGGCAACTGTTCTTTGAGAGCGCGCAAGAACTCCTGCAGGCTCTCAACGCAGACGCTTTGCATCTTGAGCAGAATCCCTCCGATCGTGAGATCGTGCGCAGCATTCGCCGCACAGTGCACACTTTAAAGGGCGATTCCGCGGCTTGTGGTTACCGCGAACTGAGCGAACTGGCGCACGAATTCGAAGACGTACTTGCCCTGGAAGTGGGGCCTGGGAGCCCCACCGAACTGGCGGAGGTGGCGCTAGCCGCGGCCGATGTATTTGAGGCCATGCTCGCGTCTTACCGGGAAGGCACTTCCGTGAAGCCAGCTGACGGACTGCGGGAGCGCATTCAGAAGCTGGCCCAGCAGCCGGAAGCGACAAAATCACGCGGCCGGAAAAAGCGCGTCGCTCGCAGCCTGCATTTCGCCTGGAGCGAATACGAGCAACTGGCGATACGCAACGCCCTGCAGCAGGGCCGCACTATTTATCAAGTTTCCGTGCTCATCGACCCCCACTGTGCCATGCCCGTGGCCGGCCGGCAGCTTGTGCACAACGCTCTCGCCGCAGCCGGAGAAATTTTCGCCATCCGTCCCGAGCCGGGCGCCAGCCACAATTCCAGCAGAACCATTGAAGCAGCTCTGGCCAGCGAACTATCAGTCCAACAACTTCAGGGCAAGTGCCATATTCCATCGATTGTTGCCAAGGTGACCGTCGAAGCACTGCAGCCGGCCAGGTCTCGGGGCGCAAAAGTTGCCGCCGCGCCTTCGCCTGCACCACCACCCGAGCTGGCAATGCCCGCTGCAGCATGCGCCAACGAAGCCCCGGAATCGGGAACCACGTCGGAATCGCCGCCGCCGGCACCTACGGCTGGCATCCCCAGCATGGAAAACATTCTGCGCGTCGATGCCGAGCGCATTGACAACGTGCTGAATCTGGTAGGAGAGCTGATCATCGGCAAATCGATGCTGCACCAAACGGTTGCCGAGTTCTCCCGCCGTTATCCCAAAGAGGCACTGCGCAATCGATTTTCCGATGCCATGGCCTTTCAATCGCGGGTATTGAATGATCTGCAGCGCGCGGTCATGAAGATCCGCATGGTTCCCGTCGAGCAGCTGTTTCGCCGCTTCCCTCGAATCGTGCGCGACGTGGCGCGACAGTGCGGAAAGGATGTCGAGCTGGTGCTGAGCGGACAGGATACGGATCTCGACAAGAGCATTCTCGATTGCTTGGCCGAGCCGCTCACCCATGTTGTGCGCAATGCTATCGGCCACGGCATTGAAAGCGCGGAGGAACGGGTGAAAGCCGGTAAGGAGCCGCGCGGCACGATCACGCTCGATGCCTATCATCAAGGAAATCAGGTGATGGTAGAGGTCAGCGATGACGGCCGCGGAATTGATGTCGAGAAGGTCCGCGCCAAGGCCATCGCCTCAGGCCTCCTCACCTCCGCGCAATGCGCCGAACTGAGCGAAACTGAGATTCTGGAGTTCATTTTCCGTCCCGGGTTCAGCACGGCGGAACAGGTGACCGAGATTTCCGGGCGTGGCGTGGGCATGGACGTGGTGCAGAGCGTGCTGCATCGCCTGAAAGGCTCGGTTACGGTCGAAAGCCGCTCCGGACAGGGGACCCGTTTCCGCCTTAAGCTGCCGCTCACTCTAGCCATCATCAAGGCGCTGATGTTCACCATAGAAAATCGCCTGTATGCCATCCCCTTAAATGCCGTGGCGGAAATTGCCCGCGCCACCGAAGCCGATGTCCACCAGGTCGATAACCATGAAGTGCTGCAGCTGCGGAATCAGATCTTGCCTCTGGTGCGCCTGGGACATGCGCCTTCAGGCCCCGACAGCTTGCATCGCAAGTTCTTCCTGCTGGTGACTACCGCGGGCGACAAAAAGCTGGGGCTGATCGTCGATGGGTTAGCGGGCGAAGAAGAGTTGGTCATCAAAGCCCTGGATGACCAGGTGGTGGCTACCGAATTAGTCAGCGGCGCGTCCATCCTCGGCGATGGACGCGTGGTTCTGATTCTCAATCTCGCCGCAATTGTTGAACGCGTCAGCCGCATGCGTCCGCAAGATGCCGGCGCCGTGGTCTCGGGATTGCTGTTCTCCCACTCCGAATATCAGGCCCGTAGAAGCACGCCTCCTGGCTCAACCGTGGTGGAACCATGAGCGGAGCGGTCCGAGTCTTGGTCGTGGACGACTCCGCACTCATGCGGAAGCTCATCCCTCAGATTTTAGAGCGGGATAGTGCCATCGCGGTTGTGGGCACCGCCATGGATGGCAACTTCGCATTAAAGAAGATCGAGGAACTGCGCCCCCAGGTCATCACCCTCGACCTGGAAATGCCGGGCCTCAACGGGATCGACACGCTCAAGGCTATCATGCGCAAGTATGGCTTGCCGGTGATTGTCGTCAGCTCGCACACGACGGCAGGTGCATCGATCACACTGAAAGCTCTGGCGCTTGGCGCCTTCGATTTCGTGGCCAAGCCGCAAGAAGCCTCCGGGCACATGCCGGACATCGCCGGCGAACTGATCAGCAAAATCAAGGCGGCGGCGCAAAGCAAGGGAATCGCCATTCGCCCCCTGGCCGAACCTGGTCCCGCGATCAAAGCGGCCCTGCCCAGTGGTCCGGCCACGCGAGTGATCGCCATTGGTATTTCGACCGGCGGACCGAACGCTCTACAACACGTGCTCTCGAAGCTGCCCGGCGATTTTCCCGGAAGCATTCTGATCGTGCAGCACATGCCGGAAGGATTCACCGACATGTTCGCGCGGCGCCTCGACGAATCATGCGCAATTCGCGTCAAGGAAGCCGTCTCCGGAGACTTGTTGTTGGCCGGACGCGCTCTGGTTTGTCCCGGCAA
This sequence comes from Acidobacteriota bacterium, assembly GCA_019244045.1. Classification (GTDB taxonomy): domain Bacteria; phylum Acidobacteriota; class Terriglobia; order Terriglobales; family Acidobacteriaceae; genus Gp1-AA122. Next base: position 11,082 of record JAFATF010000317.1, read on the forward strand.
CCGTCACCTGAAGGCCAAACGTTTGCCTTTGGGCGAAGTCGCGGTGCTTTCCGATGAGCCACGGGTGAACGGACACCGGCCGTCGGTCGACATTCTGTTTCGCAGCCTCGCCGAAGAATTTGGTTCGCGCGCCGTGGCTGTTCTGATGACCGGGATGGGCGAGGATGGCGCTTCCGGGCTGGGCGAGGTGAAACGGGCGGGCGGAATGACCATCGCTCAGAGCGAAGATTCGTGCGTGGTCTTCGGCATGCCGAAAGCCGCCATTGAGCGTGGTTTTGCCACTCGAGTCGTACATCTCGATGCGCTGGCAAATACCTTGCAGGCGCAGTGTGGTGGGCGGCAGGAGAAATCGGCTCGCGCAGGAAGAGATTAGCTGTGCCGGCAAGCAGATTGCGAGCCGGAATCCGAAACCTAGTGGAAAAGCAAGAGGAGGCAGTATGGAGCAGTTTGCACCAGTCAAGAAGAAAGACGGTCAACCCGTTCGCTACCTGGTAGTCGACGATTCGGTGTTCGCGCGCAAGAACCTGGCCCGAATGATCGAATCATTCGGCGGACAGCTGGCGGGTGAAGCTGGTGACGGTTGCACCGCGATCACTGAGTACGACCGAACGACTCCCGATATCGTGCTCATGGATATTACTATGCCGCAGATGGAAGGCATCGAGGCGGCGGAGCGCATTGTACGGACTCATCCCAATGCCCGCATCGTGATGGTCTCATCAGTAGGCTATCAGGACAACATTGTCGCCGCGCTGCAACGCGGAGCCCGGCATTTTGTGCAGAAACCGGTCAAGCCCGAGGTGCTGTACGAAGTCATCAAGTACGTGATGGGCGAAGATGCCGCGGTCACGACTGCCGCCGGCGCGGGGTCTTAAACATGCGCATGGAGCTGATCCAGCCATTCATCAACGCGGCCGATGCCGTGCTGGCGGACAGTCTCGAGTGCCCGACCTCGATTGGCTCGCTCAGTATGGAAGAGGAGGCCTATCGGCGTAAGGGAGTAGCCGCACTCATCGCTGTGACCGGCGACATCGAAGGACGCATTATCTTTGATGTCGACCCACACACGGCCATGCGCGTTGCCAGCCGCTTTGCCGGTGAAGAGTTGCCCAAATCCGAAGAGCTAATGCGGGAGACGGTCTGTGAACTCGCCAACCAGGTCATCGGAAACGCGGTAACCTCGCTGAATGACCAGGGCTTCCGTTTCCGAGTTCATCCCCCCGAAGTCCATACCTCAGAAAAGGGCGACAAGAGCAGCGAGGATACCGAAGCACTCGTGATCTCGATCGAGACCTCCAAGGGCAAAGTGTTCATGAATGTCGCCATGCGGTATAACCAAGCGCACGAACAACAGGCCGCGGTCACACGCGGATAAAGTGCACGTGCGCCTGGGGCTTGAGCAGGCGGTCCCGCAACAAGCGACCCGCCAACACCACCGGAGCGGTCCCTCGCTTCAGCCTCCTGCAGGCGATTTCGGAGCGCGCCATTTTCGATCGATTTGGCTCACCAGACTGACCTCCCCGAATAATTAAGCCGCTACGGGAAAAACTCGCGACCGCAGCTGCTATCCGGCCAGCGATTATGCGCAATATTGGGTAATAATATACTTGACTAACCACGCAATCTGACGTATTCTTTTCCCATGCCGGGAGCCCCCAGGCCGAATATCAAAGGAAGCGCGATCGCCTTTGTGATCATCTGCCTGATAGCTCTCATATATGCCATTACAAGGAAATAGGCATGGAAAAGCCAAAGACGCTGCAACAGGCCATTCGGTACTTCTCAGACGAGCAAGTCTGCATTGATACCGTAGCCGCTTTACGCTGGCCGAACGGCCCAGAGTGCCCAGCTTGCGGACACAAAGAGCACTATTATCTTAGGACTCAGAAACGCTGGAAGTGCAAAGAGTGCTCCAAACAGTTCTCCGTAAAACTGGGAACCATATTTGAGGATTCACCTCTCGGCTTGGACAAGTGGTTAGCTGCTTTGTGGATGCTGGTTAACTGCAAGAACGGCATCAGCAGCTACGAAGTTGGTCGCGATCTCGGCATCACTCAGAAGTCTGCATGGTTCATGTTGCATCGGCTTCGAAAGGCTTTGCAGGAAAGTTCCTTCGTGAAGATGGGCGGCAGCGGCACCGAAGTCGAAGTTGATGAAACTTTCATCGGCGGCAAAGCTCGCAATATGCACGTTGACAAACGGGAGCGCCGCATCACGGGTACCGGCGGAAAAGACAAAACCGCTGTCATGGGAATTATTGAACGCGGCGGGAAGGTTCGCACGATGGTGGTTCCGAGCCGCAAGAAGGGAGTGCTCCAGCAAACCGTTCGCAACCATGTCGCCGCTGAAACCGCGCTCTACACCGATGCCCTGCAATCTTATGACGGACTGGCCCAAGATTACGCACATCGGGTAATCGACCATGCTGAGAAATATGTTGATGGCCGCGTTCACACGAACACGCTGGAGAATTTCTGGAGCCTGCTAAAGCGAAGCATCGGCGGAACCTACGTCAGTGTAGAGCCGTTCCATTTGCATCGCTACTTGGATGAGCAGA
>JAFATF010000508.1 GCA_019244045.1 Acidobacteriota bacterium
CGACCATGACAAAAGTGCGAAAATTCCCAATATGCCCGTAGTCGTAGACGGTAGGTCCGCATGCGTACATGCGAACTGTATCGTCGACGAGGGGCTGGAACTGTTCAATCGAGCGCGAGAGGGTGTTGTAGAGATGCAAGGGCATAAGGATAGAGCGATTTCATTCTAGGGGGGCCGCAGAAATCGGGTCAAATGAGCAAAGGGATAGCGTACCCGCGCCACAAATTGTGCAACACCCCGCGGATCCCCCCGGATCCCCCCGGCGCCACAACATGTGCTGCGGGGTGTGATAACATCACGATGGCATGAGCCGTGACATGAGCAGTGAGAGCCCAGCGTCATTACACATTACACATTCAAATTGTAATGATCGTTAGCCATGTTGCCCGTAAGTTGTTGATTCCAAGTGTGATAACCGCACATTACAGAATTCGTATTACACTTCGTCGCAAGACGCATACTTGAAATCAAGCAGAGCCACGAGTGCGGGCGCGGGAGTGCGCGGGAGCTGAGCTGCTGTGGCGCTGTGACAGTGGATGTTGTGCAGGCAGCGCATGATGAGATCCCGGTAGGGATACCGCTTGCGCGGTACCCCCCGGACGGACCCGGACGTGCGCTGTAACGCCTCACGTTTTTTTGTCCCGCTGAAGTTTTCTTTTCTCTGATTAAGTTCCTGCCTGGACGGAAGCGATTACGACAAGACTCCGGAGCGAATGTGAAGATTGCGTCGATGGCGGGATAGATTTATCCCAGTGCGCTGATTCCTTGGATGTAGGATTTGCGAGGTTAGCACCCGGAGGGCGGTGACGCCCTCCGGCCTAAACCATCACGGGAGTTACCAGGCTCCCGGAGGGAGATCCCTCATGCAAAGCCTACACCCGTTCCATGGCTCTATCCAGGAGTATTTGCAAGAAATTTCTGACCCGAATCGCTATCGCCCTGACCACTGTCCGCTGTGCCACGCGCCAGATCCTCTGCGAGCACATGGTTTTTATTGCCGCACTTTGGTGGATGTGCGATATGACGGCTCCATCCGCGTGCGCCGTTATCTATGTCTTCTCTGTAGACGTACCGTCTCGCTGTTGCCAGAGTTCGTCTTGCCCTACCTGCGCTTCGCTATCCGGGTAATCGCTTTGTTCTTGGTAGCGCGTTTGCTCGACCGGCGCACATTGCGCGCCGCCGTAGCAGCCTTCGAACCCGGTATGCCGTATCAACGGGGCCAGTTCTGGGTGAGGCGATTCCGGGAGCGAGCTATGCATCTGTGCGCCGCTTTGCCTGGCGTGACAGCAGTCGTGCCAGCAACAGATTTCGTGGTTCGTGCTTTGCAAATGCTGCAGGCGACCGGGTGGATCTCCGCACACCGTTTTCTTTTTGCCCAACTGCGCATGCACTTGCTGGGCTGGCCGCGTTTTCTCATTGCCCACGGTTCTGGCGTCAACGTGTCCTCCGCCTCATCCAGTTCCTAAGCAAAAACACACAGCGTTTGTCTTGGCCGTACAGGGGTGAGCCGATTATGGTGGCCGATGTTCCGGGTTGGACACATGGATGCGCGCGCCGAAAAAATCGCTCTGTTCCGCTATGCCCTGATTGCTCCTCTGGTGTTGGAGACGCTGCCACGTGGAGAACTCACCCGGCGGGCCGAGGAGATCGCCGCACGTAAGTACGAGATTCCTTACTCCCAGCGCATTTCGCTTTCGGTTGACACTCTGCTCGATTGGGCGCTGCGTTATCGCCGCGGTGGTTTTCCGGCTTTAGCTCCACAACCGCGATGCGATCGCGGGCAATCGCGTGTCGTTCCACCTCAGCTAGCCGAACTCATCGAACGACTGAAACGTGAGAACCCACATCGCACCGGAATGACTCTGCTACGGGAACTGGCGCTGGTGTCAGGCACCGATTCTCCTGTTATTTCCGCCGCCACTCTGTATCGTTTCCTCAAACAGCGCGGCTTGACTACACGCCAACTGCTGGCCGCACCCGCGCACAAGAAGTTCGAAGCCGAACGGAGCAACCAGATCTGGCAATCCGACATGCTGTTCGGCCCGTATGTCCAACGTCCGGGCGGCGGACGTATGCAAGCCTTTTTGTATGCCATTCTCGACGATGCCAGCCGACTAATTCCTCATGCTGAGTTCTATGCTCACCAGGGGCTCGATGCCTTCCTCGATTGCTTGCGACAAGCGGTCGCGGCCCGTGGCCTCCCCACTCGCCTGTATGTAGATAATGCCAAGGTCTATCGTAGTTCCCAGTTGGCGCGCATCGCCGCTGCCATCGGCATTCTCATCACCCACACTCCCCCCTACCAGCCGGAAGGTCGGGGCAAGGTGGAACGCTGGTTCCGCTCGGTGCGGGAACAGTTTCTGGCCAACCTGGATCCACAGCGAACCCTTTCGCTACTAGAGTTAAACCAGCGTCTCTGGGTTTGGATCGAGCAGGTCTATCACCGCTCCGAGCACGGCGGCTTAGGAATTACTCCTTTGTTGCGCTGGCAACGGGACATTGAACACGTTCGACAACTCCCACCTGCGGCCGATCTACGTCGATTGTTCTTCTATCGCCTGAATCGACTCGTGCGCCGTGACTCCACCTTTTTATTACGCGGGCAGTTCTACGAGGCCGCTCCTCAGTTCGCCGGCCAAACCATCGAAATACGTTTCGATCCGCTCGATCTCTCCGAAGTGGAGATCTACTTTCAGGGGGAACGGCAAGCCATCGCACGAAGGGTCGATGCTGTGATCAATGCACAGCTGCCTTCCCTCAAGCCTCTGCTGGCCCCAGCGCCCCAGCCGACCGGCATCAACTTTATCGAGCTCCTCGAACAGAAACAGCAATCGCTCGAACGAGACCACGACCAGGAGCACGATGAGGACAAAGACCAGACAAAGAATAAGGATTAACCTATGTGGGAAACCTTCTTTGGCTTTAAGAAAACCCCTTTCCCGGATTGCCCGGATCCTAAACAGTTATTCGCGTCGCAGGCCTGGAATCAGGTCAAGGCACGATTGCAGTTCCTGGTCGATCATCATGCCACCGGTCTGCTGACGGGCGAGGTCGGGGCCGGCAAGTCCACCGCCGCCCGCACCTTCAGCCGTTCGCTCAATCCCAACTTGTACAAGACCCTCTACCTGCACTGGACCTCCGGATCCTGTCTGGATCTATTGCGGCAACTGGCGCGCGAACTGGACCTGGAGCCGGCGGGCCGCAGCGGGGATCTGGTCCGCCAGATCTCTGAAGCCATCGTGCGCTTGAATCAAAGCAAAAAACAGCATCCCATCTTGATCTGTGACGAAGCGCATCTGTTGTGTCATCCCGCTCTGGAGCAGTTTCCACTGCTACTCAACTTCGACATGGATTCCGCACACTACCTGACTTTGCTGCTCGTCGGGCAACCGCTGCTGCGGCGCACCTTGTCTTTACAGTTACATGAAGCTTTGCGCCAACGCATTGCCGTGCACTATCACTTGGAAGGACTCGCGCGCGAAGAACTCGACGCCTATGTGGCCCATCAGCTGAAAGCCGCCGGCATCAGCCAGCCCTTGTTCGATGACACGGCTATGCAAGCTCTCTATCAGGCCACCAAGGGAGTCCTGCGCAAAGTAAACAAACTGGCTTCGACTGCCCTGCGCTTGGCCGCGCAGCGCAAGACTTCGCTGGTGAATGAAGCCCTCCTGCTCGATGCCACCAGCGAGGCTCTGCTATGAAGGAGATCGACAAACAAAAAGCTTCCACTCAAACGGTCTTATCGTTGGCCGAGCTGCTCGAACAGCAGCCGCCAACGCCACCGCCTTCTCTGGTTGAACCGGGACTGCTACCCGCGCAAGGCATCTGGTTTGTGGGCGGAGAGCCGAAAGTCGGAAAATCCCTGTTAGTGGCCAATCTCGCACTGGCTTTAGCCGCCGGCTCAAACCGCATCGGTTTTCCGGTTCCGGTGCCACGTCGGGTTCTGGTCTGCCAGTTCGAGTTGCCCTTGCCGCAGTTCGTCAACCGCTTGCTGGTCATGCGTCGCGCGCTTGGTTCCGCTGCGGATCATCATCTGCTCGTGGATACCCGAGCCACCGGACATCTGCTCAGTGCACCACAAGGTCTCAATCACTTCGTAGCTGCCGCCCGCGCCGCTGCCGCCGAAGTCATCGTGTTAGATCCTCTCTACTCAACTCACGATCAGGATGAAAATGACACGCGCGCCATGGCCGCTCTCTGCCAGGCACTGCTGCGCCTACGGGATGCCACGCGGGCGGCTTTACTCGTTGTGCATCATGTGCGCAAATCCATTACCCGAGAAGAAATCGGCAGCGCCTTTCGCGGCTCCAGCGCCCTACATGCCGTGGGCGATACTTACATGCTGCTCACTCGCCCCTCGCCCCAGCTGCCCACCCTCGAGCTGCGCTTTCAGTTTCGCTATAGCCCACCCCAGCCACCGCGATTGCTGAAACTCGATCCTCAGAGCCTCTGGTTTTCCAGTGCTGGCTCGGCGCCGATAGCCGCAACCGTCCGCCACAAAGTGGACGTCCGCGATGTCACGCAGGCTCTCAGTACTCGTGGTGGCCAGCTCCGCTATAGCGAGCTGCGACAGGAAATCATGCAGCAGACCGAGTGTTCCAAGCGTACGGCGCAACTGGCTATCAGCCAAGCTTCGAAGCAAGGCAACATCATTCACACCGACGGGCAGTACTCCTTGCCGTTGCTGCTTTCTTGAATTTGCGGTTGGGTCGCGCCACCGCAAACCCTGCCCTGCGGGGAGCAGGGCCCGAGGCTGGGGCGACGATCTGAGCCCAGATCCATCGTACTCAGTCATCAGCCCGCGTAGTTCCGCAACGGCTGCGCGGGCTTTCTCTGCCCAGAAAAAACTGGGACAGACCAGAGCTCCGGTCTCGGGGTCACAACCGCGACGCTGGCCGCGACCCGCTTGTTGGTCGCGGCCCTCCTCACCGGATCATGCTTTGCTGGGATAGGATACTCGCCTGCCTATAGACGCATGTATCCTATCCCACTCACACTTAGTCGCAATCGCTATCTACTCAAACCCGAGAGTACCCTGAGAATAAGCCTGGAAGATTCGTTGAGAAAATAGCGGGCCAAGAATGCGATTCGTTACAACACCCGGATTCTTGTGACTATTCCGGTTGCCAATTGCTGGGATCGAATCTACTGGCTCATCCCGCTGATGGTGGACCGCGCACGAATCGCAAAATCCTATCCGGTAGGCGGAATCGAAACTGTGATCGGGATCACAGTCCGAAGTT
>JAFATF010000326.1 GCA_019244045.1 Acidobacteriota bacterium
CGCGAGATCTCGCTGCGGGATCCAGAGAGTGAACGGTATCAAACGGTCTGCTCTTTCAGGACTGGGACTGCACAGGTCCGTGCTCCGCAAAGCACATATTTACATCACAGAACCTCAACTTAATATGGTCCCTGATGATTTTCAGCAAAGTGCGATGCCAAGCGAGTGGCATGTGAAACACTGACCCCAATAATGTTCGAAAAAGTTGCTTATAGATTGGTATTGCGGGAGACGGCCATCGTCTGCGCCATTCCTTATGCGGTACGAGATTCCAGAGCAGTCCAGACTCATTGCCTGCGTAATGTGCACCGCAACGATGGTCCGTTCGATGGCCACCAATGCAACAGCTGGCAATTGAGTACAGCCGGCTCGCGCCCTGCCTGCGCTTCCGCTCGGGTTGCCACTTCAGAAATCGCGTCGCAGCCCGGCACTTCGAAAACACCAGAGAAACCGTTGAGATAATAACCGGCTTCCAGTGACTCGCGTTTACCCGTGCGTCCCCGTATCCGTAGTGTGCGCTTGGCTACGCACGCTTTCAACAGCTTTACCGACTGTGCCCTTTACCTGCTCGTAAGAGTCTCGTGCATCATCGGCGATCTCACTGGCCCGTACTCCTGCCATGACTCTCATGTCCTCACCCTTCATAGGTGCGAACAACAGCCCTACCGTCAGACTGGAGCCTAAATTCGTTTCCTGTTGTACGTCTAGCCGCCACAGGGAGCGCTCAGGATTTCACGAGCAAAAGGCGAGCCACCGAGGCTCTCGATTTCAACGAGCGGCGATCAGGGAAAGCGATTTTCGCCATTCCGTCGAGCCGGCTATACAGCACGGCCGGCGCTCGGGACCACCCAAACGCACAAGAAAGCACCTAACAACAGGCATGTATCAACTTTGAGGAGGCGGAATAACCACATGAAGGGCTTCTTGATTGGTTTTGCTTTGGGGTGGCGAACCATATTGCGAGCCCAGAACGGAAGTTGTTGCGAGCACCTTAGGCGAGTCGCTTAAACAGGCTATTGACGACCTGATGAAGACGCTCGCCGAGCGGTACGGATTGCTGCTCGACGGATTTCCAATACGCGATGTCGACAATCTTCTCGAAATCGGTAAAGCTCACGGCTTCCGTCCGGGGCATGGGCCGGCCATCCCGCAAGTCTCGAAGGGCACGTTGGATGGCTCGTGTCACACGAAACAGTATGGTAGTGGGATATAAGAGCATGGTAAAACCCATGGCATGCAGATCGCTAGGATGTAACCATGGCGTTTTACCTCCGCCTTCAAGAATCGTGACGGCGAGCGGTTCTCCCCGAAACTCTCGGCCGATGCGCTCCAGTTCGCTACGCTTACCAGGTCCCTCGACCCAGACACCATCCGCACCCGCTCTGAGATAGCGCTCGCCCCGTAGCAGAGCTTCGTCCATCCCGTCCGGCTGGAGCGCGTCCGTGCGCGCGAGCAGAAATAGTTTTTTCTTATCGGCTCGTGCTTCGGTTGCGGCGCGGATCTTTGCAAGCATGTCTTTCACCGGAATCACTTCCTTGCCAGCCATATGACCGCAGCGCTTAGGAGACTTTTGGTCCTCGATGAAGATGGCGGAAGCACCGATTTACGGGAGAGATGGAGCGCTACGCCCGGCCGAAAATCGTAGGTGTGCACGGTGTGCGTCACGTTCTTTGCATCTCCGTAGCCGTCGTCACAATCGACCAAAACCGGTAGGTCAGAGGCATGGACAATGTCGCGAACGATAGCGCTTTTTTCACCCAAGCGCGTGACATCCATGTCTGGGAATGCCATACGCGTGCCATCCACCGCAAAACCACCGATCTGATAGGCGACGAAACCCGCATCCTGAATAAGTTTGGCTGTAAGCGCGTCACAGGCCGCGGGGAGTAGTAACGGCGCGTTCTTGTTAAGCAGAGCTTTCCAGTTTCTTTGCCGTTTGTTCATGGACCGTGAGATGCAAGGGGACTTACGTGGGTATACACAGCAGACCGAATTTCGCGGGGCTTGGCCCTGATATTGCAATCGACGATGAGCTCACGTGGCTCTTCAATGCCTGCGCGCCGCCCCAGCTCGCGCGCTACAAGTTCTACCTGATGTCCGGCTTCAGGGATGCCGAGGGGAGGTTCGTCACCTGGCGCGACGTCGATTTCCGGCACAGCGCCGTCCGGGTCACGGCGAAACCGCATTGGGGCTTCCATCCCAAGAATTGGGAGGAGAGGGAAGTGCCCGTGCCGCAGAAATTGATCACTTTGCTGACGAAATTCAGGCCCGCCAACGCCGGCGCCGACGATCCGGTATTCCCGAGCTCATCGGGGAGACCGGACGGCGGCATGCTGGAAAAACTTAAGGCCGTCGCGTTCCGCGGCAGGCTTAACTGCGGCCACTGTGTCACCACGCACAGGCTCGCCGACGGCCGCGTCAAGGCTAATCGCTGTTCCGATGGGCCCGTTCTGCGGCCGCTGGTTCCTTCATAAATTCAGGCTACCTACGCGACCCGCCACCTCCAGGACGGTATAGATATCCGCACGCTGCAGCAGTGGATGTGCCACCGCGACATCGACTCGACGATGGTCTATGTCAAGGGCGTGCGCAACCGCGACATCCAGGCGCGGCTCAATCGGGGCAGTCTTGCGGCTTTCGCCTAAAATCAGCGCTTCATCTGTGTGAAAGGCGACGAGTTCGGTTCGTCCTCCACGAGGGTCGGCAGCTGAGTCGCGCCTGAAACGATCACGAAGTCCCATTTGGTGCGCTTGTTCCCTTGTTGATCCTGAAACATAACGCTGCCGATGCAGACCTGCGGATTGATAGTGTAGGTGCCGGTACCCTTATATGTGGTCGATTTGCCAATGGGACTGACGGTGAGGCCGCCCGCTGTAACATTTCCGGCTCCATCGTACGTGATCAGTCCGATAAAGCGAATGCGGCTCGTTTGCTTCACGGCGCTGTTCGGCGGCGGCACGACGCGTATGGAAGAGACGAAGCCGTAGGTGCCTTTTATCGTCTGTGCTGAGCAGGTTTGATTCTGCGCACTCGCAGAAATCGCAAACAAGAGCAGAAGAGTTATATAGATTGTGGTCCTCATTCCA
>JAFATF010000578.1 GCA_019244045.1 Acidobacteriota bacterium
CAAGTCCACGAACACAGCGTTTCTCGAAGCATACATCTGCCTACGACTGCTATGAAGTGAGGAAGCCCTGGGAACCGATGCTGGGGATATTGAGGGGCCGAGGTGAAAGCGAGGCCGCAGGACGCCAGGATCTACTTCGGCCGTCCTCCTCGTACCTCCAACTTGTTGCAGAGGACGTTTGCAAAGAGGATGACCACAAGAAGACACCGACAGGCAACCACCTGTCGGAGTTCAACTCGTTAGTGACGCAAAGGTGAGTGCGCCTTTAGCCGTAGAAGACCGTCTCCGGCAAGGAGAAGAGAGGCAAGACGAGTGTTATCGCCCCAGCACGGCTATCGATGTCGCTTGGACGTATTCAGGCGATGTCGGGCATGGTGTACAGCTTGCCCAAAAGCCGCACCATTCAAGGTTCGGGAGCACGGCAGGCCGAGCCAGCAGGTCAGGCAAAACCAACTATGCCGCGTGCCGCCGACTCTGAGCTGGTGTTCCGAAAATCAGGCACTTCAGAGCGGCATCCACGAGCACCACCGGCGCAGCAGTAGACGTCGACTGACTAACGCAGTGAGCTTGCCCAAGCGCAGGCAAGTGGAGGTAGGAGTCTTCACCGCTTGGACAAAATCCTGATGAGGCAAAAGTGGTTATGCGTTCTTCTTCATTGCTGTTCTTGCACGCCGCCGGAATGGTTCTCCTGTTGCTGCCATTCTGAGACTCGAGCCCGGGGCGGCACGAACACGCTGAACAGACTGCCCTGGGCGGTCAACTTTTGGAAGGCAGCGAGATCTGATTCTTGTAGTTCGGACCAGCGGGCTTGTAGTTCCTGGCTTTGCTGCTTCAACTTCGCAAACTCCTGCTGCTCCGAGGCGGTGGGAGCCGAGTCGGCGCTGCGTACATCCATCGCCAGAAATGCCAGCTTTGCATCCAATTGCGGAGCGTACGCCAGGGAGTCTTCATTGGCACTGATCGTTAGATTAATCAGATTGTCTCGTAAGCCCGCTAGTTTCTTGTCGAGATCATCAGCCGACGTGGAGATCATCTTCGCGTTAGCATTTTCTGGCAAGCGTCGTTTCAAACTGGCCAGCTGCGCACGGACGTCCTGAATTTGATTGACAGTATCATTGACCAGGTTCAGCTCATCTCGGATCTCGAGAAGCAAGGTCAGCTGTTGTTCCAAATCGGACTGACTCACCTTAACGCGCGGATCCAGCTTGAGTTCCAGCGGAACTGTTTGGCTCTGAGCACCGACCGTAAGGCGTACCTGATAATTACCGGGAATCGCGACAGGACCCTGCGCACCTGCGCCGTATTCCCAAAGATAATAGCCGGGCACGTGGTGCGCCTCTTCGTAACGGAGGTCCCAAACAAAACGATTCAGGCCCGCTTCCGGCTTGATTTCCTTCTCCGGCTTTTTTTCATCCGGATCGAGTGGTTCGTCCAAAGGTTCGAACTCTGCGCTCGAGTATTTACGAATGACTTTGCCTTGAGAATCCAACACCTCGATCTTCGTATCCACGCCTGCTTTGGGGGTGTCCTTCAGGAAGTAGTAAAGAATCGCGCCGACCGGTGGATTGTGACCCACACTCTTGGGCATATGCCGTTCTGGCTTGGCGCCCGCTTGAATGCGGTACGCCGGCGCTGGTGAATAGAGGAAAACGTCTTTCTGAGCAATCTCCTCACTGTACTGCCGAAGGGGTGTAATGTCGTCGAGTACCCAGAACGACCTGCCATGAGTCGCCAGCACGAGGTCATTATCTTTCACCACCAGGTCGTGCACTGGCGTGGTGGGCAGGTTCAGCTGGAGCGATTGCCACTTGCCGCCATCGTTGAAGGAGACATACACACCTTCTTCGGTCCCGGCGTAAAGCAGCCCACGTTTTTTGGGATCTTCACGCACCACCCGCACGAAGCCCGTTTCAGGAATACCATTGATGATTTTGGTCCAAGTCTTGCCATAATCGCTGGTTTTATAGACATAGGGGCGAAGATCATCATTCTGGTGGCGATCCACCGCCACGTAGGCCGTGCCTGGATCATGCGGGGAAGCGTCGATCTGGCTGATGCGGCTCCATTCCGGCAAATCTTTCGGGGTAACATTATTCCAACTCTTACCCTCATCGCGCGTGATCTGCACCAGACCGTCGTCTGTGCCCGCCCATAGGAGACCTTTTGTGAGGGGCGACTCGGCAACGGCAAAGACGGTGTCGTAATACTCAGTCCCGGTATCGTCCAATGTGATGGGCCCGCCCGAGGCTTGCTGCTTGCTTTTATCATTGCGCGTCAGATCGGGACTGATCGTTTCCCAATGCACGCCCGCGTCGGTCGTCTTAAAGAGACGTTCGCCGGCGTGATACAGCGTGTTCGGATCATGCGATGAAATCAGCACCGGCGCAGTCCATTGGAAGCGGTGCTGAAGATTGGCAGCTCCGCGGGCGTCGGATAGCTCGGGCTGTTCGGTCACAGATTTTACTTGCCCTATGTGACGATCGTAGCGCGTGATAGTGCCCTGATAATCGGCGGCGTACACGACATCGGGATCAGGAGGATAAGGCGCGATGTAGCCTGCTTCGCCACCGCCGACGTCATACCAATCGGAACGATCAATGGTGCCCTCGTCACTTCGGCTCACGATGGCAACCGTCCCACTATCCTGTTGCGCTCCGTAGATCCGGTAGGGCGTCGCCGTATCGGTAATGACATGGTAGAACTGCGCCGTGGGCTGATTCTCCTGCCGCGTCCAACTTTTGCCGCCGTCGAGCGTGACTGTTACTCCGCCGTCGTTACTGGCAATCATGCGGCGGGTATCTATAGGATCTATCCAGAGGCCGTGGTTGTCGCCGTGTGGAATGTGAACTTTATTAAACAGGTGGCCGCCGTCGGTCGAACGGTAAGCGTCGACATTCATGATGTATACAGTGTCCAGGTCTCGAGGATCGGCGATTACGTGCATGTAGTACCAGGGTCGCTGCCAAAGGCTGTGACTGGAGTTAACCAGTCGCCATGATTCCCCACCATCGTCGGAACGATAGAGACCGCCATCCGGATTTTGCGCTTGAATGAGTGCATACACCCGTTCAGAGTTGGCGGCAACGGCGACTCCGATCCTGCCATACGGCCCGGTCGGCAGGCCGTGTTCCTGAAGCTGCTTCCAAGTTGCGCCTCCGTCGCTTGAGCGATAGAGCCCACTGCCCGGACCGCCGTTCGACATGCTCCAAGGCGTGCGCTGCGCCTGCCACAACGCGGCGAAAAGAATATTAGGATTTTGCGGGTCAACGGCAAGATCAATGCCACCGCTGTACGCATCCTTGTACAGTACCTTTTCCCACGTCTTGCCACCGTCCAACGTGCGGAAGATGCCGCGCTCAGAATTTGCGCCGAATGGATGCCCCAGGGCCGCAACCCACACGATATCGGGATTACTAGGATGAATGATGATCTTGCCTACCGCGCGCGAATCACGCAAGCCGACGTTTTTCCAGGTCTTCCCGCCATCCAAAGATTTGTAGATGCCGTCGCCTTCGGAAATATCCCCGCGAATACAGGCCTCTCCAGTGCCGGCATACACCACATTGGGATTTGAGCCGGCAACTGCGAGGCTGCCGATCGAGGATGTTCCTTCCTTGTCAAAGACCGGCGTCCAGGTGACTGCCGCATCCGTAGATTTCCACACTCCTCCGCCGGTCGCGCCGAAGTAGTAGGTGCTGGGGTCCCCCGGGATTCCCGCCGCGCTTAAAGACCGACCTCCACGGAAGGGGCCGACAAGGCGATATTGCATGCCTTTAAACGGCTTTTCCTCAGGCCTGGTTTCTGGCGTTTTTGTGCTCGCCGCATTTTTTTCCGCGGTCGCTTTTGTGTTCTCTGGGGTTGCTTTCACTGCTTTCGACTGCCGCTCGGGTTTCATTTGAGCAGTGCCCGATAGGGCAAGAACGATCAGGGACGAGAGACACAGGAAGATAGTCAGCGGCTTGCTCACGAGTTGTGCACAAGTCATTCGCACCATTGCGGTTCTCCCAGAATAGGTTGAAGAAGGGCAATGTTAATGCCACAAGCTGCATGCCCGCAACTGAGCAGATGGATCTCGGGCGTGGTTGGGCGGCGGACCCACCCTGAGTTCATGGCTGCCTGGTTCGAATTCAGCGCAGCCTCACGCCCTGTGCGTGCGTGAAGGGGTGGCTAGGAGCTGCACAGCTCAGTACTGTGCGACGCGCTTTCCGGTGTCCTGGGCGCCTAAACTGTGTGTCGGGGCAATCGAAATGACCTCGTTCGCGCTATGTTTCAGAACAATGCTCGTGAGTAATAAGAAAACGAGTGCTCTGGAGTCGCATCCGTGCCCAAGCTTAGGGTCGGACTGCCCAGGCTAGGCCGTCCGGCTCGCCGCCCACATTAACGTGCCCGGTAACTTGGAAAGTCTTGAGGTCCAAAACGGCGACATAATTATCGGGAGAGCAGGCAATGAAGGCGCGTGCGCCCTCTGGCTCTACCAGAATGCCAGCCGCACCATGGCCGATTTTGACCCGCTTAAACTCCTTGCGGGAGGCGGCGTCATAGATAAATAGATCTTCGTTCCTCAAACTAGAAATCAGCACAAGCTTGCCGTTGGGAGTGAACTTCAACCGGTTGGCGCCGAAGATTTTCGCATCGAGCGTCGCCGTCACCTTCTTGTTCGCGGTATCGATCACGGACAGCGTGCCGTCCTGGGCATTCGCCGTCCACAAATCATGCCCATCGGGTGAAACATCGAAGCCCTCGGCACCTTTGCCAACGGCAATGACCGTCTCGTTCCAATCTACCCGCGCCTGAGCCCCACGCGGCAGAGAAGTAGAACCTGCAGCAGCGGGCGAGGGAGACCCCAATGGCGGTGCTGCGACCTTCTCGAGGACGCTGACAGTTGCTGAGCTGACATTTGTCGTGTAGACCTGCTTCTCGTCTGCTGTGACGTAGATCATGTGCGTTCGGTTCTGACCGGTGCCCATAATCCAGTCGATTCTAGCGGTGCTCGGATCGTATCGAGCCGTAGCCTTGGCACCCTCGGCCGTGAACCACACTTTCCCGCCAACAAATACTAGTCCATGTGGCCCATTCAAGGCTCCAGTGTCAACGTCGGTCAGCGCTTTTTGCGCGATCAGATCAAGGACGGAAAGGGAATGGTAGCGGCCGCCGCCATAGATGGATACGTAAGCTCTCCTGCCATCGGACGACGCGATTACCTCGTGCGGATCCGGTCCCACAGGCAGGCGGGCGATCACTGCCAATGTCGTCGGATCCACAATGGCCAACGTATGGTCACCTTTCGACAGCGCGAGCAGCGAGCGCTGAGGTGTCGACTGCGCAGCACCTGCTAGCCCGGCAATAGAGAAGATCCCCAGCGCAGCGCAGGCAGTGACTAGGTTGGCCGGGCGGCACCGCATGACTGAAATTCTCATATGATCACCCAAGCAAGTAGCTCGACACCGCGGAAGTGAGTGCCGTGGCTTTACGGCCCGCCGTTGCTGCGAATGGCGATCAGCGACACCTGTTCGAGGTCAGGATAGTGATCTTCTCCGTCCGTCTTGCGCTCGACCGGAGCAAGCTGCTGAATCGTAATGCGCGCAGGCGAAACCGGCCCGAAGTATTGAACGTAAACTTGGTCGAACTCAGCAAGCTCTCGTAAATCGTCGAGGTATACGCTGGTCGACACAACCTGATCAAAGTTCATGTCAGCTTCTTCCAGGTTGTCGAGCAGATTGCGCATGGTTTGGCGGAGCTGATGGGCTGTGGTTGTGGCGTATTCGCCGCCGTGCGGCCCTGGAATAAAGCCACTCTTCGCGGAACAGAATAAGGTATTGCCGGCAAAAACGCATGGACTTGCGGTCGGGCTGGGGGCCATGTTTCTTGGACGTATGGCTCGCCGCTGTTTGATATCGCGTACCGCCACACCCGTATAAACAATGTGGGCACCGCCGGGTAGGCTCGTTACTTCTATGGTGGCTCGCGCCGGGGTGTTGCCGAATTCAAAGCGCCGGGCGTAGCGTTCATTCATGACGCGCATAGGGATATCCGCGGTTAGATACGGGTTCACGAAAACCATGTTGGCCATCTCGAGGCCGGCCGCCTTCACGATCTCCTGCATGCGGTCGAGTGCCAGATCCACTTGCGCTCGAGGATCGTCCACAAGCTTGCCGCTTTCGCAATCACTCCCCAACATACCCCCCACGAAGAGACGGTTGTGCGTGAGCATGCCAGGGCTGGCAGAATCATTCGATTGGCAGTCCGCCGGGTATATAGGCCGCTTGCCGGCCAGATCGCGCACGGCAATCGCACTGATTTCGATCGGCGGATCGGGAAGTCTGGCAACTCCCAGCACAGCGCGAGCTGGCGGGGACTCGCCAAAGTACTTGGCGAAAACGCGCTTGACTTCTGGGTACTTGCCGGTGTCCTCCAGATAGACCTGTGTGTAAACCACATGCTCGAGACTAAGACCGGCAGCTTCAATTATCGACCGGATATTCTCAAGTGCCTGCCGACATTGTGCCGCAAAGTTTTCGGGTAAGTTACCGTCGGGCCCGCGAGGGCCTTGCCCGGAAACGTAAACGTAATCTCCTGCATCAACCGCCGGCGAATAAACGCGGTTAACGGGAGTTTTGGGGGGCGCGACTGCGCGCCCTTGCCCTTGCACTCCCGTCGCCGAACACAGTAAATACATGCAGAGTACGGAGATAGGAAACGGGCGCATCGAGTTCCAACCTACGCTGCCGAGTTGTTCTTGTACGCTGCTCGCAGAATGCCCCGCAATCTTTGTCCCACAATAATTTCCTCCCCGGGTTTTATGGTCATTGAAACCAATTCGATGTGGTCGGGTGCCTTTCGTTCCTTTGCCGTGGGATTGCCTTCGCGAACCGCTGTAACCAGGCTGGGGTTATCAATGCCAAGCACTTCGATGACCGGATCACCTGCGCGCAACTCCCGCACACAGTCCGACAAACTGTACCCCCAGGCCTGCTGATCCCAGGAAACTTTCAACGTAGGATAGCGGTTTCCATCCTCCGGAATATAGATTTCGGTGGAGACTCCAGGTACGGTCTCAACCAGCTTGCGGATACGATCGATGCGGCCGTTCCATTCGGCGTAAAGTTTTTTCTCATCCAGCTTCAGCCAGGTTTCCAGCGCAGCCAGACAGCCGATGATTTCTTCTTTTCCCACTTTCATAGGCCGGCATACTGCCCCTTCTCGGGGTGCGGAATTCAGTAAAGCGGCCTCGATCAGGTCCCGTCGTCCAAGGAGTACGCCGCTGCATTGCGGCCCGCACAAGCCTTTGCCACCGGAAAAACAGTAAAGGTCGATTCCCATCTTGGCGTAGAGCTTGGCGTTGTCGGCGGGTGGTATGCCAGCGGCGTCGTCCAGTAACATAGGCACCGTATGATCTTTCGCGACCGCAACTTCCCGCTCGAGTTTTTCTCCCAGATCAGTGGTGTAAATCATCGCGGTGTTTTCGTTCAGGGCATTAACCAGCTCTTCCGTGGAATAAACCAGAACCAGCTTTGCGCCAGTAAGACGAAGCGCACTGTCAAAGGCGCTCCGGCCACCCACCATGATGACCTCGTGCTTCAGGCCGGTGGTATCGGGAAGTTGCCAAATATTCCTGTCATCGCTTCCCGCCATGCATGCGGCCGCCGCTGCGGCCATGGCACCGGCGGCTCCTGAGGTGATGATGCCCGACTCCGCACCCGTCAATTCCGAGAGGCGCCGGCCTACGGCGCGTTGCAGTTCGAGCATGTTTACGAAGTGTTGTGCCGCTTGCAGCTGGGCTTGACGAACCGCTGGAAACTCCAACGACCCACTCAGGTAAGTCCACGTCCCGCGGCAATTAATGATCGTCTTCACTCCCAGGCGAGTGTACACATTCTGGCGGGGATTTTTGCCCATCGCCGAGGCCGCCTGGGCATAGAGATCGCGAGCCGCGATTTGTCCCAGCAACGGGGCAGCGGCCAAAAATTTGATGAACGATCGCCGGCTTGAATTCGCTTGATGCATCTGCCACACTCCCTCTACCCCTCGCCTCGGCTCCGGGCGGCAGCCTCGAAGCCGCTGGCCACTAATCGTCGGCATCGGGCGGCGGAATCCGCGCCCTCACGGCCAGAATATGCGCTTTCGCCTCGGGCTTGTTTTCGTTGTAGAATCCGACGGTACAGTTTGGACGGAAGTAATAAGCATCTCCTGCCTGCGCGCGATATCGGCCTTCGACGCCGTCCATTCCGCTGCCAGCCACCATTTCGCCTTGCCCATCGATGAGGAGGTAGATCTCTTCGGCAGCCTCATGATGATGCGGAAAGTTTGTGCCTCCCGGAGCAAAGTCCATCCAGAACAGACTGGTCACGACGTAGGCCTGATCGATGGCATCGCGTGTTGCCGTGCCGGGGCCAACCAGAAGCTTGTACAGAACGGAGCTGGGATGGCCGGCGACCGTCTGTTCTTTCACATCTTTCAAATTCACAATTCTTAGCGCGGGTGATGCGGCTCGAATTGAAACTTGCGGCGGGATCTTGAAAGTCATAATCAGGACGCGCGCAATTTGTGGAGAACTGTTCGTCATCGAGCGGCCCATACCAGGCGCCAGGTAAGTAAAATCATTGGGCTGCGTGGTGTAGGCCTGGGCCCCGTAATGAATAACGGGATTGCCTTGCAGTACGAAGTAAAGCTCCTCTTCTCGTTCACGGACCTCCGCGGCACAGCTGGCGTTGGGCTTGAGCGTGAACTCCCCGAATCGGGTAACCGTCCTCAAGGTCGGGCTATCCGGGTCGCCTTCGCCGAATACAGGCCGGTATCGGCAAGGCACGGGCAGGTCTTCTCGATTGCCAGCAATAGGAATAGAGCGCCGCAACCAGGTGGGATCGACTTTACGATTTTGAGCCGTTAAGCGAAGCGTGGGCAGCAGCAACAGCAGCAGCAGAAGATTTCTTAAGTTCATTGCTACCGAGGAGTGGTTCACGATACCTCGCGCCACGTATAGCACAGAATGGGATTGACGCAAAACCGAAACACTCGATTCTAATCCGTTTGCCTTCGCTCTTGAAACTCGCAGACCTGCATTCGAGATGCCGGGCCGTGCTATCCTCGACGCCCGAGACCGCAGGAAGAAAGCAACGATCGCCTGGCGGTTGCCTGCGCTGAGCCTTATGAGAGTCTTTTTTCTAATTTCGACCTTCGCTGCCGTGGCATTGACGTGGGTCACTGCCCAGACCACGGTTCTCTCAGACCGACTGCAGAATTCTGGATGCCGCATTCAATCCGTCGAGTACCAGGGGTGGCAGGCCCAACAACTCTCAAATTCATGGGTGCAGCTCATTTTGGTGCCGCAGAACGGCGGGCGATTAATGCAGGTGAGCTTCGCTGGACATTCCTACCTCTTCGTTAATCGTAAATATGCCGGCAAATATCTGCCACCAACCCCTGGGGAATGGTTCAACTATGGAGGCGACAAGCTCTGGCTCTTACCCGAGGGCAATAACGACGAACAACACTGGGCGGGCGGCTCGGACGCGATTGATGATGGACCCTTCGCTTTTCGAAGAGTTTCCGACGAAGAAGATTGTAAGGTAGAGCTTACAGGTCCCGCCGATCCACAGAGTGGCGTCCAGCTCGAGCGTACGATTTGGCTGGACCGAGATTCGCCGCGAATCCGCTTTCATGCTTCTATGAAAAACATTAGCGGTCACTCCGTAGAGTGGGCAATGCAGTCCGTCTCACAATACGACACTGCCGCCAGGGGCGCGTCCGCGCGCATGAACCCGGATTTCTGGACGTTCACTCCAGCTAACCCCGCAAGCAATTATCTGAATCGCTATCACGTTCGCTTCGGTCCGGCAGAAAATCCCGCTGCCTCGGTGAGGGAGGATGGTCTCTTTGCCGTACACTACGTTCACCTCGCGGCGGAATTGTGGCTCGACACGACAGACGGCTGGCTAGCGGTAGTTGACGGCAGCACTCAGTATGCAATGATTGAGCGCTTCCGATACGAGGAGCGGCGATCCTATCCGGGAAAGGCATCGGTCATTTTCTGGACCAATGGTCCTGAAGTGAAGGTAAGTAAGGATGGCGAAGCTGCGCTCGCTGGCACAAATGACGAACAGGCGCCCTATTACCTCGAAGCCGAGATCAACAGCCCTCTCTGCCGGTTACTTTCTGGAGAGGTCTGCAGCATGGAGACAGAATGGTTCCCTACGCGAGCCGGAAAAGAATTTCATGGGGTTACGGATGGTGGCATTGTAGCGCGGCCTCTTCAGGCGAAACCCCTTCCCAACGGCAAGGTTCGACTGTCGGGTTCCTTTGGAGTGTTCTTTCCTGGACATTTGCTTGCGTACTTCTATGACAAACACGGTTCGAACGTCGGTACTATACCCGTGATGAACGTGAACCCGACGGATTTTGTTTCGCTTGACGCCGAGCTAACTCCTTCCGCAAATCCAGAACGCGTCTCGCTTCACGTGACAGACGAGAAAGGGCTGGACCGCGGTTCTCTTCAGGAAGTACGAGTCAGTGCCGGGGAGACTAGTGCCGGGGAAACTCAGTGAGGATGAGCTTCATCGTGCCCTGGATGTGCCTGCTTTTCCTCGCTTTTGCTCGTGCCCTCACCGCCTTCGGCACTCCCGGGCAGCAGGGCCAATCTTCGGTGACTGCCGCCCCGGCGGTGAGTGCTGAGGACTTGCTCGTCAAACCGGTAGGCGCCAGCTGGCCCTCGTATAACGGAGACTACACCGGGCGACGCTACAGTGCCCTGCATGAAATCAGCATCAGGAATGTTTCCGGGCTCAAGCTGGCCTGGGTCTTCCACCCGGGCAATTCCCACGCCCTCGAAGCAACCCCGGTTGTCGTGCGCGGCATTATGTTTGTCACGTCCGCTAACCACGCCTTTGCTCTAGATGCGAGATCGGGACGTGTCTTGTGGCACCACCCACGCCCGGTGAGCTCGGGGTTGCTGGACGACGCCGCAGCTCATAAGAGCCGCGGGGTTGCCGTGTGGCAAAACTCCGTGTACATGGAAACCGATGATGCCCATCTGCTCTGTCTCGATGCTCGCTCGGGGGGCTTGCGCTGGGAGGTGGAATACGCCGACAAAGCCAAACACTACGGCGCAACCAGCGCGCCACTGGTTGTGAAAGATATGGTCATCGTCGGTACCTCGGGAGGCGATTCTGGCGTACGCGGTTTCCTGGCCGCTTTCAATGCGGCCACTGGAAAGGAGAAATGGCGGCGGTGGACTATTCCGGCTCCGGGTGAATCGGGCGCATCTAGCTGGCCGGGCGATTCCTATTTGCATGGTGGCGGCACGACCTGGATGCCCGGAACGTATGATCCTGAGCTTGATACTTTGTATTGGACCACCAGCAATGCGGCGCCTGATTTCGTAGGAGATTCGCGTCCTGGCGACGACCTTTATACGGCCTCGGTACTCGCCATTGACCCGAATACGGGAAAGTTGAAATGGTATTTCCAGTTCACGCCCCACGATGTGTACGACTACGATGCCAACGAAACACCCGTTCTCGTCGATATTCACCGTGCGGGCGAAGTTCGCCATTTGGTAGTGCAGGCGAACCGGAACGGCTTTTTCTACCTGCTGGACCGCAGCAATGGAAGGTTTTTGCAGGCGACTCCATTTGTGGAGAAGCTTAATTGGGCGAACGCCATCGATTCGTCCGGGCGCCCCCTATTAACTGGCCGAATCCCGAGCAGGCAAGGGACGTATATCTGTCCCGGCATTGATGGCGCGACCAACTGGTATTCGCCCTCTTACAATCCGCAAAACGGCCTCTTCTATGTAATGGCTCTTGAGAGTTGCAATTTATTCTTTTCCAAGCCTAAACCGTTTACCGCTAGGACGACTTATTACGGCACAGGCACGAAGATGCCGCCTGCCGAAGAGGCTAAAAAAGTCCTGCTGGCGCTCTCCGTGACGGGCGGCAAGGTGAAGTGGCGTTACCCCCAAGTGGGCCACGGGCATTCCTGGGGAGGAACGCTGGCTACGGCCGGGGAGCTTGTATTCTTCGGGGATGATGCCGGTTCTTTTGAGGCGGTTGATGCTGGCAACGGCCGTCCTCTCTGGCACTTCTTCACCGGCCAGACGTTTCGCGCGTCACCCATGAGCTACGATGTCGATGGCGTTCAGTATGTGGCGATTTCGGCGGAAAGCGAGGTGTTCAGCTTCTCGCTTCCGCACTAAAGTACCTCAGGGGATCTGCAGGGAATTCGCGGGTGATGGCGATAGTAAGCTGCTCTGAACTTAAGCTGCTCTGAATTTGCTATCGAATCCACCGCCGAGAAGATTGCAGCTGCCGTTCCACACGGCTTACAGCTTGACGCTCATGCCACTTTGGGCCGCCTTATAAATCGCAGTCATGATTTTTAGGTCGCGGAGTCCTTCTTCGCCTGGGGTTAGCGGTTCCTTGTTGTGCATCAAGCAATCCGACATGTGGTCCACTATTTGTCCACTCATCATGGATATGAGTCTCATCCGCTCATTCAGGGTCTTTTCCGATGTTTTCTTGCGCGCCGCTTGCTCGCGATCGAGCCCAAGACGCAAGCGCGAGGAGAATTTGCTGATTTTCTGCAAGAGTCCTGCTATGAATCTCTCTGGATAGCAGCGCGAGAAAAGTATTTTCACGAAAACGGCGCTGTGTACAGAACTAAAGTGCTAACCATAGAGCGCGCAGATGTCCATCACCTGGTAGACATCCATGTCGGGTTATGTCACGGTTCTGGTCGGGCGAGGTAAGGTGCAATAACATCGCCCCCCATGCGACAGTGGTCTCCTGCTTTTCCTTTCGTACTAGGTGGTGCCCTTTATCCCGTACTCTCGGTCGGTGACTACCGGTCATCGCTTTTGGATCGCCAATCATACAAAGCTTTGGTTATCCGAACACTTCTTTGTTGACAGGTAGCGGATCAGTACTAAACTTTTTGTCAGAAGCGGAACTAGCGCCGATCAGCGGTAGGTCTGTGACGGGGGTACACCGATGATTCTCTATGGCACGAGCAGGAATGCTGCAGTTTGGTGCATTGCGCTACTGCTCGCCTGCACGCCATTATTGGGCCAAAAAATAACCGGTGATATTTCTGGCGACGTGACCGATAGCACCGGTGCCGTTTTGCCCAACGTCAACGTGACAGCCCAAAACGTCGACACTGGTCTTTCGCGAACCGTGATGAGTAGCGGCGCCGGAAATTACCGTATTGCGGAACTTCCGGTTGGCACCTACAAGATCACTGCTTCTGCGTCCGGATTTAAAACCCTTGTCCAGAATGCCACGATACAAGCTGGCGGGATTTCGCGCGTTGACTTCAAATTGCCCGTCGGACAGCGTGCTGAGATGGTGGAAGTGCAGGGAGAAGCGCCTCTCATCGACCTTTCGCCCAACAACAACAATTATGTCGACAGTTTGAAGATCGAAAACGTCCCCCTGAACGGACGCGACTTCAATTCCTTACTGGCCATCACTCCCGGTGTGCAGCGTGCGCCAGGGGGCGGCTTCTTGGCGATCAGTATTGACGGCTCGCGCACTACCTCGAACAACTACTTCATCGATGGACTCTACAACAATGACCGTTACTATGGCGACTCGGCGATCAATGAGACAGGGATCGTAGGCATTCCCGCCGTCGAATTTCCGCCGGAGGCGATTGAGGAGCTGAGTGTTCAGGGCACACCATCGTCTGAATTTGGCGTGAAAGGCGGCGCTCCCATTCTGCTGAATATGAAGAGTGGTACCAACGCCTGGCACGGTTCGGGCACGTGGGTCAACCATAGCGGCTTGGGTGATGCCATCAACTACTTCGCGAAGCATACCTTCGATAACTGTGGTACACCGGGCGAGTGCCAAAAGACCAACATTCACAACAACCAGATGAACGGCACCATTGGGGGGCCAATCGTCAAGGATAAAGCTTTCTTCTTCCTGTATTACGACGGACAGCGTTACAAATCCCTTTCCGTGAGCGCCCGGAAGGTGCCGAGTCCGCAGGAGATTCAAGCTGCCGAAGCGGATATCGCTGCTCATGGCCTGAAGATCGATCCCGTGGGGGCGACGTTGCTTAGTTATTTCCCCACCTCGCCCAGCAACCAGTTCATCGCTAATACCCCGACCATCGCCAGCTCCAATGGTTTCGGGACCAAGTTTGACTACCACCCGAATTCGAATAATTCGATTGCCGTGCGCTATATTTTTGGCGACAGTTTTCAGAGCGCCGCGCCCTTTGCCGGATTGCCTGCTGGAGGAGCTGGGCATTCCCCCGATATGTTCAATTCGGTTGCGCCCTCGAGAGCGCAAATGGCGGGTGTGAGTTGGACTATCAATTTTAGTAACAATAAAATTCTCGAAAGCCGCCTAGGATATACCCGCTTTGCTCAGTTACTGGGGATCAACAACAAAATTGATCCCAAGAGCCTGGGCATCGACACCGGTCCCCTAGCCCCTGCCGATTTTGGGGTGCCCTACGTTTACATGTTTCACCTGGGTTATGGCGGCTATATCGGCGGCGTTCAGGGTTATCCATTAGTGACTCGCCCCGATTCCACCTGGGACTGGTCGGAACACTTCTCCTGGGTAAAGGGCAACCACACGGTCAAACTAGGCGGCAATTTTCAGCGTGCCTACACCAACAGTATTCGTAACGATGCGCGCACCGGGTTGGCGCTCGGTTATTTCAGCTCTTACGTCCCCATTAATTCCAACGACCCTATCCAGGATGATGTCGAACAGCTGTTGCTCGGCAAAGCAGATTTGGCTGACCGCAGTTTCGGAGATACCCATCGCCACATCACCCAGAATTCGGTCGGATTCTATGCCCAGGATGATTGGAAGATCAAGCCGCACTTTACCTTGAATTACGGCCTGCGTTATGACATCAACGGCACCATGCGTGACAAAAACAATCTTGAGTCCAACTTTATCGTGGGCCGCGGGTTCGTGCAGGTTGGCCAGGGGATAAGTGGCATTCATCATGTCGACTACCGTGATTTCGGGCCGCATCTCGGTTTCGCCTGGGATGTGTTTGGCACTGGCAGAATGGCCGTACGCGCTGGTTATTCACGAACCTACGACGTGCCGAACTTCGGAGCCCTAGCCTCTCCCTACGCTTTTGCTCATGCCCGCACAGGAGTATTTACTGAACCGAATCTCAATTTCTTTAATGTTTCGAACTTTTCAGGCGTGGGCAGCGGGGTGCAGGATGGTACCGATAGCGCGGGAAACGCCATCTATTTCAGCCCGAATAATCCTCTCTCCAGTTGTTACAACCCGGCAACCGGCTCGGGTGATTACATCTGCTTCGACCAAGCCATTACTGGTCCACTGTTTGGCGGGAACCCGACCGGCACGCCCCCGTTTAATGCCTTTTCGATTGTCCAGAACTTCAACACGCCGCACTACAATAATTTTAACCTGAGTATCCAGAACGAGCTCTTCCGGAACAACGTTTTGACTTTGACCTACGCGGGCCAGCGCGGCGGCAATTTGATCATCTACCACGATCTGAACGCCTCGCCTTTGGGAAGTCCCTGTTCGAGTCCAAGTTCCTGTGATCCGTTCCGCCCGTTTGCCGCAACTTTCCCGACCTTGCGGCACGTTATCCAGGCCACAAACGCGGCCAGTTCGCAGTATGACAGCTTGCAGGCTTCCTACAACCAGCGTGGATGGCATGGTCTCGATACGCAGTACAACCTGACCTGGAGCAAGTGTTTCGACTACAACTCGGTCAACCGCGGCGGCTCTGGAGACTATCCCCAGCTGAACAACATCAACCCTGTCGGTAGTACCGCGCCTGCGGTAGCGAACTTCCGCGACTCACGCGGGCTTTGTGACCATGACGTGCCGCTCAACTTCAACGTGGGTGGCCTTTACTCAATTCCCCTGATCCGCCCATTCGGGACACGCCTGGGCGACGGTTGGAAGATGAGCACGATCTTCACGGCGATTAGCGGTCGTCCCTTTACCCCCTTGCTCGGCGGAGGTACGGAACCCTCGGGACAGGGATTGATCGGTACCAGTGTCCGAGCCGCCTATGACGGATCTCCCATCCACTACAACACGCGCAATCCTGATAGCTATATCGTGGAGACTTACACCGGGTATGATCAAGCCGATCCTTGCGGAAATTTTGGGTCACCCGACCCCAATAACCCCGGACACTTCTTTGGCGGACTCCCGTTGACTCCTTTTTATTTCCCTTGCGCCGGACATGTAGGCAATGGACGCCGCAATATGGTTAGGGGGTCGGGGTTAGCTCAATGGGATATGTCCCTCATCAAGAACACCAAAATCAGTGAACGACTTAACCTCGAAATTCGCTGGGAAGTTTACAACATTCTGAATCGCGGAAACTTCTATTACCTCCCGAATTACACGCTTTCAGCCTGCACAGTTCTGATTGCCGGCAATCTCTGTTCACCTGCTTCGGGCTCGACCTTTGCCCAGATCACAAAAACTTCGGATGTGGCGTCAGGCAATCCGGTCATTGCCCAGGGTGGCCCCAGGAACATGAACCTTTCTTTGAAGTTCATTTTCTAACCTCGATTGCGCTCTCTTGCGGCCAGTCTGCCGTGGTAGACTCGGCTTCCCGAAACTATGCGGTTCCCCGGGTATTTTCTTACAATTCTCCTGCTTTTCACCTGGCCCCTATCCGCTGATCCCCGAAGGGTTTCCAACGCTCCTCCCAATATTGTTCTGATTACTTTAGACACGACCCGTGCGGACCGCATGGGATTTTTAGGATCAAGCCGTGGACTCACGCCGAACCTGGATACGCTGGCACGACAGGCGGTAGTTTTCTCGTGGGCCTATTCACATGTTCCGCTGACCACAGCCTCGCACAGCACCATACTCACAGGCACGTACCCGCAGTTCAATCATGTGGTGGATTTTGGCATTCCGTTAAACGGCAATCTTCCTTATTTGCCTGACATTCTCCGGCACCAAGGTTACCGTACCGCGGCTTTTGTGGGCTCTCTCATACTCGATCCGCTGGCCGGTACCGCGCCCGGATTTGATCGCGGGTTTGAGGTCTACGACGCCGGTTTCCATCTGCGGCGGCATGGGATGGATCGTTACCAGTCGGTCGAGCGGCGTGCAGGCGTGGTGGTCGACCACGCGCTAGGTTGGCTGAACCAGAATCACACCGCTCCGTTTTTTGTTTGGATTCATCTCTATGACGCCCACGATCCTTACGACCCACCTGCTCCCTTCAAGCAACGGTACGCTTCACAGCCTTACGATGGTGAGATCGCTTATGCCGACGCCGCAGTGGGCAAGCTGCTGAGTGCTTTGCGCAGACATGCGCTTTATGATGGCGCTTTGATCGCCGTCATGGCCGATCATGGCGAGTCTCTGGGAGCACATGGCGAGAATACCCATGGTGTATTTCTGTACGACGAGACTCTGCATGTGCCGCTCGTCCTGAAGTTGCCCAGGCAAAAAGCGGCGGGCCGTCGCGTGGAAGCGCGCGTTGGCTTGGTAGATGTGGCCCCCACTATTCTTCGGGAAGTGGGAGTCAGTATCCCGCACCAGATGCAGGGAGAGCCCTTACAGGCTCGCTTTACGGCCGCGGCATCGAAACTGGCGACGCGAGACACTTTCGCGGAACGGCCGGCATATGCCGAGACTGACTATCCCCACCGGGCATTTGGCTGGAGCGGGCTGCGGGCGCTGCGCACGGGCAAGTACCTGTACATACAAGCACCGCAGCCGGAGCTTTACAACCGGGTTTCCGATCCTGGCGAAACGCACAACATCATCGGCGGCAGCCAAGCCGTCGCGCACACGCTTGCTTCCGAGCTTGCGGAATTTCGCACTAAGACCAGCCAAACGGTAGTCGAATTGGCTCGAGCGAGCGCCGAGGAGGCGGAGAAATTGGCGGCATTAGGATACGTCGCTTCAGGCTACGGCGCCGCTGCTCAGGACCAAAAGCTCCTGACCGGTGCCGATCCCAAGACGAAGATCGAAGTCTCGAACCTCCTGCACGATGCCATGTTCGACGTCGAAGATGCTCGTTACCAGCAAGCTCTTCCTTTGCTCAAGCGTGTGCTTCAGGAGCAGCCCGAAATGCCGGTAGCCAACATGCAATACGGGATGGCGCAAGCCCGCCTGGGCAATTATTCTGAGGCTCTCGGACCGCTAAAAAAAGCGGTCCAGCTCGTTCCCGATAACGGCATGGGCCACTACGAATTGGGCCTGGCACTTTTCGAGACCGGAGACTGGAAAGCCGCTGCCCCGGAATTTGAAGCGGCAGTCACGAGAGCACCGCGCTGGACCGATGCGCATTTTTCTCTGGCGGCTGTTTATGCCCGCATCGATCGTGTTCCCGAGGCCATGAAGCAGTTGGACGTAGCTCTCGCTGCCGATCCGGACCACTATCGTGCGAACCTGCTTCGCGGTCGCCTTCTTTCCCTCGAAGATAGTCCAGAAGCCGGGCTGGCGAATCTCCAAAAAGCGGCCCAGATTCAACCCACCTCGGTCGAAGCGCATCTTTTCCTGGCCGACGCTTATGCCCAGCTTGGACGGCAAGTTGATGCACAGGCGGAGCGCGCGGAAGCCTATCGCTTAAAGAACTCGGAAAGATAAACGTCAAGCCTCGGATAGAGCAGGCAATTCTACGTGCTACACTCTCGCATCAATTAATCGAGGGGGGTAATCTTGGCGCGCGCAGCCTTGGTCTTGTCCTTGTCCGCGTCCGTATGGCTCATTGTTTCAGGGACAGCGCAAGTTAAGGACATTGCGGAATCTGGGTCGGTTGAGGCGATCGCGGCGGCGACAACGAGTTCCCGGTTCGTTTCACCATGGGTTTCCTACATTCCGCAGTCGAGCACGGTTCCATCTCCTGAAAAGTTCTTCGGCCGCATTATGGGTGCTCCCGGCGAATTGGCAGGAACCGAGAAAAGCTATGCTTACGCGCGGACCCTGGCCGCAGCCACTCCGCGGGTTCGCGTCTTCACGATTGGACGTAGCGAAGAAGGTCGTGACATTGTGATGCTGGCGATTGCCGATGAGGCCGGTATCCGCGATCTCGACCGGCTCAAGGCGGCCACCGCGGCTTTGGCCGATCCGCGGCACACCGATCGGGCAACGGCCGGCAAAATCATTCAAGGCGGGCGGCCTATTTATTACTTCAACGCTGCGTTGCATTCCGATGAGACCGGATCAACTGAAGCGGTTCTCGAACTGGCATACCGCCTGGCCGTTTCCGACGAACCTATGATTCAGCGCATCCGCAAACAATTGGTGGTGCTGATCAATCCTATTTCCAACCCCGATGGCCGCGACAAAATGGTGGATTGGTTCTACCGCTACCTGAAGGGAAAAACCGATCGCGCAACGCTGCCCCGTCAATCACCGCCATACTGGTCGAAATACACCTTTGTGGATATCAATCGTGACACGCACCAGCAGACCCATGAGACCACCAAGGCCGTGCACCGGATGTTTCATGAATGGCACCCCACGGTCGTTCACGACTTGCACGAAGGCGTCCCGCTCCTGATGACCTGGAACGGCACCGGCCCTTATAACCCCAACATAGATCCCATTACCTACAGTGAATTTCTGGAACTCAGCTTTCACGAAGTCGAGGTGCTCACCGGCATGGGCATGCCCGGTGTGTCCACCTGGAATTTTGGTGAGGCCTTCGCTCACCTGTATCTCGACTCGGTAGCGATGAATCACAACAGCGTAGGCCGTGGCTATGAGACTTTCGGCAACGGTAGTGCGGAGACTGAGCGGCGCTCAGTGCCTTACTCTGACACTACCATGCAATGGTACCGACCCTTGCCCGCTCCCCGGCAGGTCACTTGGTCGGCTCGCGACAACTTGAATTATCAGGAAACGGCCGCGCTGGCGGCACTCGACGACTGCGCGGGCCGTCCGCAGGCCATGCTCCACAACTTCTACCAAAAAGGATGGGATTCCTGGCAGAAAGGCCTGGGGGAGCCGCCCTATGCTTTCCTTATTCCCCCCGACCAGGGTGACCGCATGCGGGTGGCTGAGATGATTGAGAGGCTGATGGCTCAGCACATTGAAGTCGCGCGCGCGGAACAGTCGATGCAACTGAAGGAAGGAACTTTTCCCCTCGGCAGCTATGTGGTGCGCCTCGATCAGCCCTATCGTAATTATGCCGTTGATTTACTCACTGCGCAGCATTTTCCCAAAGGCGAAGGGGAACCGTACGATGATGTTTCCTGGGAGTTGCCTGCACATTATCATCTCCAAGTTATCCCCATTGCCGACGTATCTGTGCGCTCGGCTGCGCTGAATGGGTTGAGTGTTCCGCCGCATCCACCGGGCAGCGTAGCTGGTTCCGGCTCGGTATACTTGCTCAAAGATACCGGTCAGGAATCATTGTTGGCCGCACGCTACCGGCTTTCTGATTCTGAGCTCACGATTGCCGAGCGCGCCTTCACCCAACACGACCTTGAATTTCCGGCTGGTTCCTGGATCATTCCGGATCAACCCGGACGCCGCGACGCGCTGGTCACCTTGGCCAAAGAATTGGGCCTCGACTTTACCGCGCTTTCCCATTCACCTGATGTCCTGCAGCACGCTGCCAAAACTCCACGCATTGGCCTTTGGGTGCCATGGGCGGATACCGATTCGATTGGCTGGATTCGCTACTCACTTGATCAACGCAAAGTCCCGTACACCTATCTTCGCGACGAAGATATTCGCGCGGGTAAGCTGAGAAACTACATCGATGTCCTGCTCTACGGGCATGTCGATCTCGAATTGGCGGAGCAGATTGAAGGCCTGCCGAAGATCTGGTCGCCGATGGCATTCAAGAAAACACCGCAAACCCCCAGCTTTGGCACTCCTGCGGAAAGCGACAACATCACCGGCGGAATTGGCTATGAAGGTCTGGGACAGATTCAGCACTTCATCGAAGATGGGGGACTGATGATTACGTTGGGCAGCGGAAGCATGCTCGCGCTCGAGGGGGGACTGGTACGTTTTGTGCGCCGCTCCTCGGGCGGCGTTCCCCGCAGCACGGCGGGTGGCGGTGCAGCATCAGCGGCTGCTTCTCAGGAGGCGGCGACCCGTACGCCAGGTGTTCACGTACGCGTTACCTTTGACCGGCCCAACCATCCCATCGCATATGGATACCCCGAGCACACCTGGGTTTTTCGGCAGAACTTCCCGCTCTATGACATCCCGCGCCGCTGGTTGCGAATGGCGTACTGCACCACGTGCCTAGACGGTCCGGAGGACCGCAGCGGAATGGTCATGGAATGGGGCGATTCGGAGGGGAAACCACTGGTCATCAGTGGACAAGCATGGGGCGAGGAAAATCTGATCGGGCGTCCTGCCATCCTCGATATGCCCATAGGCAAAGGGCACGTAGTCTCTTTTAATTTCAATCCCATGCACCGCGACCTCAATCGTGGCGACCAGAGATTGTTATGGAATGCGATTATCAACTGGCAAGCGATCCTGGCCGGGCAGCCGACACCGGCCGCAGCCGCCCCGTCTGCTCCAGAGGAGTAACTACAGGATGTGAGCCTGGTCTTGGGTCTCGCTCGCCTTCTTGCATCTATTTCGCTACGGGCACGTTATGAAAGGCGAAGGTGAACAGCTGGCCGCACGAGGCGCATGCATGGATTGCCTTCTGAACAGGGGACATCTGGCAATTGTGCCTGATGGCAGCGCGGGGAGCGGCAGAACAAGTTGAGCGGACCGTGAGGCGTCGCATACCATGCTTTGGTACATTGGACGCCGACTACAGCGGCGGCCTGGGCCAGGGCGCTAAGTACGCCTCCGCAGCAAACGTTGCCTCATTGTGGTCAGCGGGCTGCGGCGGGCGGGAAAGTCCGCGTAGTGCGAGCTCGCCGGGCAGGAAAACCTTGACCCAAAAAAGCACCGCAACTCCGCTTCCCCTCGAGCCAACCAGCATCGCAGCCGACGCGACCCCGTTGCCAGGAGTAATGCGTCCTAAGCGCGTCATGGGGTTCGTCGACCTTGTGCTGTTCTATGTCGTCACCGGCATAAGCCTACGCTGGATCGCGACAGCGGCAACGGCAGGTCCCAGCGCGGTGCTTGTCTGGTTGGGGGCCTGGCTTACTTTTTATACGCCACTTGCCTTGTCAGTCATTGAGCTGTCTTCACGGTATCCGCAAGAGGGCGGCCTGTATATCTGGACGAAGCGGGCCTTCGGCGATTTTGCCGGTTTCCTCTGCGCCTGGATTTACTGGACTAGCAATCTGCCTTATTTTCCCGCCGTGCTGTATTTTGCCGGAAGCAATGCCTTGTATATCGGTGGAGAGCGCTGGAATCACCTCTCGAACCAAGCCAGCTTCTACATCATATTTTCCATTGTCATTTTGGCTGTGATCACGATGATGAATGTGGTTGGCCTCGATGTGGGGAAATGGCTTCACAATGTGGGTGCCTTAGCCATGTGGGTGCCGGTGATCATGCTTCTTGGCATGGGATTCATCGCCTGGCACCGCTTTGGTTCCGCAACCGCTTTCAATGCCACTACGATGAAGCCCGGCATGGGTCTTAAAGACATGATCTTCTGGTCGACACTGATCTTCGCATTCGGTGGGTGTGAGACCGCGTCTTTCTTGGCGGAGGAGGTCAAAAATACACGGCGGACGATTCCATTCGCGCTGTTCACGGGCGGTTTGGTGGTGACCTTTTGTTACATTGTCGGAACCGTGAGCATTCTTTTGGCTTTGCCGCAAGAGCAGGTCAACAATCTCGAGGGGCTCATGCAGGCGATCACGCGAACTGCGAGCCGGATCGGGCTTCTCTGGTTGGTTCCGCTCGCCGCGGGGTTGATTGCGCTCAGCAATTTGGGAGCGGCCGGGGCTTACCTGGCTGCGGTTGCGCGATTGCCATTCGTGGTGGGTATCGATCGCTTCTTGCCCCCGGTGTTCGGAAAGCTGCATCCCCGCTGGGGCACGCCTTACATGGCAGTTCTGTTGCAGGGCGCTTTTGGCGTCATTTTCGTCTTTCTCGGTCAGGCTGGTACCACGGTCAAAGGTGCGTACGATGTGCTTGTCAGTATGGGCATCATTACCTATTTTCTTCCTTATTTGTTCCTGTTCGGGGCGATGATCCGCCTGCAGAGCGAACCCGCCGGTTCCCAAGTCATTCGAGTTCCCGGCGGAAAGCTCCTTGCGCTACCGCTTGCTTTGGTTGGGCTTGCCACGACATTCCTTACCATTGCTCTTTCTTTTGTGCCGAGTCCAGCAGAAATAAATCCTGCTTTGGCGGTTGTCAAAGTCACGGGTTCGACCGTCGTCTTGCTTGTCCTAGGTGCGCTCTTATATTGGTCGGGAAGGAGACGCGCACGAGCAAACTTGGAAAACTCCCATCCCTGACTCCCGGTCAGGACAACTCTTCTTCGAGCTCCTAAAAAGGACTTCAGCTTCCCAAGAACTCACAGTAGGATGTGATCTGCTCACGCGACGGTCGCTGATAACCGGCGGTCATTTTTTATCTGTGATGTCATCTGCACCGGAGTACGACGTTATTGTCATCGGCGCTGGCCACAACGGCCTCACGGCCGCAGCCTATTTGGCCGGTGCTGGACTCTCGACGCTCGTGCTGGAACGACGCGAAGTCGTGGGCGGCTGCTGTATCACCGAGGAGATTGCGCCAGGGTGTCGTGCCTCAACCGCATCGTACATTGCCAGCATGCTGCGACCGGAAGTGGTCCGCGATCTCGAGCTGGCGTCGCACGGGCTGCGGATGGTCCCCTGTGACCCGGCACTGCAGGTGGCTTTTCCTGACGGAAATGTAGTTCCCTGGTGGGCTGATCGCAACCGCGTAGTGGGGGAATTGCAAAAGTTCTCTGTGCGCGACGCCCGCACATTTCTTCGAGTGGACGAGCAGCTGAAAAAGCTGGCGCGGTATCTGCAACCTTTTTTCCTGGAGCCGCCTCCGCAGTTTTCCGGCCGCGGTTTCGAGGCTTGCTGGAATTTGTTGCAGCTGGGGAGGCGTTTTCGCGGCATTAGGGGAGATGAAATCGCGCAGCTGGTTTCGTTCTTAACGGGAAGCTTGGGCGAATTCCTTGACCGTAATTACGAATGCGAGAGAGTTAAGACCCTCTTCCTTGCCAATAATGTTTACGGAAAGCATGGCGGACCCTACGATGGGGGCAGCGCGCTAGGACTTCTTTTCCACTTGCTTAGTGGTGGGGACGACGAACTACAGGGTTTTTATGGACACGTGATCGGCGGGATGGGCAGCATCACGCAGGCACTGGCGGCGGCGGGGCGCAAGAGAGGAGTCGAGATCCGGACTTCGGCTGCGGTCGAAAACATTGAAGTGCGCGATGGGTGCGTGCGCGGCGTGATTCTGGAGAACGGCACTCGCCTGTTGGCCCGTACGGTGCTTTCAAACGCCGATCCCAAGCGCACGTTTCTTGGGCTGGTCGATGCCCGAGAGCTGCCCGAGGACTTTCGGCACGCCGTCAAGGGCATCAAGATGAACGGCCCCTGCGCAAAAGTCAATTTCGTTTTGGCCGAAGAGCCGCGGGTTAACGGTATGCCGGCCGATGCCAGCCCGGCGCAGCGTTCGTTATTTACCCTCGTGCCTTCGCTCGAATTTGCGGAGGGCTGTTACGACATCGCCAAATTCGGGGATATTCCCGAGCAGTTATGGGTCGACTGCGTGGTAGCTTCCAATGTTGACGAGACGCTCGCACCCCCGGGCCGCCACATCATGACCTGCTTTGTGCAGTACGTACCCTATTTCTTGCGCCAGGGTACATGGGAAGAGAAGCGGCCACTGCTGGGCGAACGAGTTACAAAAACCATTGCTGAATACGCGCCCAATGTGCCGGGGGCGATCATTGCCCAACAGGTCCTGACGCCCCTCGATCTTGAGCGCACGTACGGCCTGACCGAAGGAAACATTTTTCATGGCGACCTCACGCTCGAGCAGTTGTTCTTTATGCGGCCGGTGCCCGGCTGGTCGCAGTATCGTACTCCGATTGTAGGCCTGTACTTGTGTGGCGCGGGCGCTCACCCGGGAGGTGGCGTAACCGGCGCACCCGGCCACAATGCCGCTTTTCAAGTGTTGCGCGATCTACGGCGCCGACGCCAGGAGGCGAGGGCGTGAGAGACCGAAGTGCCGCCAGGATCATCGTCGGTGCCGAGTGCATAGGCAGCCCGATTGTTTATCATCTGCGAAGCCAAGCCAAAGCATCATTTTGGACCAGGACCACGTCGGGCGCCCGCCAATGCTCTTTCGCCTTCGTCCGCGTGCAGTATACGTTCCAGGTGACCTGCAAGGGGACAATCGACAGCGGCTTCGTAACCCGGTGAGCTGGACGGCAGCGGGCAACCGGCGGGGGGTTTTGAGGTTTCAGGTTTGCTTAGCTGGCTCGAGCTACGGAGCTCGATTTGATCGCGGTGAATGTCGAGATGCAGCGCCGGTGCCGGCGTGCAGGTCGAGCTAATCCCAGGCAAGGAGTTATAGGAGCTTAAGCGGCCAAGGCCAGCCGATCAGCGCCGCATTCGAATAGGAGACAGCAATGAAGAAAGGCATTCTCGAAAAACTGAAGGAGGGGCCGGTATTGGGCGACGGTGGCTATTTGCTGGAACTTGAAAAACGGGGCTGGGTGCGCGCGGGCCCCTTCACTCCTGAAGTCGCGCTCACGAACCCGGAAGCGCTGCGGCAGCTGCACAGTGAGTTTCGCGCAGCGGGAGCCGAAGTGCTGCAGGCGCTCACCTTCTACGCCAGTCGCGACAAGCTTGCAACCGTCGGTCTTCAGGACCGTCTGGGCGATCTGAACCGGGCCGCGGTGCGGATTGCCAAGCAGGTCGCCGGCGAATCATGCCTGGTCGCCGGTAATCTGAGTCTTACCTGGATGTATGAACCCGAGAGTGATGCCGCCAAAGACCGTGTACGCGCGACGTTTAATGAACAGTTGTCGATTCAGGTCGGTGAAGGAGTGGACTTTGTTATCGGCGAGACTTTCTCGTGGCTGGGAGAAGCCCTGATCGCCGTTGAGTGTGCTAAGAAAACTGGTCTGCCCGTGATGGTCACAATCTGTTTTGAGAATAAGAACGTTACGGCGGAAGGGAAGAGTGCGGCGGACGCGGCCAGGGCACTGGTGGATGCCGGCGCGGACATTGTGGGAATGAATTGCCTACGGCCGCCCGAGCACATGCTGAAGCATGTTGAAGACATGCGTAAAGCGGTGCCCAACGCTTTTCTGGCTGCACAGCCCGTGGCTTACCACACACCGGCGGACAAACCCGACTTCACCAGTCTTCCCCAATTTCCTTTTGAGCTCGACAATTTGCAGCTAAGTCGCAAGCAAATGGCCGAATACGCACGAGCGGCCCGACAGATCGGTGTTGACTACGTCGGCGCTTGCTGCGGAGCCGTGGCCACGCACATCCGCGAGATGGCACGCGTCCTTGAAAAGCTACCGGCCGAACAACGCCCCTGGACACTCAACTACGAAAAGCCAATGTCGGCTTACGAATATTACGATCACGACCCGACGGCAGTTGGCCCCGCCAGCGTAAGGCGAAAACAGCCAATCGAGGGCTAGAGCAAGCGACGACCAGAAGATCGGACCGTATCATTAACGTATCTCGGTGCACTGGTCGCGCCGCCTGATTCTGCCGGTTTGCCCGGCCATTGGCACAGACAGTCGGCCCGAGGGGTTGTCACTTGCAGTTTCCTGGCCAGACTTTCCGATCGCCGATCGCCCTGTGCATTATGGATCACCCGGCTGATTCCAAAGAACTTCGCCCCCCGCAGGCGGACAGCCGGGGAGGCCTCAAAAGATCCGCCCCGGAACTTTGGGTGAGTGATTGCTTCCAGTCATCAGAGTTCGGAGATCGAGCCACGGTTCTCCTGCTTTCCTCAAAGCGAGAGGGTGCTGTTCGGTCACACCGGGCGGGAGCACGTCAGGCCAAATTCCAATGCCGAAGAGGGGTGTAGCATTTTGGGCCGACGCACCTTAGATACTTGCCATGCAAGGTCCTTAATGGCAAAGTTGCAAGATACGATGGGTAGGAGTTCACCTTCCTACTGGCTTTGTTGTCTTCCGCCCGTCGCTGTCCGGCTTCGCATACCAACACATAAGAAGGTCGTGGATGTATGAACAAACGCTTGATTTGGGTTGAAGACGAACACTTCTCTGGCTGGTGCTGTTCTGTCTGTCCCTGGGGGATTACCGCTCCGCGATTGGAGAGTACCGTTGCGGCACTTGCCTTCAACCGTGTTGCACAGGAGGATTTTGATAAACACGCCTGTGTTTCTGCTCTGACACAACCGTGACCCAGTTAAGGCTAGTTGTGAGCTGGTCTCCACCATCCGTGTCGGTCCGCGCTCATCAACAGCTCGTACATGAGGGTCA
Organism: Acidobacteriota bacterium; assembly: GCA_019244045.1. Taxonomy (GTDB): domain Bacteria; phylum Acidobacteriota; class Terriglobia; order Terriglobales; family Acidobacteriaceae; genus Gp1-AA122. The sequence goes on from JAFATF010000578.1 coordinate 27,334, forward strand.
ACATCGACAAATCGGACAAAGAATTTTGCAGGAAGAAAAAAAGCTTGATTTGTGGGCGCAACGCCGTTTGCATGCGTTAGCCGTTCATACCTCCTTCATCAATGCTGTTTTCGCTGCAAGGCAAACCGACCTGTCCACTGGCGTGCAAACCTACTAGGAGCTGGCCACCGGCTTACGTAGGCGCCGAAGAGATTTAGATCGTTTCCCTTTGTTAGAGAAATCTCAATAATTGCCCGCATCGGCTGGGTTGTAATAGATTGTGTCAATTCGACTGCTGTATTCGCAGCATCACACAATTCCCCTTCCACTATCATGTGTTGGTGCACCGTTCCCGGCCATCCACCTTCAGTAGCATCTTCCGCCAGCTCTGCCCTAGATGCCGGTCTGCCACAATTTTTCGTTCCTCTATTTACTGGGGCTTCCCCAGCATGCATGATCGCTGTCCGATGTGCGCTCTCCGCTTCAACCGCGAACCGGGATATTTTCTTGGCGCCATGTACATTAGTTATGGCCTGGCTGTCATCTTCATCCTTGCGTTTTCCACGATGCTGTGGGCCCTGACCGGTTGGGGTGTGGCAAAGATTGCAATCTGGGCAGTTCTATTGTTTTTACCCTTCGCCCCAATGCTGACTTTTCTTGCCCGCGTGCTGTGGATTTATCTTGATCAGAAGATCGATCCAGAGATCAACTAGTCACTCACGGGCTTAATCAACAATTACGTTGGCCTGTTCAGAGAAACCGTGACCATTTTGCAGCAACTCGGCAGGGTCATCGCACCGCAAATCAGGGTTCTTGCAGAGCGGGAGCGGCTCAATTGAACTCCGGGAGCATGCCTGGAACTTAGGGCCGAGATCAGAGCCACCATCCTTGGTCAGGAGACACTGGTGTGTCTATCTGTAGCGAAAACGCCTGTGCTAGGGTAGTCAGGAGGTGCACGGAGGGCGGCCGCGCACAGACATAATCAACCGCGGCAATGAAGGGCGATAGGAAAACTCGACATGGGCTGATGTTCCTGAGCCTTCTTGTCGTCAGCACTATCAGCGTACAAGGACAGGGCGCACGCGGTGAACTGCGCATTGAGGTACACGATCCACAAGGTGTAGGCCTGGCCTGCACCGCCGAGTTGGTGAGCGGTGGGAATCAGCTAAGACGAAATTTTGAAATTGCTCACGATGGCCGATATCTCGCGCAGGATTTGCCTTTTGGTATCTACCGACTGAGTCTGAAGGCGGAGGGGTTTGCTCCCTGGGCAGCTGTGCTAGAAATCCGATCGGAAGTGCCGACACAAATTTCAGCGACCTTGGGCTTGGCCTCCGTAAGCACACAGGTTGAAGTCACCGACTCCATGACACTGGTTGATCCCAACAGCACGGGAACCAAGTACACAATCGGACCCCAAACCCTAGCGGAGAACGTCAGCCCGCAGCCTGGACGGGACCTGTCCGACCTTGTCAATGACCTGCCGGGATGGCTGTACGAAGCCAACGGAGTCCTCCATCCACGAGGTTCACAGTATGACGTACAGTACGTGGTCAATGGAGTGCCACTCACGGAGAATCGTTCGCCTGCCTACGCACCATTGATTGAGGCCGACGACGTTGCGTCCATGCGGGTGTTGACGGCGAATTATCCCGCCGAATATGGACGAAAACTCGGCGGCGTCATTGAGCTCACCAAGGAGAGAGACCTTCCCTCCGGGTTGCATGGAACCATCGATGTGCAGGGAGGAAGCTTTTGGACTGCTGGGGGATCCGGCTCCGTTTCTTATGTGCACACTAGAGATCACTTGTCGCTGAGCGGCGACGGTTTCCACACTGATCGCTACCTGGACCCCCCTGTTCTCGAAAACTTCACCAACCTCGGGAATATAGGGGGATTTTCCGCTTCCTACGAACGCGATTTCTCCGACCGGGATCGGCTCCGTACAAGTGTGACGCGCGATTTGGCACGATTCCTGGTTCCCAACTACCTCGTGCAGCAAGCAGCCGGCCAGCGCCAGAGTATTCAAAATGCGGAAACCAGCGGCCAGATTTCATTCCAGCATTTGATTTCTCCCGATCTCTTGCTGAATCTTGACGGCAATATGCGGGATGCATCCGCAGAGCTGTTCTCCAACCTTTCTTCCACTCCGGTCATCGTTTCGCAGGACCGCGGCTACCGCGAGGGATATGTTGGGGGAGATTTGGCCGGGCACCATAGTCGACAGGACTGGAAAGCAGGCGTGAATGGCATCTTCAATCCAGTCCATGAAGAACTTGAGTACACTATCTCCGATCCGACGCAGTTTGAACCTGGTACGCAGCTGCGATTTAAATTCTCTGATCGCCGCTGGGATGTTGAGCCCTCCGCCTACGTGCAGGACCAGATCCATCTGGGCGACTGGAACGTATCGGCAGGTCTGCGCTTCGACCACTACGCCTTTGTGGTCCGCGAATCGGCGTGGAGTCCGAGAGTAGGGGTTTCCCGCTATGTGCGTTCGCTGAATCTGTTAATTCACGCGTCGTATGACCGCGTATTTGATACCCCAGCACTAGAGAACTTACTGCTGGCCAGTTCACCAGCAGTTGATTCGCTGAATCCTGTCGTCATGCGGCTGCCGATTCGGCCAGCGCGGGCAAATTACTACGAGGTAGGAGTTACCACAGCAGTACTTGGAAAGCTCCGCATCGATGCCAATGTGTTCCGTCGTGATTTTCGCAACTACTCCGATGACGACCTGCTTCTGGACACAGGTGTCAGTTTCCCCATCGCATTTGCACAATCGCGAATCATTGGTGAAGAGCTGCGGCTCGAGGTTCCACGTTGGTGGCGTTTTTCTGGCTACCTGAGTTTCGCGAATCAGTCCGGCATCGGGCAGGGACCGATCACCGGCGGCTTGTTCCTGGGAAGTGATGCAGGTAACCGCTTAACAGATAGGAGCAAGTTCGCGGTTTCGCAGGACCAGCGAAACACGGCCCGCATGCGACTTCGCGTCCAGGCACCGCATCGACTATGGCTTGCGACAGGGGGTGAGTATGGGAGCGGACTGCCGGCAGATCTAAGCAACCCAGACCTCAGGGTTTTGCTGGCGCAATACGGGGCGGCGATTCTAGACCGGGTAGATTTCGAACACGGGCGTGTGCGCCAGAACCTTTCTTTGGATGCTGCCGTCGGCGCGGAACTCTATCACAAAGAGCAGCGCAGTGTTTCGTTGCAGTTGCAAGCGGCGAACTTGAACAACCGCCTAAATGTGATCAATTTTGCGAGCCTATTTTCCGGGACCGCGGTTGCGCCGCCGCGAAGCCTCTCGGCGCAGTTCCGAATGACCTTTTAATCCGTCAACATCTGATAAAGAGAAAGCGCAGGTGTTCGGGGGAAAACTGTGTTGGGTGATTCGAAATGGCGTCGTCCAGGCGGGCAATCGCTTACGATTTTGAGAACTGCGACGAATACTACATTTGGGGCGAAAGACTTGCAGCGTAGTGGCCGTTTGCATTGCCTTGGCGGCACTCCGCCCGGGGTGCATAGGTTACCAGAAAAGCGCGGCCCGCCACGGGCCTGTTCTCTGTCCATCTCATATGCCGCTTGCTATGTGTGAGCGCAGGTCGCGAGTAGTTTGGCAATTCTGCTGGTTTTTCTGTGCTGCTGAATGCAACTGGCAACAGCCCAAATCTCAGTCACAAAAACAGGAAAGGTCAGTTGCGTCCTGATCAGGTGTTAGCGGCAGTCCAGTCACTCGGCGTTGGTTACGCATGACGACGCATGCGCGTCAACGTGAAGTCTTTTCTTCTATTCTGTGCAATCGGCGATGCCGTCATCGTGTGATGTTGGGAGCGAAATCAGAAAATTGCGAGCTCCGCTGCTCGCTTTTAAAGCGCGGCTCGGAAACGCTCGAAGCCTTTTGGAAGCTCGCCCGCTACTTTTTAGGTCGAGATTCGGGCGGCACCAGCCCTGCTACTCGATAATAGACCGCCAGCTGACCGTAGTGCTCTCCCGAGTGTTCGATTAACCCGTATGCCAGGTCGGAGACTCTGATCTGCCTATGACTTTCCGGATCTGCCACAAGATCGTTCATACCTTCCGGGCCCTTCGACTGGAGAACTGCCGCACCGTCGGCGAACGACTTCTTTACGAACGCGACAACATCAGCCTTACTCTTGTATTGCTCGCGCTTAGGGTTTTCTTCCGCAGGCGGGTTTTCGCCCTTCGCTGGGTTGGTGAAGAAATAGGTGGCGCCCGCCACGTGAAGAAGCTGCTCGGCAAAGCTGCGCTCCGCAGGATTCGGCTTGAAATCATATTTGCTCTCGGGGAAATCCTCCGCCATGGTGGTCAGCTTCCTTGCTATGTCATTCCACGACGCGAGAACCGCCTCGGATGTGCTGAGCGGCTTAGCCGCTTCTTTTGTTGCGGTTTGCTGCGAGCGTGCGGGAATTGCGATCAGGGCAAAGGCAACCAGGACCGCAGCGGCAAAAGTCGCTATTCTCGTCATTGAAATCTCCAGTTGTGAATTGAGATCGACCCCGTGAGGCAGAGTAACTCTGGCGGGACGCATTGACAAGGCCATACTGGCGCGAAGCTAGGGTGGCAGGAGTCGTGCACTCTCACAATCTACAGGTGAGTGTTACGCTGCGCACGAACATGCTCTCGTTTGGCGGGCGCCTGCGACGCGGAAACGATGAGCCAGAGGAAACAGATTATACTGTCAAATCTAAGTCAGCGAGTGATTTCTCTGGCCTTCGACCGCATCGGCGAAAGTAAGCGGGTTTGCTGCCAACACTCGCCGATGCCAACGGTTTGCCCCGCGACGGCCGGCTTTTGCGGGCGCCAGTACAACCCTGGTGCGGCTTTTACGGTAGCCTCGCCTCTACCGTCTCCAGAGTCCAATGGTCCGGCGTCTCGAGATGACAATCATAACCATAGAACCGTCTGTGGAACACATGCTGAAACAGGCAGGCCCGCTGGCCTTTCATGATCGGATTACCATCCACCGGTTGAAAATCGCCGTCTGGCGAATCAGCGAAAAAGACTTTGACTTGCCATTCGCCTTGGGGATTGTCGCTGTAGCGATAGGGATAAATTTCAGTAGCCAGGTAGTAAATCGCCGCGCGCCTGCCTCTTATATTGCGGCCATGCTTTAAGTACAGCAAAGTGGGCGCCGCTAGTGTTGTTTCTGATTTCAGTAGGACTTTTTCGGGAGCTTTGTCCAGATCGGTGACAGAACTCGTGCTCTTGCTGACGATCTCGAAGTGATCGTGATCATTGCCACGGTAAAACGTAAGATAGAAGCGGCCAGAGTTCGGGTCGCGAAACAGATTTGGGTTCTGATTGCGCTGGTTGGGAACGCCGGCAACGAGAACTTTTTCTTCCTTGAGGTGAATTCCATCACGCGAGGTAGCTAGGACGATACGGCTGCTGGGCGTATCATAATCGCGCGTGATGGCAAAATATAGTAAGCCCTTGTCCTCGGGATTGGCTTTAGCCAGCACAGAGGGCCAGCGCGCGTTCGTCCAGAGCGGATTTGCTCCGTACTTCGTCCAATGGACTAGGTCATTGCTGCGAGCTAACCCGATGCCCCGGCCTTCATTCAATCCGTACCAACCCCAATAGCTGTAAGCGCCGCGCTTGATTTCGAGTACTGAGAGAGTGTGGGGAAATTCATTACCTTCCCATAATTGCGCACTGGCTAACACACGGCGCGAAGGTGAGAGCTTCAGATATGAAACCCTGTCGCCCTTCTGCCCGGGTTGGGTCTGCGCCCCGAGATAGCTGGTGACCAGGAGAAGCAGGAATGTTATCGAGTGATTCCGGCGTGAACTCACCTATTCTCCTTTTTCAGGTTGTCGGTTGAACTATCGCTTTTTTCAGACTCACAGTTGCATTTCGGATGATGGGCTTGGCCCAGAAACCAGCGCTCAGCACGCATCCGAAAGTCAGATACAGAAAAGCGACGCCGCTGCGCAGGCCGAAGTGATCGCCGAGCCGTCCTATGATGAGCGGCACTACCGCTCCGCCCATGATTCCCGTGCTCAGGATTCCGGCAAAAGGCCCGTGGTGTTCGGAGACCGAGTTGAGCGCGAGAGACACCAGAATCGGCCACATCACGGAGGCGAATAGTCCGATGGCAGGAAATGCGATGAGGCAAACATGCCTGGGGCCGAGCAGAGCCGCGGTGAGACACCCCAGGGCTCCCACGCAGGTTCCGACCAGCACGTGGCGGCTATCGAATAGTTTCAGCAGAGCCATACCAATGAAGCACCCGCCCGTCAGCAAGCCCCAGAACCAGGAAACTGCGCTGGCACCGACCGTGTGCGGATCGTAGCCGTGATATGAGGAGAGAAATTTCGAAATCCAATCGGCAGTCCCTTGCTCCGAGCCCACGTACGCAAATACCGAAGCGAAGAACGCCCACACCATCGGCCTGCGTAATAGACTCCCGTATATCTGCCAGGAGCCAGCCGACTCCTCTTGCGTGCGCCTCACCCGGGGAAAGCGGCTGAAGAACAACACCACAATCATCAGCACGGTGAACACGGCGAAAATCCAGTACATCGAAGCCCAGGGCAGCCCAGGCGGTGTGATTCTGCCAAGCCCTTCTAAGAGGAGATTTCTCCCTCCCCTGCGACCGAGATTCAACACCAGGTAAGAGTAAATGTATGGACTGATGAAGGAAGCGACACCAAAGATCAATTGCGCAAACGCCGAGTTGAACGCGAAGTGCTCTTCCCCACCGGCCGCCCGCAACAGCGGGTTGATAGCAGTTTGCAATACCGCCATGCCCGATCCGATCACAAACAGCGATACAACGGCAACTCGATAGCTGGGGTGCAGAGCGAAACTGAGCGAGCCGGCGGTGCCTGCCAGAAAGGCGGCAAGCATTACCGGTTTCTCGCCAAAGCGTTCAACCCAGAAACCTGCGGGAATCGACATTACTCCGTAGGCGATAAAAAAGGAGAAGGGTAACAGCGCCGCCGCCCCCAAGCTGACTCGGAAACTGGTGATGATGTCGGGCACGATCGGGCCTAGAATGTTCGTCAGCAGAGACATGACAAAGAATGTTAGGAAGACGATGGCGACCATGTAACGGCTTCTGGACATAGTGTCACTATTCCGTGGTCGTGATCTTGCTGGCCAATGCGAAGCGCCCCGCCTCGCGGCCCGCTTGCGCGGCCAAAGCGAGCGTGATCATCTGTACCGGCAGAATTTCCACGATAGGGAGAAACGTACGCGGAGCTTGCGGCAATGAGCAGGCGGCTACTTCGCTGTCACCCGCCACCCAACAGGCGCGGCCCTGCTGCGCACGAATGTCTTCCAATAGACGGCGGTTCAGATGGCGAGTGAGGCTGTCTCCTGCAAAAACCAGTACAAAGGTCTCGGGGCTCAACATCTCGAATGGGCCATGGCGAAAAGCGGCGCTGCTCATCCCTTCGGCATGAATACGATCCGATTCCTTCACGATCAGGGCGCCGGTACCGACGGCCGCCAAGGATCTTCCGCGGCCCACCAGGAATAGGTGACGAACCTCTGTCAGCAGCGCGGCCAGGGTTTGCACCCGCTCGCGCCAATCTGCCAGATAAGACTCAACCGCAGGCGCTACCTGCCCCAGCTCGGCGCGCGTGCGGTCGAGGTCGCGTTCGCAGAGAACATCTTCCAGCCACTTGAGTGCCATGAGCGCGGTTACGTACGTCTTACAGGAAACGGAAAACTCTTTGCCCGCCCGGGTCAGGACCATGGCGTTCGCCTGCCTGGCCAGTGGGCTCTCAGGAGAGTTGGTTACAGCGACAATGGCGGACTTACCCCGGTTCATCTCGAGCAGGCGGATGACCTCGGCGCTCTGGCCTGACTGCGATACTGCGATGATCACTGTTTCTGGAATAAATAAGCGGCTGTGGTAGTGGATCAGTTCGGAGGTCTCCACCATGGTCGCAGTAAGGCCGTGCTCAATCAGCTTCAAATGAATAGGATGAAGAGCATGAAAGGACGAACCCATGCCGGTTAGCACCACGGTTCTGTATTTGCCTCGCCGCAGACGCGCCGCCAAGTCATACAGCCATTTGCCATCTTCGAGGCTCTTAAGAGTGTCTTCAAGAGCACGCGCTTGGTCGAGAATGTCGCGAAGATATTGGCCTTCGATTACCGCCAACTGAGTGAGCACGACGCCCTCCAAAGGATCCGAACTTCGGGTAGGACGCGCCGACGAGTCCGACTAAAATTGCCATGCATAGCGCACGAGGCGATTGCCAATCCTGTGTTTTCCCATCGAATAACACGGCAACGCCGGCTGATCATCTTAGAACGCGGCTGAAATATGGATCCGGACCTTCCACGCTGCCACTCACACCCATGGCATCAGGAACACACATACTTAATCAAGTTGCCAAAACCTACGTCGCTGGCCTGCGGCGAGCTAGAGGGATACTCCAGGGACGCGCTTGATTCGAGGGCGAAAGCGCAGCAGCAGCGGCAAGGGATTCAGGCACGGCAAGGGTGCGGTGAAGTGCGCCTGCTGTAATCCCGTGTGCGTCGCTTGCCGACTCGAAAGTACCTCGCTTTCTGAGTCCACGCTCGTAAGCGAAATCTTTGGTCCTCGCGTTTTTAGGCCGGCGGTGACCTCCCCGTGATTTCCTTTTTATTTCCATTCCAGGATCGCACCTTCGAAGGAATCGAGGGCCACCTTCCAAGTCGAGCCGTTCATCTTCACGGGCGTTATCCCCTGGGGTGTGATTCTGCCAATGGAATGTGCCGCTAGGGTGGTAAATACGGTTGCATTCTGTGGCTCGGCACTGTGGTTCACAATGACGAGATAGCCGCGATCGCCACCCTTCAGAGCTGAGGCTTCGACCGAAGGCTGGTCGGCGCGAAACGCCGGCTTGACGCCCGCCCAGTCACCAAAAGCTTCATAGATCCGGTGTGTGTTCTCAGGTTGCTCGAAAGCGGCAGGAACATTCGCCAGATAGTGCTCCAGGGGAAATGCGCTCAGCAGGGTCTTCCCTTGGCCCACTTCGTTGGTGACAAGTGCGGGACGGTTGTACTGGTCGACCGCAATTACCTTTCCACTAGTTACTTCCAGAATCGTGCCCCAGGATTCAATGGTTTGGCTGGGTACAATGTAATGGAAGGTTTCTCCCGGCTTCAAACCGCCTAAAGGCGAAACTATCTTCAAGATAACCTCGGAACTGGGGGCGCGATCGACCAAGCGCGCTCCAAACAGAGGAGCCATGTCGGGGATCGCACCATCGGCTGCCATCGAGGCATACAGGTAGCCCCCGGTTTCCACATATCGCTTCGCCTTTTCATAAAAATCGGTACGCACGTGGGTGAGAAACGGATCGGCGGTGGAGGTGATGGGTGAGGGCATGAACAGCATCGGACGCTTGGTCCAATCCTGATATTCGCGGGGGAAATCGGCTTTCAAATGCGCCCGGCGCGCCAGGATAAAGGAGGTCAGCACGGAACTCATGAGCCAGCGATTAGCGTTGCTCAGGTCCGGTTGCCGCGCTCCGGGAATCGCGTCCGCATCCGCCGTCGAGACGTAGGGCGTAAGTTCAGCGCCGCTCAAGCCGAAATGAGAGAAATCGCCGTGCGGCTTGGCCCATTCGTCGGGAATGACTATACCGATATCGGCAGGCGCGGGACTGATCCCGCTCAAGTCAAGTTGGTCGACCACCTGGGAAATTTTCTTGAACTCCCGCGCCAGCGGCTTATCCTGGCGATCCCAAGTCGTCATCCCCCAGCCGGTCTCCTGCGGAGTTCTTAGGTACGGCACCTTATGAAACTGCTGCGGAGAAGCATCGGTGTAACACCACAGGTCAACACCAATGCTTCCGGCGCCGATACCGGAATAGATCTGGGTGCGATCATAAGCGGCGACCCGCTCGGGAGAAAACTGAGCCGTCGAGGCCCCCATCTCGTGAATCATGACCGGCCGACCCGCCCCTTGAGATAACGCGATTTCAAACGCTGCTCCATAGGTCCCCCGAACCGAAAGAAGCGGGTCGGGGAAAAGATCGGGGGCGTAAAGCGTGAAGGGGTGAACACTGAAAAAGTTGACGAACTTCGATATGTCATCGGCGCGAAACGGCCCGTGGGTAATTTCCTGGCCACTGGTTCCCACTACAATAGGGTGAAGCTTGTCATACTGGCGAATGCCGTCTACGATCAGCCGGGTCCAGTTAATGGCCATGGCATCGGTCGTGCTGTCCGCCACGATCCAGAACGGCGGCTCATCGGTCAGATCCCAGGCTATGATTCCGCTTTCATTCGCGTAGCGCCGCCCAAACTCATTTGCGAGGTTTGTTTCGAGCCGCAGCATGTCAGGGTCGGCGTGCGGATGACGTCCGTGCCGCCAGGGCACATCCCAGTACGCTTCGCCCACCTCGCCGCCGATCAGTAGGCTGGGATGAATATAAATCTGGTATTTGTGACCGAGAGAAACCAGGTAATCGAGCTGTTGAAAAGCCTTGGGATTGTAATCGCCGGGGCGCGGCTCAAACCAGGCCCACAACATGTCAATGCGAACGAGGCTGTAGCCGAGTTCGTGCATCTTGGCGAAATCGGCTTCGATATCCTTCGGATCCCAGTCAATGGGCCATTGCATTGCCGCTTTGGCGGGGACCCAGTGCGCCCCCACGGGCAGGAATCGCTTGCCATTGCGTGTGAAATAGCCGCCATCGAGATGAACCGTAGGTAAACGCGAACTGCTCGCCTCAGCCGAGCTCAGGATCCCGCTTTCGGCCGATGCCGCCGGCGTGCCCACGAACTCGCTGATTGGCGCAATCGAAAACGCAATTGCAACCACCACACAGAGGGGCAGCGGTTTGCGCGACATCTCCTTCTCCTTTAATTCCAGCTGCAGCATCCCGGCGCCAGCAACATGCCCGAGGCATTTCCCTTAAAAAGTGAATCTCAGGGCCAGCTGAATCTGCCGGGGAGCATGTATGGTGTTCGAGATTGAACCGGCAAGTCCCGGCGATCCCGGAGTGCCGGTCTGGTCCACGGCAGCATTCGGCAAGCCGAACTCGGGCGTGTTGAACAAGTTGAAGAATTCAGCGCGGAACTGAAGCATCTTGTTCTCGCTGAAAGTGAAATCTTTGAAAATGGAGAAATCCACGTTATATTCCGCCGGCCCACGCAGGATGCCGCGCCGTGCATTTCCAAACAGGTGGGCGTTGCTCTGCCCTGGGGCCAGTGCAGGAACCGCGAACGCCAGTGGGTTGTACCAGCATTCCAGAGTTTGCGAGTTGGTTGGGCAGCCCACGCTAGTGGCGTTCGCAAAATTGTACGGGTCCCCTATGATATCGGGCCGTGGCGCGCCTGAACCTGTATTGGTTGGATCAAACGACAGCAGCGGAGTAAACGCCTCACCTGAATACATGGCAATGATTCCGTTCAACTGCCATCCCCCACTCAGCCAGCGCACCGGGCCACGCGTGAAGAATCGCTGGTGGGGGCCAAAGGGCAGCTCGTAGGACCAGGCGGAGGTGAACTGGTGCCGGTAGTCGGGGCCATTGTTGCCGCGCTCGCCGGCCGGATTATGCGTGTTTTGCGGCTCAAGATATTCGTTCTCCTCCGTCTGACCGATGGTGTGCTGCCAGGTATAGGAATCAAGCATGCTCCAACCCTTGGAGAAGCGTTTTTCAAATTTCAGCTGTAAGCCGTGGGAAATCGATTCCACATTGTGCCCCTCCGCCCGGATGGGTCCGATGTTGGGAACGCTTAAAAAATAGGGGCGTCCATAACTAGGCTGGTTGCAATTGTTGAGATCGAGGCCGCAAAAGTTGGTATCCAATGGCAACACGGGTTGGTTTTGATTGGCTAGTTGTGCCAGCTTCACTCCATGCGTGCCCACGTATCCAATTTGCAAAACCATGCTGTTGCTCAAAGCGCGTTCCACATTCAAGTTCCACTCTTCAATGTAGCTGGTACGATTATTGAAAAAGGCTGCACTGGCGCGACCCGAGGGATTGGCTAACGTCGGATAGGTCGGCGCCGGATATCCGGTGGAGAGTGACAAGGACACATCCGGGGATGTCGGCGGATTGTTAAAATTCTGGCTGAAGAACAATCCAGTCGGGTTATAAGCAAGCTGCGCGTCGTTCTGGTTGGCTTGAATGTCATAGAAGATGCCAAAGCCCCCCCGCAGGGCAGTCTTGTCGCTCCACGGACTCCAGGCAAAACCAAAGCGGGGGGCAAAGTTGTTCAAATCGGTTACGACGTTGCCCGAGCGGCTCACGCCTGGCATTCCGGGCGCCACAAACTGTCCAGTCGCGAAATTGAAATTGGCCAGACGGTCATGCTGCTCGACATTAGGCGTGAACACGTCATAACGCAAGCCGAGATTCAAGGTTAGGCGGGGGGAGACGCGGAAGTCGTCCATGAAGTAGGCGCTTATCTCCCACCAGCTCATACCGAAGCTTCCTTTCTGCCCGTCGCGAAAGGCACTGATGGGATAGCCCAGCAGAAAGCTTGCCAAATCGCTTCCCCCGGAACCGTCCTGAGGAGCCGCGGTAAACTGCTGATCAAAAGTCAGGTCGCCCCGCGAGTTCTGCGTCTGGAAAAATCCATGCGTGCGCAGACGCAGATCCGCACCCAACTTGAAGGAATGGCGGTTACGCACATAGGTGAAGGCGTCGAGCAGTTGGTAATTGTTTTCCCGTAAAATTTCGGGGAACCAGTCGGTAGTCCCGATGGAACTCAGCGAGGAAAAATAGAAGAACGGCAGCCCGCCGGTAGCAAATGCATTGTGGGCATCAAAGATCCCGGGAATGCCTACTTCCGCCGAGAGCGGCTGCCCGGCAAAGTTCGGGATGGCCTCGACTACATAGCGCGAGTAACTGATCTTGAACTCATTAATTTTCGTTGCGGAAAACGTGTGCACGTCGCTGATCCCCGCTGTGCGTGCCAGATTCTTCACATTGCCGGAAAAAGTACCGCCTCCCGCGATGCCGGGAAATGGATCGGGACGGTGATTCTTAACGTTCCCGTAGCTGAAGGTCGCGAAAAAACTGTCCTGCGGGCTCACTTGATGGTCAATGCGAATGTCAAACGTATCCTGGTTGTTACTGAGGACAGGATTAGAAAGGTAATTGTTGGCGGCTCCGGGCCGGTTGGGAGCAGGGAAGAGCTGCACCAGATTGAGGGCCACGGGATCCAGACAACCGCCCCCGGTTGCGCTGCGGTGCGTGTTGCCCAGGCAGGCAGGAATGATGTTGCCCACGAACGGTTGTCGCGAATTCGTAGCCGCATCGTAGGTTAGGGGATCGAAGATCTGTCCATTATCAAATCCGGTGACCGGATCAATCGTTCCGGTCAGCAGATCGGAGAAGTCGCCGCCACGCTCGCCCGGAACTGGCACGGTAGAAATATCGGTCAGCGACTGGCGAATGCGGGTTCCTTCATAATCTCCAAAAAAGAAAGTTCTGTTTTTCATCATGGGGCCACCCAGCGTGGCGCCGAACTGATTACGCTTGAAGGGGGCGATGGGCAAACTTGGATCATCGAAATAGTTCTTGGCGTCAAAAATCGAATTGCGCAGGAACTCATACGCAGAACCGTGGAACTGATTGCTGCCCGATTTCAGAACTGCATTCACTACCGCGCCGCCGCGGCCAATATCCGCCCCAAAGTTGTTGGTCTGTACCTTGAATTCCTGAATGGCATCGATCGAAGGTTGAATCACTTCAATGCCAATTTGTTGCTCGTTGTTATCAAAGCCATTCAAGAGGAAATTGTTGTTGGTGGCCGTCAGACCGTTGGCTTGAATGGCGGCGTTGCCGCGCTCGTCTTCCGGAATATTGCCCTGCTGCACGGTGAGTCCAGCATTGGGCCCTTGGTTCACTCCAGGCGTAAGATAGGCGAGTTGCACGAAATTTCTGCCGTTCAGGGGCAATTCGTGAACCCGTTGTTCTTCAATCACTTGACCCATTGATGAAGTCTGCGATTCAACCAGCGGCTCAGCTGCGGTGACCTCCACCCGCTCGCTGACATTGCCCACGGCAAGCGTTAGGTCGACACGTAGTACCTGGTTTACGTCCAATTGGAAAGGCGACTGTACCGCCGCTTTGAAACCCGGTTGCGTGACAGTTACCGTGTAAGTCCCCGGTCGCAACTCGGTGACCACGTAATTGCCCCCGTTGTCGGTGGCCAGCGAGCGCGTCACATTCGTACCGACATTGGTCACGGTTACTTTTGCGCCGGGCAACACAGCACCACTGGCATCGCGTACTGTTCCTACGATCTTGGCCGACTCGACTTGAGCATGCAGGAGGCCAGTAAAAGTGAAAATAGTAAGTGTCGCCAAGGTAAACCGCACCCATCCGACCTGACACGTCTGCGCTTTCATCGAAGTACTCCCGCGAACCAACTAGGTTCACGCCTATGAGCAACATATGCGCATATGTTGTCAAGTGAAATTAAAAGGTGGCGCCCCGCAAACCATGCTCAAATTCTTCCCTGCACTCATGCTAAGCGGCTGTGTTAAAAAGGTTTGGCTGCACCAAGTAAACATGACCCGGGGAGCTCCGCAAGGGGGCGATGACCATCTTACATACCCACATATACACCTTGTATACTATGTGGGTATGTCGAACGGGGTTTCTTCGAGCGCGATTAGGGCCCAGGAGCTCGACCTTGAGCTCGACAACACCAGCTTCGTTCCCTATTACCAACAGATCGTCGATCAGGTGCGCCTGCTGATAAAGAAAAACAAACTGAGGCACGGGCAGATGTTCTGCTCAGAAGGCGATGTCGCGCGCTGTCTGGGTGTGAGCAAGATGCCCGTGCGACAAGCATTTCAGAAACTTCGATCTGAGGGGTTGCTGGTCATCGCCAAAGGCAAACGTCCGGTGATTGGTTCCGGCCGTGTACCTTGGAATTTCCAGCAACTGCGCGGTTTCAGCGAGGAGATGCGTCGCCGCGGTCTGGTGCCTTCGGCCAAGCTGCTGAGCATGGCCCTGCAGGAGCCTGAAATCGAAGTGGCACAAGCTCTAAAACTCACTCCTGGAGAACGCGTTTATTGCGCTCGACGGCTTCGTTTCGTCAATGGCGAGCCGGTCGCCATTGTCACTAGCCATCTCCCAGCCCGCATATTCGCGGGCATGGACAAGCAGGATCTCGAAAAACAGAGCCTCTACGATGTGTTCGAGCATATCTACAAGCGCAAATTGCAATGGGCGGAGGAGGTCATTGGAGCAGCCGTCGCGCGCGAGGAGGAGGCCCGCATTTTGGCGGCCGAGGTCGGCAGCCCTATTCTGGTCATCAAGGAAACAACCTACGATATACAGAACATCGCAATTGAATACAGCATTTCGCTGCTACACGGCGACCGCTACACGGCTTCCGTCATTTCGGTGCGCAGAAGCGATCACCCCCGCTCATGACAGGCAGCAGATCTGCTTTTGGCCGGTTGTCGCTGGAGCAATGCCCTTTCGAGGCACGTGCGTGAGGGACCGGAGAGCAGTTTGCAGAGGCAAAATCGCACGATACGCCCAGACGACCCAGCCATTGCCAGAGCGCAGTCCACTTCAGAGCATCGGCGGCGCCCGCAGTCAACGGAGAACCGACGCAACTCGGAAGCAACGTGCTTCTCCAGGTTCCCGAGATCGTGGTAAGAGGCTTCAGAGAAGTCTCTCATTCCGTACAGCACCTGTCGCGGACTACAACGCTTGTACCTAACTTTCGACGTGCTTGCGGTTTATTCCCGGTCTGAGACTCGGGTACGAAGGGCAGTAGCCGAGGCTTGCTCGCTGTTCGCTCCAGTTTGATCTGTCAGGTTGGGCTTGCCGATGGCGATTACCGAGAGCACAGGTGGCCACGAATCAGCGAAAACCTCATTTTTTGTGGATCACTCCCCTCGGAGGTCGGCATCGGATGTGCGCATCTGGGTTGAAAACTTCGTTCTGATTCGCTAACAGAAGTGCAATGGAATACTCGGACAACGGCGTCGAATTACCGCAGTACGGCGTCGGGTATAAAACGAAAAATCCGTAGCTGGTCTCATCCTGCGGCGGCTATGACCATTACAACGATTGAGAGAAGAATTGGGAGTCTCTAAAAGCAGCTATCGGAAGCGTCTTGTGGACCGACCGAGGAGGCGTTTTGCCTTGACTTTTGGCCTAAATCGGACGTAAAAGCTTTGATTCGAAACACTCCGTCGGCAGCGCTTGTCTTAGGAGGACGTATGCAAGCAGTGGGAGCGTGGCGTGGGCGGGGAGCTTTATTGCTCGCCAGTGTTGCCTGTTTATTGTTGTCAGGACGGCATGGTTTTGCTCAGGCCAGTTACCAGGCACAGATTCGCGGCACGATTGCCGACGCCAGTGGTGCCGTGGTTCCGAATGTCAACATAACACTCATTGAGGTGGCGACCAACGTTGCGCGCACCACCAAGACCGACAACTCCGGTCTGTATATCCTGCGAGCGTTGCGACCGTCAAATTATGTTTTGCGGGTTCAAGCCCCAGGCTTTCAGACTATTGAACAGAAGGGAATTGTTCTGCAGGTTGACCAGCAGACCACCCTGAATTACACACTTCGGCCGGCAACGGCTTCAACCAAGGTTGAGGTAACGGAAGCAGCGCCGCTGTTGGACACGGAGAGCGCCGCGCTCGGCACTGATGTGTCGAACGAGTATGTGAAGGAAATTCCGCTGCCGAACCGCAACTATTTCGGGCTTGTGTTCTTGAATGCGGGAGTAAGCGAGACCTCCGGGTCGGGAATCACTGATAATTATCCTTCCGGGACCAATTTTGTTTCGAACGGCCAGCGCAACGCCACCGCCGAAGTACGTCTCGACGGAGCACTCCTCAGCGCTCCGGAACAAGGCGAAGGGGGAAACTCCAATGTTTATTACGAACCCTCCGTAGAAGCGGTGCAGGAGTTCAAAGTTCAGAACAACTCATTTTCCGCCGAGTTCGGCAATAATGGCGGAACCGTCGTCAATTTGGCGCTGAAGAGCGGCACCAACAATTTCCATGGCTCGGCCTGGTGGTTTGGTCAGCGTACGTTCCTGGATGCAAACGATTTCTTCAGCAACCAGGCGGGACTCCCGCGTCCGGACCACACCCGCAATCAGTATGGGTTCTCATTGGGAGGCCCCATCCGCAAGAACAAGACATTCTTCTTCTTGGACATGGAGCGCATGCTGGAAAGGCTCCCGGTGAATATTGTGGCCACGGTCCCGACGGCAGCTCAGCGAAATGGAGATTTCTCACATACGCTGATCACGGATCCAAATACCGGTAATCTGGTCCCGGATGCCATTTTCAACCCTCATCAGGTCTCCTTTGACCCGACCACCGGGAACAGTGTACGGGCTGCTTTTGCTACCCCCAACGTGGTCCCGCAGAGTATGTGGGATCCTGTGGGACACAACATACTCAATTTGTACCCCCTGCCGAATCAACCAGGAAATGCCGATGGTACCAACAACTTCCGCACAAACACCGATACGTTTAACAAGTATCTGCAGTTCGACATTAAGCTGGATGAGCAGGTGTCAAATAGTACTCACCTGTCGGGGCGGTACAGCCACCAACACATGTCGAACACCGCGCCCACGGTCTTTGGAGATGGTGATACCTGGAGTGATGGTTTCAACTACATCACCAGCGTAAACAATGGAGGATTGCAGTTCGATTGGACGCTCAAGCCCACGCTTCTGCTTACCACCCGCTTTGCCGTTGATCGGGTTTATGCCCCCGGCTTTACCACCTATCCGCAGGCTAGTTCCGTAGGATTTCCCTCCAGTTTAGATAACGCGAATCCCGGAATTAAGCGCATGCCAGCGATTTTGGTGGATTCACCGTGGACATCAATTTTTGATCAGTGCTGCGTCGATACCAGGTTCGCGCATTCCCTGTATACCTACTCTGCCTCACTCGCCTGGGCCAAGGGTAAGCACAACATCAAATTCGGCGGAGAGCAGCGCCTCTTCTATAACAACTTCCAGCAGCCTTCCTATCCGACCGGATACTTCCATTTCGCACAGACCGTGACCGAGCAAGTGATCGACGCTTTTAATCCCGACCAAGGCAATCCTTTCGCCGACATTCTGCTCGGCATCGGCGATTACGGTGGGATTTCGATCTATCCCGCGGTGGCCGATAAGTCGAAGGAGACTGGCTTTTACGTGCAGGATGATTGGAAGCTTACCCCGAAGCTCACGTTGAATCTCGGTCTGCGCTACGAGTGGAGTACCCCTTACACGGAGCGTTTCAATCGGCTTGAGTTCAGCAACTTCACCGGGAACAGCGGGATGACCCTCGATCTTAGCGGCGGCGACCCGGCGCTGCAGGCGCTTGGACTAGGACAGAAGCAGTTAATTGGGACTACGCTCTTCCCGAGTTCCGCGAGCCGCACGATTCCCATCGACAGAAATAATTTTGGTCCGCGACTTGGCATCGCCTATGCGATTACGCCGAACATGGTGTTACGCGGTGGCGCCGGCATTTACTATGGAATGAATGTTGCTACCAATTACCAATATCCGGGCAGTGCATTCCGCAAAGATGGGGTCGTTTACTTCACCAAAGATAACTTCCAGACTCAGTATGCGAGTCTTTCGAATCCCTTTCCTGCCGGCCTGCCTGCTCCCCAAGGTGAGAGATACGGACCACTCGCCATGTGGGGCTTTGCCAACGGTAACGATCTTGGCACCCAGACGGATCGCAACGCGGAGGTTTACCAGTGGAGCCTTGGCGTGCAACGTCTGCTGCCGGGAAACTTTGTCGTGGCCGCCGATTACTCGGCCAACCGCAGCACGCATTTGCCATGGGGCGGAGCGGGAGGGCTTTCGGGCGTCACGACGCGCAACCGGAACTTCATTCCGTCATGGCTGCGACGTCAGTTCAACACGCAGAATCTTTATACACTTCTGCAAAGTCCGGTGACAAACCCTTTCCAGCCCCTGTTCAGCGGGGCGAATGCCATCTTCAATGAGCCCGATTCTCGCTATAACGACGCCCAGATTCCGCTCATCAACCTCTTGCGCCCGTACCCGCAATTCGATGGCCCATTCGAAGGTCTGCCATTGCTCGTGGCAGAATCTTTCTACAACGCTTTACAAGTCAGGTTTGAAAAGAGAGCCAGCAAATACATCAGCGTCGAGGGTGCGTATACCCTTGCGAAATCAACCGACGATTCTTCCTCTGGCCGCAATGCCTGGATCAACGGATTGGCCTTTGACAATCCTCAAGAACTCGACAATCCGCGGGCCGAGCACTCGATCAGCGCCAATGATGCGACCCACCGCCTGGCCATGGCCATCGTTGCCGAGCTTCCCCTCGGCCGGGGACGGCTCTGGGGCAACGGCATGAACCGTTTCCTCGATGCTGTGGTGGGAGGTTGGACGATCGCAAACAATTTAACGTTGCAGAGCGGAACACCCATCGACATAGGAATGTCACTGCCGACTCTAGACGACGGTAATCAACGTCCCAACGTGATTTGCAATCCGTCCTCCGGCGTGGGTGCCCACCGGTCGGCTCTGACCGGTCAGAGCATGTTTAACTCAAACTGTTTCGCTAATCCCGGCTACGAGCAACCAGGCAACGCCCCACGATTCTTCTCGAATCTGAGGAGCGATGGCATTCACAATACGGACCTTGCCTTTTCCAAGAGCTTTGTGCCGCGCGAGGGCATGCGGCTAGAGGTCCGCGCTGACTTTTTCAATTTCCTCAACACGCCGCGCTTTCAGATACCTGACAACTTCTGGGGGGATTCCACATTTGGGCAGGTCTCGGCGACGCTGCCCAACAGCACGCCTCGGCATGGGCAGTTTGGTCTGCGCTTTGAATTCTAACCTGCGCGACCCGAGAGGCAGCTCTGATGCGGAAGCGGGCGAGACTTGTGGTCCTGGGTATCGCATTAGGGGGTAGCCGGCTGTCTTCGAGTCGTCAAACCTGAAGCTTCGATTGTGTCGCGATTGGGCCTCTCCCGGCCTTCCCATAAAGCGAAGTTTCGTGTGTTGACTTTGCAAATGAATTGGGCAAATCCGTAAACGCACGCGGAGCCTGGAAATGAAGAGAATAACTTTGCTCGCGAGCCCGCTGATTTTCGGCTTTGCTCTGTTCTCGACTGCTCCGAGGACTGCTGCCCAGCAGGACTGGAGCAATTACGTTCGCATCGGTGCATACGGGCTGCGGGTCGACAATACCGACCGAATCATTGCCGACGCTCAGCAAACGCACGTATTTGGAATCGAAATCGATAATGATATTCCTGGTCGCTACGAAAGCTTTGTCCATCCCGAAGAAAAGTTGAAAGCCATTCAACTCCTGGCCGCCAAAGCTCACGCCATCGGGAATCATGCCTTCGTCTACATTGCCGGTACGGAATGCATTACCGCGAATCGGGACCAAACTCCGCACACCGTAGCCAAGGAGCATCCCGACTGGCTGCAGCGTAAAATCACCGGCGAGCCGGCCATTTTCGGGGGCGGAACCGCCTTTTGGATTGCCAAGGGGGATGAGGACGTGTGGATCAGCCCCTATGCACCCGAATGGCGCAAGATCTACATGCAGCGCGTGCGCCAGATTGCTGGAACCGGCATCGACGGGATCTATATTGATATTCCGTACTGGATGACGCACTTTGAGGGCTGGGAAGACAGCTGGGCCAGCTTCGACGCCTACACCGTGGCGGCTTTTAAAGCTCACAGCGGACTCGACGCCAAGAAGGAGGTGAAAATCGGCGACTTCTCTGATCCTCATTTTCGCCGTTGGGTAAGCTTCCGTATCGATACCATTACCGACTTCTTGCGCGAAATCAGCAGCAACGCCAAGTCGGTAAACCCGCAGATCAAGATCATTCCCGAAATATATCCCGGCATAGAAGAAGAAGCGGTGCGCGTTGGATCTGATGTGTACAGTCTCTACCCCGTGGTGGACGCCGTCGCCCATGAGTACGAATTTGGCAGTGGAGATCATATGGCGTCCTCGCGCAGCCCGCTGAACTGGTTTAACTACCAGGTTGGCATGCACAGCTTCCGCGCATTCGCCGAAGGCAAAGCTACATGGATCCTCAATTACTCCTGGGATGGGGACAAAAATGTGGACCGGCGGGAAGCCATGATGAATCTGGCGATGTCGGAGATCATGACCGGGTCAAACTTCTGGGATGCTCCCGGGCATTCCATGGCGGGATCGAACGATCCGTCCACCCGAACAAAAATCTTCTCCTGGATTCACGAGCATGAGCGCACCTTTTATTTACCGCGCAAGCCCATCCGTCCCATCGGGGTTTATTTTTCTCCGCAGACCCGCAATTTTTATGCTGCCGATTTCATAGGCTCATATCGCGGAATTCTGATTCTTTTGATGCAAGAACACCTGGAATTTCAGGTGGTCACGCCCCATACCCTGTATCAATTCAACGGCACGACATTGGTTCTGCCTGACGTACGCATCTTGAGTGCTGAAGAGAACAATTGGCTGGCGCATTATGCCAATGGCAGGAACCGACTGATTATCACCGGCACGGACGCCACGCAGGTTGGCGATAAAGTGAACGTAACGCGCTTCCCGCAGTGTCCAGGGAAAGCTTACATGGAGGCCCTGCACGCCGATTTTGAACATACCGCCCCCGAACAACAACAACAGTTCTTAAAGGCTCTTCCATCTGATTCCGATATTCTGGTCACAGCGGGACCGCACGTTGCCAGCTCCATAGCTCTGGTCGACGCAGTTCCCCATGTTTTCTTCGCGAATTTTGCCGGACTAAAGGGTGGAGTGAATCCCGTCCAAACTCCACAACAGGACGTGCAGGTATCCCTTCGAACCGCGCCCAGCAGTTCAGGATACTTCCTGCCTTTTCTGGGACAAATCGAAGAACTGCACGGCAACCAGGCAAATGGAAGGATATCGTTTCGCTTGCCACCCATTCAGAAAGGCGCTGTGTTCTGGTACGGAAGAGATTCTGCGCGCCGCGAGCCGAGTGGAAACTAGACTTGTCTCAGTCGCAAGCGACTGCTTGCACTGGTGCTATGTCCAAAGGACGGTGTCGCATGACTGCTTCATGCCCGTTTTGCCACCGCGCCCTGCCAGCTAAGTGGCTGGCCCCCAGGAGGGTTCAATGAGGAAGGTTTGCCTCGCGCTCATCCTATTGGGCAGTGGCCTCTGCCAGGCCCAGCGCGACACCGTGATCGTGCGTCCAGCGCCCATCGATGACGTTCTAACAAACCCGGGAATGGGAATCGAGACCTTCCAGCGGTTCAACGGGCAAGCGACCAATCCCCCACTGGAATGGTCTGAAGTTGGACCAGTCACCAAGCTTGCGCAGGCCACAACCAAGCCTGATTTTCCTGATACGACGATTGCCTATCTGCGCTGGTACTGGAATGCGCTCGAACCGCAGCAGGGAAGATTCCGCTGGGACATCATCGATCTCGCGCTCGCAGAGGCGCGGGCGCACGCCCAGACGCTGGCCATCCGGCTCATGCCCTATTCCAACAAGGATCCCTTGCCCGAATGGTACCAAAGATCCGGGGCGCGGCGGGCCAATAAGCCAAGCGACAAAGACGGCGCTATCTGGCAGCCTGATTTCGCCGATCCGCTCTATCTCAAGTACTGGGGCGAGGTGGTGGCCGAGGCGGGAAAGCGTTATGACGGAAATCCCTATCTCGACAGCGTTGATATATCCTCGGTGGGCTATTGGGGTGAAGGCTGGAGTCCATACATGCCGGCCTTTTCCGTGCAAAAGGCCATGATCGACATCTGGTTCGATGCTTTTCCCCATACCACGCTGTTGATGAACTTCGATGAACAGCAGGCCCTTACTTATGGAACCAGCCGAGGCGCAGGCTGGCGATTGGACTGTCTAGGAGATTTGCGAGTGAAATCGAATGATCCCTACTTTGAACCGGAGATGTTGGATGTCTATCCGCAGCAGGTAGTACGGGCCGGCATTCAAGACGTATGGCAACGGCGGCCGGTATCTTTAGAGGTGTGTGGCACGGTTTCCGAATGGCAGAGAGATCACTTCGATGTGAATTACATTTTGGAACAAGCCCTGCGTTGGCATGTAACCTCAGTGAATCTAAAATCGTCTCCTATCCCTGATGACTGGAAGCCCGAGTTCGAGAACTTTCAGAAGAAGTTGGGGTACCGCTTCTTGCTGCGCCGATTGGAATATGCCAAAGCCGCGGTGCCCGGTTCCATGATGCCCATACACATGTGGTGGCTGAATGCCGGTGTCGCTCCTGCCTACATGAATTATCCTCTGGCGATCGAGTTGCGCTCGGCAAACGACAGCGCCGTAATCAACCTCCCGGTGGACGTGAGAAAGTGGCTTCCGGGCGACGCTGTCTTTGATGGCAGTGTTTACGTTCCGGAGACTCTGTCGGTCGGGGTGTACACCTTGCGCGTTGCCATGCTCGACCCGAGGAGCGGCAAACCGGCCGTGCGTTTCGCTATTACCGGACGAGATTCCGATGGCTGGTACAACGAAGGGCAAATTCGCGTCACTTCCCTCGACCACGGGGACTAATTCAGCGCTCGCCATAGGAGGTGGAAATGAATCGGAGAGCCTTCATGCAACAGGCTGGGGCATCTCTGCTAGCGGCTTCGGTTGTTAAGGGCACCGCGCGTTCTTATGGGCGCATTCTGGGTGCGAACGATCGCATCGTTCTTGCCCAACTTGGTTGCGGTCAGCGAAGTTCTGGTCACGTGCATATGGCGCAGCTCGTGTCCAAGCAGGTTCCTCTCGAAGTGGCGGCTGTGTGCGATCTGTGGAGCGTGGCCCGCGTACAGCGTGCCGCGCAAGTGCGCAAGGCGTTCCAATTGGAGCCGAAGCAATACCAGTATTCGGAACAGATGCTGGCTAATAAAGACATCGACGGCATAATGATTGCGACCGGTGATTTTCAACATGCCAAGCTTTGCAGCGAGGTGGTTCGCGCCGGTAAGGACTGCTATGTCGAGAAACCGTTCGCGAACGATCTGAATGAGGCCAAGGAAGCCCGTGACGCAGTTAAACAATCGAAGCAGGTGGTTCAAATGGGCACGCAGCACCGCAGCGAACCTTATCCGCTGGCGGTGCGCGCCATCATTGCTTCGGGGCGAATCGGAAAGATTGTGCACATCGAGCAGGAATGGAACGTCAATGAGGAACGCTGGCGCTTTGTGCCTGACGATGTTGGCATTTCCCGCGAAATGCTGATGGACAGGAAGATGGAGTGGAAACGCTGGATGACAGAGCGGAAATCGAAGTTGCGTGAGCAGGACACGGATTGGAAAAGGTGGTTGCTTGGCAGACCCTACCGTCCCTTTGACCCGCACGTTTATCTGGAGTTTCGCCTTTATAAGGACTTCTCTTCCGGTATTTTCGATCAGTGGCTCAGCCACGGATGCGATCTTGTCCATTTCTGGACTGACCAGGCTTATCCGCAAACCGTCGTAGCAAGTGGCGGTGTTTTCGCGTGGCAGGATGGCCGCGAAAATCCAGACACCTGCACTGCGGTGATGACCTATCCCAAAGGCTTTCTATATACGTACAAGACGACCTTCGGTAACAGCTATCGCAGCTTCTCAAGAATTCAAGGAAGAGACGGAACGATCGAGAACTATGGAGGCGAGGGCGCATCGCTCTTCGTCGTCTCCCGGGAAGGTGGCAGGCAGGAGATTGAGCCGGGCGATGATGGTCCGGTCTATGGCTCTGTTCCGCTGGTTGTACCGGCTCAGGAGCAGTCCGAGACCGTGCATGTTCCTAATGCGCCGGCACCCAACTCGGTTGGCCCGGATGACGACAGCATACGTCACATGATGAACTGGGTCGAGGCAATGCGAGATCGAAAGCCGCCCAACGCCACGGTGGATCATGGTTTTTCCCACTCTGTAGTGTGCATCATGGCTACGCAGGCGTATTGGTCTGGCAAGAAGCAGTATTGGCATGCTGCCAGCGAAACAATTCAGGACCATGCGCCGGAGTCGTAATTGCCGCGTGCGTAAGCTTGCGGACTGAAGCTTGCTGGGCGGGTATCTTCGACGAACCTGGCTACAAACAAGAGGAGCATCCCGGCCCCGACTGCCATGTTTAACGACGGACTGCATGCGCCCTTGCGGCTCCTTGCTGAATTGAAGCTCGAGGTGAAAACGTGGAATTAATCGTCTGTCCTGACAAATATTCCCTGGCTCGATCAGCAGCCGAGCAATCCGCGGGCATCATCCGGCAAGCTATCGCTGAAAGGGGTGGCGCACGCATCGTTGCCGCCACCGGTGCATCACAATTTGAGTTCCTCGATGAGCTTACCAGGGCCGCAAGTATTGCATGGAACAAGGTGGAGATGTTTCACCTTGACGAGTATCTGGGTATGCCGCCTACGCACCCGGCGAGTTTCAGAAGGTACCTGCGTGAACGGCTAATAGACAGGGTGGGTATAACCCGCGCTCATTTACTTGATGGCCAAGGCGAACCTGGCGAAGTGATCGCGCACATGACGAAGGAGATTCGAAAGGCTCTTATTGATGTTGCCTTTGTCGGCATCGGCGAGAATGGTCATTTGGCGTTTAATGATCCGCCCGCCGATTTCGCGAGCGACGAGGCCTACAAGGTAGTCGACTTGGACGAACCCTGTCGGCGCCAGCAGCTGGGCGAAGGCTGGTTCAAGAGTCTCGAAGAAGTGCCGCAACGAGCGCTGTCCATGACTGTGCGCCAGGTGCTGAGGGCCAAGCAGATAATTGCGGTCGTTCCGGACACCCGCAAGGCGCAGGCAGTCGCAATGTGTTTCAGCGGTGAGATAACTCCGATGGCGCCTTCCTCTATTCTGCGCACCCATGCCAAAGCCTACGTGTACTTGGATAGAGATTCGGCAGCCTTGCTTAAACA
Organism: Acidobacteriota bacterium; assembly: GCA_019244045.1. Taxonomy (GTDB): domain Bacteria; phylum Acidobacteriota; class Terriglobia; order Terriglobales; family Acidobacteriaceae; genus Gp1-AA122. The sequence continues at coordinate 53,125 of JAFATF010000578.1, forward strand.
GGAAGTATCGACTCGCGCCTGAAACGACATAAGGAGAGCGCAGAGAGCACAATCAATGCCCACCCGAATTGGCTTGGTGGTTGTGATGACAGTGATCGCGTGTGGCGCACCTTTGTCTGCGGCGAGCCGTCCCGGGGGATTCACTGTCATGGGACCAGGCGGCGGCGGAGCCATGTTCAACCCGACGATCAGCCCGCATGATCCTAACACCGTCTTGGTCTCGTGTGATATGACTGGGGCCTACATTACCCACGATGCCGGCCAGAGTTGGCGTATGTTCAATCTGCGGAGCGACGTACATTTCTTTGTCTTTGATCCAGTCGACCCGAAAACCATCTACGCCGGCACCCGTGCCTTGTGGCGGAGCAGCGACGCCGGAGAAACCTGGAACCTTCTCTATCCCAAACCTTCGACGGTAGAAGGGGTGGCTATGAACTCGGACCATGCCGAGGAAAGGATCGTGGCCGATCCAGATCCCCTAGGAATCATATTGGCTCTTGCCGTAGATCCGCATGACTCCAGTGTGCTTTATGCCGCTGCAACCAAGGGCAACAAGTTCCGAGTTTTTTCGTCGCACGATCAAGGGAACTCTTGGGAGCAGTTTCGAGAGCTGACGGACAGGCCACTAGGCATGTGGATCGATCCCAATTCGTCCAGCCAACACGGGACGCTAATTTTGGCCACAACGAAATCAGTGGTTACGCTCACCTCTTCTGGGGGGGAGCGAATATGGCCTACCGCGACCGAGTTGACGGCCGCAGTACTTGGATTCTTAAGCACTGGCCAGAGGGTGATTTACGGAATATCCAAAACGGCTTTGACGGTTTCCCGCAACGGCGGCAGAGATTGGCAGAAATCCGAACTGCCCGGTACCGGTGCCCATTTCCGAGCAGTTGCTACCAGTCGTGATCATCCCGAGGTGGCGTACGTTTCCTATAGCGATTTGCAACCAAAGGCGGTGACGGGCGAAGCCGCGCCGGAAGAGCACTGGATGGGAGTTGCCAAAACCAGCGACACGGGGAAAACCTGGCAACTGGTCTCGAAAGGCGAGACGGCGGACACCCATGTGCAGGACGCGTGGATTACGGCACGTTTCGGAGCTCGATGGCCTGAAAATCCACTCGCGCTCGCCGTTGGGCAGCGTAATCCGGAGCTAGTTTATGCAACCGATCTGGGCCGGACCCTGCGCAGTTCCGACGGTGGCGCTAATTGGAGGGCCCTCTATTCCCGCAAAGAGGCCGGTCGGGAATGGAGCTCGACGGGCTTGGACGTCACCACTAACTACGGAATTCATTTCGACCCATTCGACGTGAAACGGCAATTCATTACCTATACTGACATCGGTTTATTCCGCAGCGAGGACGGCGGCTATTCCTGGCAAAGTTCAACGAACGGTGTACCCGAAGGCTGGGTGAACACGACCTACTGGGTTGCCTTCGACCCGATGGTGCGGGGCCGAATGTGGAGTGTCAATAGCGGAACACACGACTTGCCCAGGCCCAAGATGTGGCGACACAGGTTGACGTTGGAGTACAAAGGGGGGGTGTGCCGCAGCGAAGATGGGGGGAAGACTTGGGCTAAATCGAACCATGGAATGGAGGAAACCGCTCCCACGCACATCCTGCTCGATCCGGAAAGTCCGCCGAATGCCCGTGTCCTGTACGTCGCCGCCTTCGGCCGCGGTGTGTACAAAAGCAGCGATGATGGCCGCTCCTGGACTTTAAAAAACAGAGGCATTTCGCAAACCGAACCACTGGCATGGCGTTTGGTCCGTGACTCAACAGGAGTGCTCTACCTGCTCGTAGCTCGACGATCGGAGGACGGTAGTCTTGGAAACAGCGGCGATGGCGCCGTCTATCGCTCCCGGGATGCTGGCGAGAGTTGGCACACGATTGCACTTCCCGCGGACGTCAACGGCCCGAATGGCCTGGCCATCGATCCGAAAGATCCCAAACGGATCTACCTGGCCGCATGGGCGCGAGCGAGTGGCATGCATGGAGACGGCGGGGGTATTTTTCTCTCCGAAAATGGTGGTGAAAACTGGCGGCAAGTTCTCGACCGGGACCGACACGTCTACGACGTTACGGTAGATGAAACTAGTCCCAATCGACTTTATGCCTCAGGTTTTGAGTCTTCTGCGTGGTTTTCGGTCGACCGAGGCGAACACTGGACACGCATTCCCGGATTTAATTTCAAGTGGGGCCACCGCGTGATCCTCGATCCCGAAGATCGTGATGCCCTATACGTGACCACCTTTGGCGGAAGCGTGTGGCACGGACTGATGACGGCGAAGCCGGGGCCGGTCGACATCTCGACGCCCGAATTGCAGCCGGGGAGCCAGACGGAGGGCAAATTCCGCTGAAATGCAACCATTTGATGAGATTCCCTCCACGCTGGCAACCTATACTTTTCCAATCGCCTGAAATCAAGTATGAAGATTCGGCCAACGATTCTGGCTGGGAGCAGCTTATGTCCGGGGTGGCCAAGACTCAGTTCAGCTCACGCTGATCGACGAAGAGTTCCGCCAGACGTTCGGGGCGAGGCGCACGAGATCAGTGGGCTTGCTGCGGAAGGGAGGCGCAATCCTGGCCTGTTTCCGCTCTCCCCCGTAGATCTCACATCGAGGCCGCGTCTCATTATTGTTCATACAGCGAAAATACCCTTAATTCTTATTTACTTTTGCTTTCAAGTCATGCTAGATGTGTGCTGCTTTTCGTCCTGAGGTGCACCGATGAATTCCCTACGTGTGTCCTGCACTTTTGTAGGTCTTTGTATTCTTCTGCTGGGAGCCTTTGCTGTTGGCCAGGGTACGGACCTCGGCACTATTCGGGGTGTGGTGAGCGATCCAAGCGGTTCGGTGGTTCCCCAGGTCACAATTGAGGTCGCCGACGCGGCCACGGGAGCATTACGCGAAAGCAAGAGCAACGCCCAAGGCGAGTACGAAGTCTTTGGGTTGCGTTCTGGGACGTACAAAGTGACCGCGAACAGCGCGGGGTTCGCGTCCGCGGTGATTGACAATGTGGTAGTGCGCGGCAGCAGCGTTGTAGGCGTGAACTTCACCTTAAAACTCTCTTCCGCCGAGGAGAAGGTCGAGGTGATTGGTGGCGCTCCGGAAATTAACACGGAGAATTCGACCATTGCCAACACGATCAGCTCGCGCGCGGTGATCGATTTGCCGCGAGATACACGCGACGTCTACTCCTTCCTTTACCTCAATCCCAATATTACCCAGGCCGACACTAATGGCGATTTCAAGTTCGTAGGCGCACAAAGCTATGGTGCCAGCTTCTCGCTCGATGGGCAGCGCTCGAATGGTGGGATTTTTGGAGACCCCACTCAGAGTGAGCCCTCGTTGGAAGCTGTGGATGAGGTGAATGTGCTCTCCAACAATTACAGCGCGGAGTACGGCGGAATCGCCAACGTGCGCATTACCACCAAACGCGGCGGCTCTCAATATCATGGCTCGATGTTCTACAACAATAAGAATTCCGCCCTGGCGGCCTGGACACTGCAGGATCAGATTGGAAAGGCGAATTTCGCTCCCTCAGCGCTGGCACCGAAGTATCCAAACCCTGCCTTCAATATCAATGATCTCGGCGGGTCTGTAGGTGGTCCTATCCCCAAGTTGAAAGACTCCTGGATTTTTGCCGCCTACGAGCGCGATTACAACGTCGCGCCCGTCTACATTCAAAGCAACCGGGTGGCACATCCCCTTCTTTACACCGGTAATTTCTCGCAGCTCGACCCGAGTGTTATGCCTGACGTTCCCAGTGGCATCGTGCTCACCCCGCAGGAGATTGCAGCCGATACTTATCAAGGTGCAGGTCAGTTATTTACCCAGATTCCCAGCCGTTTACTCAATCCGACCGTGCAGAACCTGATCAATAAGTATTTTCCTCATATCGGCATTTCAGCCCCTATCGATCCTCTTAGCGGCCGGGTCGGGGGAGAGTATCAGACCTCCTTGCCCGGACGCGATACGGTTGATCTCGGCACGCTGCGCCTGGACCATGACTTCAGCGAAACAGATCACGTGTATGTGATCTACAACACCTCGGCGGAGACCTCGGCAACCAGCCCGGTGGTGGCGCCTTATACGGGCTTAGGGCTGACGCAGAACAATCGACAAAATCATACGGTGGGGCTCTCCTACACCCGGGTCTTTCGGCCCAACCTGGTGAATGAGGCTCGCGGCGGTTTCAACAAGCAGAACCTGTTGCGCCACAGCAATACCACTCTGCAGGGGTTTTTGTCGGGAGTCGGTTTTAGCAGTTCGGATCTGGCTGCCTATGCATCCACTGTTGGACCGTTTGCCATGGCGACCTTTGGTCATGCGGCGATTAACTTCAGCGGCTCGTTTGCCAATTTCACCAACGGTGGAAGAAATACCTATCGCCCTATGAGCCAGGCTTTGACCACCTTTGGTGACACACTGACCTGGGTGAGAAATGCGCACAGTCTGAAGTTCGGCGCTGATTTCGTGCGTAACTGGGCGATCGACGGTTTCGCCCTGAACCGGGGCAATCCGCGCGGGGCCATAACCTATACGGTGCCGGCTACCTGCAACAGTTGCTCGCCTGTGGATACTTTTGCTGAATTTCTGCTTGGTCTGCCGGCCACGTCGGCTAGTTATGTGCTGAAACCGCGTCCGGCAATGGACGTCCATAACTGGGAGCAGGGCTTCTTCCTCCAGGATGATTGGAAACTCACCTCCCACATGACCTTGAACCTGGGATTGCGCTATGACCTGATTACCCCGTTTACCGACCGGAATGATCTGCTCGTGAACTTTTCTCCGACTCTTCCCAATCCAAACGGAAATGCGGGAGTATTCATTATTCCCTCTAATAGGACTCTGCCGTATCTGGATACACGGATTGCCAACTATGGTTATCTGACCGCTGCGCAAGCCCACGTCGGGCGCGGACTGGTGAACATGGATACCCACGATATCGCCCCGCGCCTGGGGTTTGCCTGGGCCCTCGGCGATAAATCGGTGATTCGCGCCGGCTATGGCTGGTTCTATCCCACTTCGGCGGCGCAGGGCATCCGCGACGCCATTGCCACGAATCCGTTCAACCAGGGTGCTACGGCTCGTTTGACACTTGAGGGCTGGCCCGGTTTCCAGGGACAGCAGGGCATTAGCCCCGTGACCGGCGGCACGATTGCCGGTTTTGGCAATACGGTGACTGCGAACGCTGTCCCGGTGAATCTGCACGAACCCCGGATTCAGCAATATAACGTCACCTTCGAGCGCCAGGTTGGCTGGCAGGGAACGCTGCGCCTGTCCTATTTGGGCACGCACATGGGTGGGCTCATTGCTGGCCGGGATCTGAATGAGTTGCCTCCCAGCAACAATGGATTTGGAACCACTACCGGGGATGGCGTGACGCCGTGCACTCCTGACAATGGGGATTGTGCGCTATCGCCCGCCGATTTAGCGCGTTACCCGTTTCCTGTCATCGGCGAGAACCTCCTAACGTATGGAAACTTTGCGCACGGCAAGTCTAACGCGTTTCAGACGCAGTTCGAACGTCGTTACAAGAAAGGATTGCTGCTGAATTTTTCCTACACGTACCTTGACCAGAAGTCGACGATCGGCGACACGGCAAATTCGAGTTTGGGATCGGTTCCTTATGACGTTTTCAGTCCAAACACCGATTACGCCCACGATGGTTTTGTTGCCCAGCATCGCTTCGTCGCTTATGGAGTTTACGACCTGCCGGTCGGGAGGCAGCGCGCATTGGGGAAAGGCATGTCGCGCTGGCTCGACGAAATCGTGGGGGGCTGGCAGACGCCCTTTAACCTATTCATCAAATCCGGAACTCCCTACACGCCCTACTGGATCTGCGACAACTGCGACCCGGTATTTCCCGGAAATATCGGCTCCAGCTCGGTGGATGCGGTCGGCGATTTCAATTTCCCTGACTTTCGGCCCACCATTATCAACGGTCACTTCTACACCGGGCAAAGCGGCAGCAGCGCCACCATATGGAATGGAGCGGCATTCGGCGTTCCTCCGGTTGGGGCGGACCTGTTCAGCAATGCAGCGGTCGCCAAGCGGAACATCTTAATGGGGCCCTCTTTGTGGGGTGTCAATTTAGGTGTGCATAAGAACTTCCGTGTTAACGAACGTGTCGCGGTGAATTTTGGAGCGGACGTAGACAATATCTTCAATCATCCGCTGCTCGCTCCCGATCTCAGCAACGGCGGCAATGTCGGCTCCGGCGGATTTGCCAGTGTAGGCGATTTCTTTCTGGACACTACGCCGCCGCCGCAGCCAGGTGCGCAACCTGGAGTGACGATCAACACAAATCCCGCGGCTGGGCGAGTGATTTACAACCCGGCTTTCGGACAATTAATCGCCAGCTATGATCAGGAAGGTGTGAGTGCAAGACGAGAAATTCGTCTTCGCCTCAGGATCACCTTCTAACTTAACTCGAGTCAGCAGGCGAGTTGAGAAAAAGGACGTTTTGGACGTCCTCAAACCCGGTTGTGCTTGATGAGTACAATGGGGGAAAAACATCGAGCCTCCATAACTTGTGACTCATCTGTTCCCCTGCTGTCGTTCGGGCCCCATGATGGGGAAAGGCAATAACAAGGCGCGGTGCATGGCTAGGCGCCGATGCCGAAAACCAATATCGCTCGCTCCTGGCCATTCTGGCGTAGCCCCCCTTGCGTCTCAATCAATATAGGCTCCGCCGGGAATGAGCAATTCAATCGGCCATACCTCGCGTTGTTCATCCACCAGATGCGACCACCTGATCAGTTGCGCATTAGGCTGCGCCCAAAACTTGGTCTGATCGAGAGTTTCAGAAATGAGGCGAGCAAGCGTATATCCCTTGCCCACTCCGGTGACCATAATTTCGGACTTTGAGCCGAGTTGTGAACCGATAAAGCGTTTAGCTACTTCGACATCCTCGATCATCTGTAGGAGATATGGCCGACCCGTTAAGATGGAATTGTATACGTAGTCAGCCAGCACTCCCGACAGAGGGTTCACGTACGCCTGATCGCGATCCATGTGGGCTGATACCGGATCATCGGGCGAGACTGCCCTGTAAGCCATACGTGTTTCTCCCAAACCGCGGGGATCGACGGAGACCACCTGGTATCCGGCAGCGAGGTATCGGGTGAGTTCCGGCCAATCGTGCGCCGTGGCTTTGCCCTGATCGCCCAGCCACAGCAGCATCGACCCAGCATGCTGCTGGTCGGATTTGTGAATCCACAACAGCGGCATCCTCAGATAGCGGCTATGGTGCAAAAGATAGCGCTCGATCCGGATCTCACCCCAATCTGAGCCTCCGGTGCGCTCCCAACGTATCTCCCCAGCAGCCGGCGCTGCACCTCCGTATTCGCTCACGGTCCACGATTTGATTCCAGGGTACAGCGTGGAATAATAGAGGTGCTTGAGATCGATGACACGCTGCTTCTTGTTCTGTTCGTAATAGTCGCGGATTTCTGCCATGAGTGACCGGGCATTGGAGTAATCGACCATGACCTGGCCGCTTCGCGTACATTGCAGAGTCTTTGCATCCAGTTCTTTGACTGCGGGAAGATCTTTTCCTGCCTTTATCCCATTGAAGTGGTCAAGAAATTCGAAAGCTGCTTCCTGATTCTCTGGGGAGTACTGGTGCCCGTGGTACCCTTCGTGCATGGCGATGTGGTCCGGATGCCCGAATCTCGTATAAAGGTCGGTAACCTCCCGCACCGCGTCGTGTGTGCCTTCTATCGGAAAGAAATCGAGTACGGCGGCGGCCACGAACACCGGGCGTGGATACATCATGAGCAATAGCCCAGGATGGTCGACCCCGTTCGAGATCATTCCGTACAGGTCTTGTTCGGGATCGCTGTCAGGATCCTGGAAAATGCGATTGTAAACCCGCATGGGAAGTAACGTAATGTAGCAAGAGGGCGCTGCCACCTTGATGCGGGGGTCGAGAGCAGCGATGTGCGCTGCCTGAAATCCTCCCCCGCTGGTACCGGTGATGTTGATCCGCTCAGGATCGACTTCAGGCCGAGTGAGCAAATAATCGAGCGCACGAATGCCATCCCATGTTTCCCAACGGGCCAGGTTTGCGCCTGCCAGGTAGGCGAGGTTCCCCAGGATCGCGTGTTCGCCGCAAATGAGGTTGTAGCGGCTCTTGCCGCTTTTCACGTTCCAGAATTGGCTGCGCTCGCCTTGTCCGACGGGATCCCACGCGATTACCAGGTAGCCTCGCAGCGCCAGCCTTTGACACAAAGCCTGGTAATGCGCTTTGCCGTCTGCTGCGTGCCCGCTTGGAACCAGCACGGCCGGATGTCTCTTTTGACCATCCTCCGGCACGTACAACAGAGCGGAGACGTACACTCCAGGAAGACTTTGGAAAATCAGCTTTTCGATATAGAAGCCGTCCATCCGAATTTTTCCGGTGACCTGCGGGTTGAGCGGCGTGTTTTTTTCGGGGAGCCCGCCGAGCATGTCGAGTAGGTGTTCTCGCAAGCTTTGTTGCAATTGCAGCAAGTCTTGCTCGCTGCGAATGGCCTCCCATACCTTGCGGCGCTGGTCGTCGTCGCGCCACGCCATTTCTGTTTGATACTGCAGATATGCGGTGATAGAGGGACCTTCTGGCTTGCTAGAGGTGAAAACCTGGAAGGCGTCGGAAGGTGGAGTTTGGCCCATCGTCGTGAGCGTAAGACCGGCAGCACAGAGCGCAATCTCCAAGGCATGTTTCATCTTCGCTGTAGGCGGGATTGGCAAGGATGCGTATTACTCCTAGAAGGAGCGCAACCCCACTTTAGCAAAAGTGTCGAGTGCTTGCCTCAGAAAGGAAGCGGAAACCGAAAGTCGTGCGCTGCCCTCGCGGAGAGCGAACGCGGTCGATCGTCACCCGCGTTTTGGATGGTTGAGAACCACGGCTTTAGCTCGGGGGCGAGCAATGCCAACACACCGGAATTGACGAGGGTCGGCAACCGAGACCGCGCCCGTGCCTGCCCTGTTTCACCTATCGCACGGCATAGACTGAACCGAGGGACGATGCCGGACTAATAAAAACACCTAGCGAGCAAGGTTGATGAGATCAGGATCATGGTGGCCTGAAACCCCCTACTCTGATGCGCTCCAACTTACAATTTGGCTATTGAGCAGGAACAACATCCCGCGGACTTCTAGCTTCGTGATTTTTCTTTCGCTCATCTGGAGCTTAGGACGGCCGAATTGAAGCAAGTGAGGCTGGAATAATGAGGCGATATTATGCCCTGAAGCGAGGGTGTGACTGTGGCGATCAAAACGATCTAGGGCAGCTGTACATCCAGAGAGTAGATTTCCTGGGTGCTTCGGTCTTGCATCAGCAGGGGAGTATCATCCGGCCCCAGTCCCAGCCAAGAGGCCCAAGGATCGGATCCCCTAGGCACGTCTTTCACGCTTTGCAGTCGCTCGAGTGGTCCCCCTTCGACGCTCACCCGGACAATATCGTCCCCACGGCTGTAATCCTCCAGGTAGATATAGCGACTATCGTGCGACCAGTTGTCGTAAGCGAAGGTGGCTTGTGCCAGACGCGACCAGTGGCGCGTAGCAAAATCATACAGCATCAGCTGTTTGGAGTCATCGGTGAACGCGCCCACATAGTGTCCGTCGGGCGACACTCTCGGACTGAAAAGGCCCTGGGAGCCGGGAATCAACGAGATCTGGCGCGTCTTGATATCGAGCACCTCTATGCCGGATTCTGCTGAGTTGGCATATTGCAGCCACGGCATGTGTCCGAAGACTAGCGACTTACCGTCCGGCATCCAGGTGAGATCGCTCTCGTTGATGCGCTCATTCGTTAAGGGTTGCGGAGTTCCGCCTTGGGAAGAGATGATGTACAACTTCCAGGGCTGGCTAGCTTGCGAACCCATGAAGGCGATCTGCGTGCCATCCGGCGACCAGTGAGGGAGGTGAACTTCTAACGGAGCATAAGTGAGTTGGGTGCGCTCACTGCCGTCTAGCGTGCTACGCCACAAAGTGTGATCTGGATAATTGACGTAAGCGAGTAGCTTGCCATCAGGCGCAAAGTTGAGTTCGCCGGCGGAAATACCGGCAAGATAGGGTAGAAAATGGCCTGCGCTGCGATCGTAACGCTGGAGTTCGAAACGCAACTGTTGCCCTACTACGAACAACTTTCTGCCATCGATGGCAGGAACGGGAAAGAGGAAGGCAAGCGGTCCCGCGGTCAATTGTTGCGCAGCACGGTTGCGACCGCGAAAGATGAAACCGGTCTGCGGCAGCGCCCATATATCGTGACTGTTGCCACGCGAGCTTTCAAAAAAGAAATATTTGCCATCGCGTGTCCAGTTTCCACAGCATTGTTGCGATGGTCGATTCCAACCTTGAGCGAGCACGCGACGCAGTTGCTGGCCATCGGCTGTCACTTCGCACAGCTCAGAGCTGTTGTTCTCAGGATCCTGCAGAGTAAAACTTATAGAGCGGCCGTCGGGAGCAAAACGCAGGTCTTTGGCAGCACCCGGCAGCGTCGTAAGCTTACGCGGTTGACTGCCGTCGGATCTGACCTCATAGATATCAGGGCCGTTAGAATAAATAACGTGCTGGCCATCTGGGCTCCAGGTTGCCGAATGAGCACGCACACTGCCAACAGCACGTGGCGAACCGGCTGGGACAGGCAACTGGTAGAGGGGAGTTTCAGTTTCGGTTCCCCCCGCCTCACTGGTGATCAGCAGCGCCGAACCGTCAGGCGAGATATCAAGAATATCGGCACTAGAGAAGGGTACAACCAGCGGGGCAGTTTGGCCGCCGGCCGTGGAAATCTCCTGCAAGAGGAATTGGCCACCCTTCTCTTCGGAAAAGTAAATGCGTGCACCATCGGTGACCAGAGATGACTTGGGAAATCCATCACTGGTCAACTCGACCGATGCCACCATTCTTGCCGGCCACGTGGGCGTTCGCAGCCACAGGACAAACGCCACAATGATCGCCGCGAGTGCGATAACGACAACAGCCACCCTTCGTCGAGCAACATCGTGCTGCCGGACTGCCAGGGTCGAAAGGCTCGCCAGCCGTAGAGATCCTGTTTCCAGGTCACGTTTGAGCCGTTTCAAGTCGCTACGTATTTCCGCCGCCGACTGGTAGCGTAGTTCGCGGTCCTTCTCGAGTGCCTTGTTGATGATGCGCTCGAGCTCAGGCATAACTGCGGGATTGAGTTGCGCGGCAGCGTGCGGGGTGCGATGCAGAATGGCGTCAAAAATTACGATCGCGTTCTCGCCCCTGAAGGGGAGCGTGCCCGTCGCCATCAGGTACAACACTACTCCCAGGGAGAACACATCACTGCGCCCATCTAGTTCCTTGCCCAAGGCCTGCTCCGGTGACATGTAGCTCACTGTACCCAGGGTCAGGCCGCGGCCTGTCTCCTCCTGAGGCGAAATGGAGGTCGCCAGTGTTGGTTCATTGATGGTTTGCGACAGTCGTCGTTCGAGCGTCGGCTTGGCCAGGCCGAAGTCCAACAGCTTAACCACGCCACGCTGAACGAGAAAAATATTTCCCGGTTTTACGTCGCGGTGCAGAATGCATTTACCATGTGCGGAGTCGAGGGCATCGGCGATCTGGATGCCCCAATCGAGCAGCTGGTCGAGCGACACGGCGTGTGCGTTCACCAGTTCCGCCAGGGTCTTGCCTTCCAGCAGTTCCATGGCAATGAAGGTCTGACCCTGGGCTTGTCCGGTTTCGTAAATGGTGCAGATGTTGGGGTGGTTGAGCGCCGAAGCCGCGCGCGCTTCCCAGCGGAACCGATCGAGCGCTTGCGGGTCGCTCGAAAGTTCCTGGGGCAGGAACTTTAGAGCTACACGGCGCCCCAGAGTCAAGTCTTCGGCTTCATAGACGACGCCCATTCCACCGCCGCCCAGCTTGCGCAACACACGATAATGAGAAACCGTTTGACCGATAGCAATAGTTGGGAAAGGCATCGGAGCGCAATAGTCGGGGGGGACAACGGGTTTCCAATCCCGGACCGGAAGCCCGAGTTTACTGCCAGCCGCAGCAAAAAGCTAATTTCCCTCTCGACGAGCTTCAACCGTTGAAACGGCATCCAGGCGCTGTACTAATCTCGGCAAACACGCGATTGGGTTCCTTCGCATGGCCGGTTTGTAAGGATTGGTTAGGTGCGGCACAGCCCGCAAGGCTGTGATGGGCTTACACCGCCGGACATGCTATGCTTCCGACGTGTCCGACGCTGCCACACGGCAAAATTCGCAGCCGCCTCGACATGCTACCTTGGTCCGCGTGACACACTGGATCACGGTGATCTGTTTCCTTGCTCTGCTCATCAGCGGAGTCGAGATTCTGATCTCTCACCCGCGTTTCTATTGGGGCGAAGTCGGCAATTCGCTCACTCCTCCGCTGTTCAAAATACCGATCCCTGCTTCGAGAGCGATGGTTCCGAGTGGTTATGCCTACGTGCTGCCCGACCAGAATGGCTGGAGCCGGTACCTTCACTTCCAGGCGGCATGGGCTGCAGTGCTAACCGGCTTCGTTTATGCCGTGTGGGGCTTGTGGACTGGCCACTTCCGGGACAATCTTTTTCCGGCGCCCGGCGACAGGACTTGGGGAGCGTTCCTGAGAGTGATCGCGACGCACTTGCGCCTCCGGCAGCCAGAGCAAGCCGATGCCCATTCCTATAACGTACTCCAAAGGGCCGCATACCTGATGGTGATCTTTGTGCTGTTTCCCTTCGTGATCTGGACGGGGCTGGCACTGTCTCCGGGCTTCAATTCCGCTTTTCCGGCAGGCGTCAATGTGCTGGGCGGACGTCAATCGGCGCGCACGCTGCATTTCTTCGCCTCTCTATTTCTCCTGCTGTTTCTTATCGTCCACGTCGCGATGGTCTTCTTGGCGGGATTTTACACTCGCATGCGCGCCATGATTACCGGCACCGCCACTGCGCACCAGGAGCCGACATGAGCAAAATCTCACGCCGCAAATTCATTACCGCTGGTCTGGCTGCCTCGGCAGGCCTCTCCGGGCTGACCGCGGCCGCCGGCTTGGTGCGTCGCTATCAACTGATCCCGCCTGATAGCGGGGGATTCTGGGGTCCTGGCGAAACGCTTACTTATGGGGCGCAGCGGCTTCTGACGAGACACTCGCTGGCTCGCGAGTTTCCCAGCAGCATGATTTCCCAGGTCCCTTTCGCCAATGAAATTGCGCCGCTGAACGATTCCTTCCAACGCCTCCAGGCGCGGGGATTCTTAGATTGGCGGGTTTCCTTTGAGGGGCTGGTTGAGCGTCCCGCCTCACTTTCTCTCTCGGACCTAAAGGTTTTTCCCGTGCGCAGCCAAATTACCGAAGTAGTGTGCGAAGAGGGCTGGTCTTATATCGCTGAATGGATTGGTACCCCATTGGTCGACGTCCTGAACGCCTGCGGACTCCTGCCCCAAGCGCGATATGTGGTTTACTTCTCCATCCAGCCCGACTGGTGGGAAAGCATTGATATGGCCGACGCTTTGCATCCCCAGACTCTTCTCACCTGGGCGATGAATGGGGGAGATCTTCCCGTGTCTTTCGGTGGCCCGCTCCGGCTACGTGTTCCCCGCCAACTCGGCTATAAGAGTGTGAAATTTATCACCCGCCTAATCGCTACTGACTCGCTCAAAGGGTTCGGCAAGGGGCTGGGCTCGGCGTCACCGGAAGGCGGTTACGCCTGGTATGCGGGTATCTGAGTCGCAGCGCCGCGCACGCAGCCCGAGATCAGCTATTAGCTTGTTGCGAAAAGCTGGAAAACAATTGAGGTCGGCCCCGACGGAGCTCCTGAGAGTTCGAAAAATAACGACAGCCATGAACTCTTCTGAAACCCTCTGGCAATGATTCATGGCAATAATCGAATGATTCCATTTGCAGGCGCCGCAATCCTCAGTAGTCTTCGACCAGCTAAGTCGAAACGCGTGTTATTAACCTCTATTCGAGTGGTCAAATCGCAAGTCCGTTAGTGCATCTGCATGCTCGGGGCGCATTGCGGGCCTGTTGCGGACCGTAGAAATGTTCAGATAACCTCATGCCATCTGCCTTAGGCTGCGCATTGACAATTAAGAACGGCAGAGCAGAGTGCGAGTGCTGCGTCAGAAACCGGAGGCGACGATGTGACCAGCAGCGAACACCGCGTCGGCCCTGTCGTAGTAACTCGAGAGGAAGGGGCTATTGTGAAGTGGTGCTTGACAAATGAACGCGCCACTCGCGACTAGACGATATGTTGCTGGGTTTGCCTTGCACGCGTGGGCTGGCGGGGGGAGGGTTAACATCATGGTCGGCGCGGATATTTTGCAACAGTTTTCCGAGCTGTTTGGAACCAAGAAAGTGAACGGCCGAGAGGTCGATGTCGAAGAAACCATTGCTGTGCTCACACGAGAATTAGGGCCCACAATAGCCACCGCCCTGACCGCACGGCGTGGGCTTCTCGAGTCCTCAGCACCGGTCGCGACGAAATACGCTTGGCCAAATTGGGACGAGAACTTTGCCGATCCCGTCAGCGGGGAAGCTTGGACTTTTCGCCACATCGTTCAAGGTATGATTGACAACTTTCTTGGCCAGGAAAGCAGGTGGCGCTGGCGGCTAAACGACGATGTGCCTATCCCGCAAGACGCGCACCCGCTGACGAATTGTGGCTTGGAACTTACCGGGCCCTGGCATCCGCTGGACATGGCCTTCAACGCCTTGAACAGTCCGGCGGTCGTAAATATGGCGGACTGGGAAGACGCTTCACCGCCACATTTCCGGCCGGATGGCACCCCCGAAGATCAGCCGATTGCAATCTTTGCCGCCCTGCAGAACGCCAAAGACATTCTGGAAGGACGCTGGGCACAGCGTACCTATCAGGTCGCCAAGAAAGGGCAGCAGCGCACCTACCGGATCAATAAGCCGCCATCCAAGTGGCCGACCTTATTTTGCCGGCCTCCGGGCAATCACGTGCGCTTTGATTACATTACCGTCGATGGCGAGCCTGCCCCCGGCCTGATAGTTATCCTGGTTCTGTGGACCTTGAACACCTTTGACTTGCTCAAAAGTGCCGGTAAAGGGGTTTATTACTATATCCCCAAGATACAGACTGCGCAGGAGGCGCTCACACTGGAGAAGCTCCTATCGCGTCTGGAGGGCACGATCGGCGTGCCCGTGGGCACCATCAAGATCAAGCTGCTTTATGAAGAGGGCAATGCTGGGCGATTCTTACCGGCAATCGTGTGGGGGTTGCGCCGCCGACTATTGGGCACAAACGTCGGCCGCTGGGACTACACGGGAAGCATTATTGAAATGTGGAAGGATGAGCCCAGGGGGGTCTTTCCTGATCCGCAAACGGTAGGGATGGCTGTTCCCACCATGATTGCTTACCAACGTTACAACGCGCTGATGATGCTCATGGCGGGTATGAAGCACGGAGAATTCAGCCAGGGAGCGCCCGTCGGAGGAATGGCGGCGGTCATGATCTACCAAACGAGCGATCCTTATGGTCGTTCCCGCTACAACCCGCTGGCCCTGCGCGCCATGGTGGTCGACAAATTACGGGAACGCCTGCTGGGC
Organism: Acidobacteriota bacterium; assembly: GCA_019244045.1. Taxonomy (GTDB): domain Bacteria; phylum Acidobacteriota; class Terriglobia; order Terriglobales; family Acidobacteriaceae; genus Gp1-AA122. The sequence goes on from JAFATF010000578.1 coordinate 68,657, forward strand.
CTTATGTTTGTGCCGCAGGGATTGTTGCCAGTTGAGCAACAGCCTGCGCTCGACGACATACTTAACAAGCGCGTGAAGGGGCGGCTGTACGATGCCTATCGGCAAAGTTGGGTCGCTAGTCCGGAAAATACCTATGTCGCCGCCGGAAACGCCCCCTTGCGAGCCCCGTTGAGTGAGCTGCAAACGATCCTGGATGCACCGCGGAAAACTACTGAGGTGGGGGTTAAACCTGTGCCGACTGCTGCCAGCGGGTTGTGCGACGCTGAGCGCGCTCTATTTGAATCCCGCGCCTTGTTGAGCCCGCAAGGCAAGATCACACCTCGAATCGTCAGCAAGGAAATGCTTGGCACCCCGGAAAGGCTTCTCACGCAAGAACTCTGGGACTCTATTTACGCTGTGCCTGAGGGTGATATCACCATCGAGCACATCCAGCACTCCTTTTATATGGCGGCAAATTATGGATTCCAGATCCTTAACGGCAATTTCGCAGCTGCTATTGACGACTATGAACTCAAGCTGCGCTTCATGAATGATCTAGCCACCTACCGCATCAACGTATCCTGGCTGTGGACCCTAGTCAGGCACCAGGCCACGATCACCAAAGACGGCTTTTTCAAGCGATCGGCACTTACTGAAGATGGAGTCGAACTGGTGCGCAACGCCGAACCTGTCAAAGCCGGTGACCACTTTACTCGCGAGCTGTTCAACAAAGTATGGGATTACCACAACGAATGGACCTCTCAGTTCTTTGCCGAATTGGATCGCCGCCGCGACCCCGGCCGCTTTGATCGCTCGAAAGCGCCGCTCATTATGGACCTTCTCAAACGGCAGTTGCTTTGCCCGCGTTACATTCAGCACAGCGCCCGCGTGCTGTTTGTGGTGGCAGAGGCGAACCAGCAGGATCGCGCCGAAGTCATGCAGGCAGTCTTCGATCTTCCTCGCCAGGAACTCGTGCAGCGTGTCCAAACCGGCTCCTTGAAGAAGCTGGCATTAAAAGCCCACGACTATATCTACGACATCTTCGAGGAAAGACAGCACGGGGCCTTGTCCTCACCGGGAAGGCAGTACACCTAAGTAACTGCAGTGCGGGTGGGTCAGGTACTCGCAGACTCGAGGCATGGTTTGACACCGCAGTAACCCAATCTCGTCTTCGAACTTTGGAAGTCTGTAGCTCTGGCCCGCCAACTAGCAGTCTTCACGACCTGGGCGGAGGCATCGCGCTTCGAGGTTCCTTACGCCCTGGCAACGATTTGCGGTCCTAAGCGCCTGCTTTCCTAGAAGTGGGACAGCATGAAATAGATGTTGACCGTCGCATTTCTGTCGCAAGTCTCGGCGCGGGGGTTTGGTCGATCTGCTTTCGATCGTCGCTGCCATGCACTTGAGTGAGTGATGTGTGCGCCTCGGCAAGCGAGTCATCGAGGGCTAACGCATGTTCGGCTGCCGCTCGTGCTTGTGGAAATGGATCGCAAGGGGGAATCCGGCCCAATTATCGAGCAGGTTCGTAAGTGTCGGCCAACCGGGGGCACAGGCTGTAGGATAAGCGCATTTTGTTTCATACATATCTTGCGCTGCGACCGCCACGTGGATCCCAATCCTCGGCATTCACAGCGCGACGGGAACAGTTCCAGCACGCTGGGCGAACAGCCTCGATGCCGAGTCAGCGCCCTTGAGGACCCACTCGGCCTTGCAGGGTTCACCTGGCACATCAGAGCCCACCTGCGCCTGCGATGCAGACACCTCGCCTGAGGACGTCGAAGGTTATCAGGAGGCCCGCGATGCGGGCGAGTTGACGATGCGCCTGTACTGTCATATTTCGGCTCGCTCACTTGAGCGGTTTATAGCCGCGGGGATCCACACGGGGTTCGGCGGCGAATGGATACGTATTGACGGATGTGAAACAATATGTGGACGGTTTTGTCTCTGAACGCACGGCATGGCTTTCGCAACCGTATATCGGAATTCCCAACAACTACGTCGGATTACAGCTTTCGAGCACAGAACAGTTGTATAAGATTGGACGCAAGGCGCACAGGGCGGGCTGGCAGCTGGCCACCCACGCCAACGGTGATCTGGCTATTGATCGAATCCTCAGTGTCTACGAACGAATTCAGAGGGGACTGCCGAAAAGGGACGCGCGGTTTCGGATCGAGCACTGCACTCTGGCCCCCAAGCCACTGGTCGGGCGGATGGGCGCAATGCAAGTAATTCCAGCGCCAATTTCGGTCTATGCGTACTTTCATGGGGATGTAAGGCATTTTTACGGTCAAGAGCGTGCGAAAGATACGTTTCCCATGCGCACTTTCTTGCACGCAGGACTGCGTCCAACGGATTCTTCCGATAACACGGCCAGCCCGGTCGATCCTCAACTTACGCGTACACATATGAAGGGAGACGTCTGGGGAGCAAGTCAGCGTATCACCCTCCCCACAAGCAATCCGTTTGCGGGACAGTGAAGGGGCCGCCTATGCTGCTTTTGAGCAACAGCTAAAAGGCACAATTTGCCCGGGCCAGCTCGCCGACTTGGTGGTGCTTGCTCAGGATCCGTTCAAAACCGATCCGTCCGAACTTGTCAAAATCAAGGTGGAGAGGACCATGGTGGGTGGAATTTGGCAATTTGAGTCTTAGGGGCTACGGTCCCACCACCCACTCAGGACTAAGCCGGTGCCGAATTGATTCCCCGAACTCCGGGCCACGCGGAAGTACCGTGGTCGGGTAGAACCCTTCCTGATCAATGCTACAAACTTGCCGCCGCCCTCATGCGATGGCGAAGACGCGGGGTTTCGGAAGGTTTGCCAACTGGCCCAGAAGTCCCGTCAGTTTTCTCCCGCTCGCTGGAGATATAATGGCCGACGCTCACGTCTCTCGCCTGTGGCACAAAACTGGAGCCACCGGCGAGGATCCCAAGTCACGCTGGCAAAGTGCCGGGGACCTGGCGAGCGAGTTGAAATGGATTGCCGAAGCAGCTGCGTCACCTATGCGTGCGCAGCCACTGGCCCGCGATCTCAGCCTAAAGCGCGCACAGCTGCCATGGCGAGGAAAAGAACCTTCTAAATGTCGGCAAGTTGCTGGGTGTGCAGGAAGGCTCTTGCGAATGGTCTTCGGAAGGCCGCTACATCCTGTACGTGACTGGAACTAGGTTGGTGGGAAGTGGAACCGACCTCAGGGTACTTCCGCTCTTTGGCGATCGCAAGCCGTTTCACTACCTGGCCGCGCCGGGAAATCAATTGTACGCGCAGTTCTCTCCCGATGGGGGCTGGGTGGCTTACTCGTCAGATGAGTCGGGCCCGCTTAGATTAATGTGGCGCCGTTCCCCTGGACGAGTGCGAAGTGGCAGCTGTCGAACGATGGTGGCGTTCCGCCGCGATCGCGGCGGGATGGAAAGGAAATCTACTTTCTAAGCTGGGCAGCCCTGGCCTGTTTGCGGCTTAGGTCAATGGCCGCGGAACGAGCTGGGAGACGGGCGAGGCGCATACCTTGTTTACCATCCATAATCATTCTCCCAATACCGCGGCACAGCAGTATGCAGTCACGAGTGACGGCCAACGAGTTCTGCAGATCACAACCGGCGACACGGGCCGCCTACCGCTAACTGTGATGCAGAACTGGACGGCGCAGTTGAAAGGCAGATAGCTTTGCTAGCGTCCGTACAAAATTTTAGGGCTGCTACGGCGGCGCCGAGTAATGGAAATTATATTTCGTGCAGTTCTCAGCTTGTGCGCCTGCAACGTTAATACCGGGCGAGCGACA
>JAFATF010000345.1 GCA_019244045.1 Acidobacteriota bacterium
CCTTCAATCCGTCGACGATTTCTCCCGGATCGAGCGCCGCCTCGTCTACCTTGACTATTTCTGCGGCATCCGTGGCGCCGCCCGGTGGTTACGGTCCAATCGCGATGGCGCTGCTGCCCGGCTTAGGGCTCTTTGGAACCTTCCTGACAAGTGATCGGAAACTCTTTAGAGGCAAGCGCTTAGTTGCAATTAGTCTACTGGGTTTCCTACTGTTCGTCTCACTGCTGGCAGTTGGGTGCGGCAGCTCGAATAGCAAGGCAGCAGCCCCTGGATCTCAGGTCAATGTGATGGTCACCGGAACGTCAGGATCGATCAAACATTCCAGCACTCTAAGCATTAACATCCGCTAGCTACAAACGCGACAGGGCGCATTCCCATGCGCCCTTGTTCGCCCGCTCCATGTTCAGAAGGGCCAAATGGTCCAACCTGCTTAGCTGAAGGGTTGCACCGGGTCAATGCTGCAGCGCCAGGCAAAGTGATTGGCGAGCACGTGGTACGCGGCCGTGCTGATCCCGGTTGTTGAAAATCGCGGCGAAAGCTGCTGGCTGCTAGTATTCCCCACTTGATCGCCCCAATGTTCTAGATCGCCGAGCTGCATCAGCTGCAACGCCGAAGAGGATGACGGCGGAAAATCCGGCAACATTAAAAATGAGGATGGCTCTCGCATGGCGGAAAGGGATCCGCAACTTCGGAATGTGGCTAAGGAGATTCCCCGAACCAGAGCAAGACCCTGATTGCATGGCGACGCTGCTAGAACCTTGTTGTCTTGGGCATTTGTCGCCGAAGGGACCGCTGCTGCGTTGCGCATGCGCGCATTGCGGCGAGACGGTTCTTAGCGATAGCCGATGCAAAGTGACGACAACGTTTGCCTGTGATCTTAAAGTGATCAGCAAATCGCGGCACACGCGAGGCTTCGTCCGATCAGGAATGTTAAGTCAGTACCACCCTGTACCTCCTTCAAGTGCGGTGCTGACGGTTGCAGGCGCGACCTTTGTTACTGCGAAATGGAAATCACGGGTGCGGCGGCGCACGACATTTGGCGCGAGCCGATAGTTCCTGGCCGAGTCTTCCATTTCGCAAGCTTCCGCGGCGAGGCACTCACTTGAAGCGGCTGCTTAAGTCAGTGGCGAAGCCCTTCGCCCGATTGAAGCACATTCACGGGACTTGGTCCCAGCGGCGACGGGCGTGAGGTCAGAATTCCGCATCTGCAGCCAATCCGCGTAAATCCCGGTAGTTCGGACATTCACCATTCTTCGCTGCCGAGAAAACGAGAGCAGCATCTCTGAAAGGCAGCGGCTTTTATCCGGTAGCCTGTCCCATTCCTGAAAGAAAGGCCTCAAACAACGCGGCTGTTTGTTCCGGCAACTCCTGCGGAATCTCATGTCCGCAGGGCAACGCGACCATTCTCGCTCCTGCGACTTGTGTGAGTATCGGGGACCTTAACATGTCTGGCGTCAGCATAGGATCGTAGCTACCCGCCAGCACCAGCGTCGGAACCCTGATCGCTTTCGCCTGCTCGACAAACGATGCCGCACACATGTTCAACGTCTCCTGCAAGCCGACCGGAGCAGCTTTGGCGAAGTCATCGAGGAATAATTCTGTGAGTTCCCGTTTGACCGGAATTTTGGTGAAGGGAGCGAGTATGGTTTTAAAAGCGGCTTCACGATTGTGCTGCGTCTCGCACCAGGCTCTTCCCACTTCGGCAATCGGGAATGTGCTGGCGGGCACTGGCGCAATTAATATGAGCCCACGAACGCGGTCGGCACAGGTGGCTGCGATATATTGTGCGAATTTGCCGCTCATGCTAAAACCAACAAGCACAAACTGCTTCGCACCCGCAGCGTCGATGACCGCCAACATATCCTGAGCAATTTCGTGCAGCGTGTAGCCGGTCGCGGGCTTGTCTGAATCGCCGTGCCCGCGATAGCTCGGTACAATAATTTGTAAGCCTCCCAAATGTAAGTGGCTCACCAGATCGCGCCAGTAGGATGATGATCCGCCCCAACCGTGAAGGAGAATCAGTTTTATGCGGCCGTCGCCATAGGTCTCATAGGCGATGCGAGTACCATCCTTACTCTGGGCGAATGGCATGTGATGACATCCACAAGCGTGCGGCAGAATACCTCTGTTACGTTATATTTTCAATACCTGCATCAATCCGTTGCCGGCGTGCTAAAGCTGTTTCTGTACTTACGCGATCGCCGGTCATTGCCTTTTTTCAGCTTGCAACTCCTTAATCAGAAGCAGGCCCAGGCCTTTGAGGCAAGCGCAAAACAATGACCTATTGCCCCAGAATTCCCGGGTTCACTCATTCGCCGAGAGGTTCTGGAACTTGCGTTCCACCCTTGTAGATTAGATCGAAAACCCATGCCGGCGGCTTTTCTCGTTCAAGGTTTAGCTTTGGAAATCGTCGGATCGGTATTTGCAATACATCAAGAAAGGAGTTCCAGAAAAAGTGGGGATGCTTATCAGCGGCAAGATCGATAGCGCTAGGAGTCACTGATCAATGGAAGTTCTCAAGGCGGCGCTGCCAAAATCGAAGTACATCAGTGCGAGATCCTCAAAGCCGCCAACAACAAACACAATCGTAGAAGAGCCATCGTACGCACGACTAACAACGCCCGATAAGCAAGGCACAGCAGATGAACCGACAACATCGAGCCTGACAAGGCGTGGGACCAGACTAAAATCAAGTACCCAGGTATCCAGGCGCATAGCCGAGCGCGAGATGATCGCCCCATTTACGCTGCAATCGACCGGTCTCGCCAAGCGTCGGCACGTTCTGCAAGCGCCCCCCAGGGAATCGTTTTCAGGTTGTACGTTCCAGACTGGCAGGTCGCATTCTTTCTGCAGCCGTAAATTCTCTGTCGCGAGCCTTATTTCAGATCG
>JAFATF010000656.1 GCA_019244045.1 Acidobacteriota bacterium
ATACGCGATAAGTCCTGGGGTCACGCCAGTCAGAGGCGCAATAAAGCCAACTGTTTTGCGCCGCAGGCACAGGTGAACGACGCCTTTTTCTAAAGGCCGTGTGATCGGGGTCTGAGCTGCGCCGATCCGATTCTCGTCATTTGTGACTTGGTCAGGAGAGTCCGCGAATCGTTGCTCTTGATAGCCCACTATGTTGATCAGGGCCTTGCACCCGCGCCGCTTACTTCCAGCCCAAGGTTTGAACGTGAAGTTATGAGCAGAGCTACTGAGCGGGTAGTGAGTTCGTGCACGGCCCCTCCCGCAGTCGCGCCCCTCCTGTCCCGGGCTGGTCATTAGAAGGGGCTTTAGTTTCAGGCGCAGTGCCTCGTTTGACGATTGTATTTTGCTCAACCGTTCGGGGCGATTGCCGTGGTCGAACGGCCGGGCAAGATTCTTGCTGATGACACGCGAATCGCTTCTACTAGGAGCTCCGCTGGACACCCAGAATTTCTTGATAGGTTACGAATTCGCAGCTTCCTGCGCGCTTTTAACGAGGACGGGCGGGAACGGGCACGTTGCAAGTCGCCTCCGGTTTCAATGCCTGCTGTCGAGAACTTACAATTTGAATACAAGGCGACCTCTCCATACCGAGGGGGGACCTTGTAAGCTGATTTCTCTCGAATACGACGGCCACCCTCTCCCTCGATGCAAGCCGCCAAGATGGCGAGTCCATGAGCGCTTTACTGATCTCCGACTTCATGGGAATTACGATGAGATTGACACCGAGACGATCCAAGACCTCCGTCCAGCCCGGCTGCGCATGGATAACTTTCAGGTACTCCCGAATAAAAGTTTCACCATAAAAGTCATGCCGGTCGTCAACAAAGACTTTGTTCTGCGGATAAAGTCGGTAAATGAAATACCCACCCCAGGAATCCAGGCTGAAGATAGGCTCGCCGCTCCTCTGACGCTGAATTTCATCTGTGGTCGCGACCGGGAATCGTGCCGCATCAAAGCCTGCGTCCATAACCACTCGTCCGAGCAGACGGCCGTGTTCTAGGCAAACGATTGTGCCCAGAACCACGACCAGGATCGACCAAGCAGGAAGGTAGGAAGAGAGCTCTTTTCTTTTCGGCCGGTTGAGTCTGGCGAGCAACCGTGATTTACCTTCGGAATGGCGACTTAAGAGCGGAGCTGTCGTCATCATAAGCAGCATCGAGGCAAAGGGCAGATTGCGCGCGGCGTACATGCCTGAGGCGATGCCGAACAGCATTAGCAGCCCAGTCACGTGACGAATGCGGCCGCGTGCAGCCATGACCCCGAGAACACCAAGCGCTACCATGAGGAGAAACGCTTGTGTGGGCAATCCGGCAAGGTCCGGACGGCGAAACTCGTTGATGTGATGCATGAGAAAGCGATTCGTCAGGTAACAGTAGACATGCATGTGGAGCTCGAGGCCGTATGGATTGACCAGACTGGACAAGAAACAGATTGCTCCGACAACAAGGAGAATGCCGGCGCGTTGCCCAGCCCTGGGGCGCTCGGGGCAGGAAGGGTGAGTGAATGCTTCGGAGATTTCAGCAAGCAGGTAGATGGTTAACAACACGAATCCGAGCACGAAACCAGCATGCAGGTTGACCCACAACAGCATGAGAATGGGAAGCCAAAAAAGGTACCCAGGCCTAAGCTCATTTCTGGTTCCGCTATCTAAGATCAGAAACCAGGCCACCGCGAAAAGCCATCCGACGACGTGGGGGCGGGCGAGAAAGTGAATTGAAGAGGCGGTGGCACAGAGCACGAACAGCAGCACGGTGACTGCAATATTGCCGCCGCGCCGCAAGCTGAGTTGGAAGGCTACCGCCAAGCTTGCAGCAATTACCAACGCGCTGGCGAAGACCACACCATTCAGACCGGCACGCTCATAGATCCATGCAATGAGTGCGTCGTACAGCCATTCCCATGCATACCAAGGGCGGCTACTCATGGTGGCGGAAAACAAATCAACGTGGGGGATCGTGTGCCGGGCAAGAATGTTCTGCCCATCACGAATATGCCAGCCAATATCGCCATCCCAGAGAAGGCGAGGCGCGAGGCTCCCGCAGGAAAGCGCGATGAGCAAGACAATGAAGATCAGCTCGCTCAGCGTGGGCAGCCAGGCCATCCAGCGGGACTCCCCCCCCTGCACGTCACAACGAGATCTTGACTGCGGTTGCGCCTTCACCTCGTCTTCCAAATTACACGTTATATAGTCAGCCAGACGCCAGAGCCAAGACGGGACCTGGCCGGAGTTACTATCCCACGGGGTAGCCTGGGAATCCTGAGACCCTTTTCCGGCAAGAACCGCCGAAGTGCGCAAAATCGGATCCTGGGCTCGCCTGCTAAGGAATAGGGCAGATCTATTTTTCCGGCTTGCCCACGTAGGCTGCTTCTGGCGCTACCAGCGGCTCTGGCTGCATGCGCCTGGCACGGCCGAGTGACCTCAGCCAGGCCTGGAACGATTCCATGTAGATGTAAAAAACAGGTGTGATGTAGAGGGTGAGCAATTGCGAAAAAAGCAAACCACCGACCACAGCCAGACCCAGCGGCCGTCTGGATTCGGCCCCGGCCCCAAAACCCAGCGCAATTGGTAATGTCCCCATGAGCGCCGCCATGGTGGTCATCATAATGGGCCGGAAACGCAACACTGCGCCTTGGTAAATGGCGTCCTCGGCGCTTTCGCCGGACGCCCGCTGCTTGTCGAGCGCTACGTCGATCATCATGATGGCATTCTTCTTCACAATTCCCACCAGCATGATGATCCCCACAAAGGCGTACAGATTCAGATCCACGTGAAAGATCATCAGTGTGAGCAAAGCTCCAAAGCCTGCCGAGGGCAAGCCGGAAAGAATGGTCAAGGGATGAATGAAACTCTCATATAGAATTCCCAGCACAATGTAGATGACCAGAATGGCCATTGCCAGCAGCACACCCAAGCCAGTTACGGAAGATTGAAAAGCTTGCGCTGTTCCCTGAAAGCTGGTGCTGATGGTCGAGGGCAGCATTTGCTGCGCCTCTTTGTTCACGGCATCCACCGCCTGGCCCAGGGAAACGCCGGGCCGCAGATTGAAGGAAATCGTCACCGCCGGCAATTGCCCCAGGTGATTGATGCTGAGCGGGCCTACATTATAGGTAAGTTTGGCTACCGTATTAAGCGGCACCAGCTGTCCGCTTGCCGAGTGCACATAGAGCAAGGAGAGCAACGAGGGATCGAGCTGATAGCGGTCTTCAGTTTCAGTAATCACCCGATAGGCATTGTTCGGCGCGTAAATGGTCGAGACCTGGCGCTGGCTGTACGCTGTATTTAAGGCGTCTTCCACCTGGCCGGCTGTGATCCCAAGGGCTGAGGCTTTGTCGCGGTCAATATCCACATTGACTTGCGGGTTCTTGATGAGCAGATCGCTCGTGACGTCTTGCAGCAGATTGCGGAACTGCGGCTCATTGCGCAGTTTGGCCTCTAGCCTGGGGGCATAGTCATAAAGCTCGTGTGTGTCGGGATCTTGCAGCGTGAACTGGTACTGGCTCTTGGTCAGATTGCCACCAATGCGAATCGGTGGCAGCACCTGGGGATAGGCGGTAATTCCCGGTATGTCGGCCACCTTAGGCCGCAGTTCTTGCACCAAGTCCATCGCCGATTTTCGCGTCGGGCGCGGGACCAGCTTGATGAAAATGCGCCCCGCGTTTCCTCCCGCCGCAGTTGACATAAAGGACTCGACCCAAGTCTGCCGCATGACCAGTTGGTTGAGAGCCTGTTGGTGCCGGACCATGCCATCAAAGGAGATGCCCTGCGCCCCTTCGGTAAACACGAAGATTTGCCCTGTGTCTTCGTCTGGCAAAAAGCCCTTTGGGGTAATCACGAACAGATATACGGTTGCCGCCAGCACTACCGCCGAGAACAGCATGGTGCTCGCCCTATATTTCAGCGTAAGCCGCAGCGTGCTGTCGTAGAGACTAAGCATGCTGCCAAACACCCGCTCGGAGACGGCGTACATCTTGCCGTGCCGCTCCTTGCCGGCAGCACGCAAAAAACGACCGCACAACATAGGCGTCAAGCTAAGCGACACAAACCCTGAGACCAAGATGGCCGCGGTGATGGTCACCGCAAATTCGTGCAGTAGCCGGCCCAGAATTCCGCTCATGAAGAGCACAGGAATGAACACCGCGGCCAGCGACAGTGTCATCGAGATGATGGTGAAGCCGATCTCTTTAGCGCCTTGGAATGCCGCCTGCATGGGGCGCTCCCCTGCCTCCATGTGTCGCACGATGTTCTCCAGCATGACAATCGCGTCATCGACCACAAATCCCACCGAAAGAGTGAGCGCCATGAGCGATAGATTGTCGAGCGAGTATCCCATCATGTACATGATGGCGAAGGTGCCCACGATGCTCATGGGCAGCGCCAGGCTGGGGATGGCAGTGGCCGAGAGATTTCGCAGGAAGAGGAAAATAACCAGAATAACCAGGACCAAGGCCAGAAACAGCGTGAACTTCACGTCATCGACAGAGTTGCGGATCGATACCGAACGGTCATAAAGAATTTGCATGTCGACCGCTGGAGGCATCTGTTGTCGGAAAGTGGGCAGCAACTTCTTGATCGAGTCCACCACCTCGACCGTGTTCGTCCCGGGCTGCCGCTGAATGGCGAGCACGATGGCCCGACGCAATCCCCCCTGGCGGTCATAGAACCAGCTGGCGGTCTTGTCTACTTCCACGCCATCGACCACCTGCCCCAAGTCGCGAAGACGAACCGGGGCGCCGTTGCGATAGGCGACAATCAGGGGCGCGTAATCGGCAGCTTTGGTCAATTGGCCGTTTGCCTGTACCACAAATGCGCGATGCTGGCCATAGAGAATGCCGGTCGGCTGATTAACGTTTCCATTCGCGATGGCGTTCGTGACGTCGTCGGTACCAATCTGCCTGGTCGCCAAAGCTTTGGGATCCAGTTTCACGTGCACCGCATACTTTTGCGCGCCGTAGACGCTGACTTGCGCGACTCCGTCGATCATCGAAACGCGCTGCGCGATCAGGGTCTCGGCGTACTCATCGACGTCGGATAGCCGCAAAGTGGGTGAACTCAAGGATAAATAGAGGATGGGCGAGTCAGCCGGGTTCACCTTCTGATAAGAAGGCGGATAGGGCATGCTCTGCGGCAGATCACGTGCGGCTTTCGCGATCATGGAATTTACATCTTGGGCGGCGGCATCTAAACTTCGACTCAGGTTGAACTGCAGCGTGATCTGGGTCGAGCCTTGCGTGCTGGTCGAGGTCATCGAATCGATGCCCGCGATAGTCGAGAACTGTTTTTCAAGCGGCATCGCGACGGCAGAGGCCATGGTGTCCGGTGTGGCTCCCGGGAGACTGGCCGAGACCAGAATGGTGGGAAAGTCGACGTTGGGAAGGTCGCTGACCGGAAGCGTCCGATAGGCCATCACTCCAAACAGCAGGAGTGCCAACATGACTAGAGTAGTCATGACCGGCCGTTTAATGAATATCTCGGCTACGTTCATGAGCGAGAGTCCGCAGGAGACGGTGAATCGAAAGAAACTGGGGTTGGCGCGAGTCGCGCCGATGGTCGGGCGTTATCAGGCGTCGTGCTGGGGGCAATCGATTGCTTAATCTCGACTCGCGACCCCGGGACTAAACGTAGCTGACCGTCAGTGACTACCCGCTCTCCCGGCCTGAGGCCGGATTCTACAATCGATTCTCCGCTGCCTGTGCGATTTATCGCGACGGACCGCATCTCAACCGTCAGATCGGGCTTAATGACGAAGACGAACTGTCCCTGCTGGCCATTCTGCACGGCCTGTGAGGGCACGACAATTGCCTTGGGTTGCGTGTGCAGGACGAGTGTGACGTTCACATATTGTCCCGGCCACAGGCGCCGATCGAGGTTGGCGAATTCGCCTTTCAGTTTAATCGTACCCGTTGCCTGATCCACCGTGTTATCGACGAAGCTGAGTTTACCGAACACCGGGCGCCCCTCTCCTGGGATCAGGGCCGCCACCGGCAACTTCCCCGCGGCCGTGAAACGTTTGATCGCCGCCAGATATTGCTCAGGAACCGTGAAGGTCACATAAATGGGCTCAACCTGATTGATATTGACCAGGAAGGGGGTGTCATTCGCTTTGATCATGTTGCCCTGGTGAATCATCAAAGTGCCGGTACGCCCGTTGATAGGAGAATAAATCGAGCAATAAACCAGCTGCACCTTTGCGTTTTCAACAGCCGCCTTGTCGGCCTGTACCGCAGCTTCGAGAGCCTGGGCATTGGCTTGCGCTTGGTCGAATTGCTGTTTTGAGACCACACCGTCTTTGTATAATCCCGCGTAGCGGTCGGCATCGAGGTGTGCCAGCTTGGCCTGCGCGATGTCGTGCTCCAGATTAGCCTCCTGGCGCCTGAGATCGGCTTCAAAAGGTCGCTTATCTAGGGTAAATAGCAAGTCACCTTTCTTTACATCCTGGCCTTCTTTAAAAAATACCCCCGTCAACTCGCCCGTTACCTGCGTCTTTACGGCAACGCTGGAATGAGCCTCGACCGAACCGATCGCTTGCAATTCGACCGGCATATCCTTCTGTTGCACAGCCGCGGCCAGCACAGGAACGACCGGGCTTACCACCGGCGCCGCCGCTTTAGTCCGGGAACAGGCGACCAATGCCATCAGCGGCATCGTTAGGAGAAGCATCGCAACCCGCTTGCGGAATGGATATTTAGAATCGCCCACGCTTTAGCTCCTGACCGGGAAAGCGCCCGTGAGTAGAAAGGCGATTTCCGTTTCTGCGTGCCGGCTCGGCCAGCATCCCCTTCAGCCACACGTCTACCAGCGTCCTGCTTACCTGTTGTACGCTTAGCCGCTGGTAACGCTTTCCCCCAAACAGTTCCTGCACCCAGGAGTGATAGATGATCATGCCCAAAAAGGCCCGCGCGGCAAGTGTCGGATCTACGGGCCGAAAGACTCCCTCTCTAGTCCGCCGCGCGATGTATTCGGCCAGTAAACCGTAATAGCTCGAAACAAAGGCACGGAAAAAACGCTGCGACAAGCGGTGGTTTTCGAGCGCGCTATAAAGGAGCAGTCGCGACAGGTCCTGATCTTTCGCCCGCCGCTCGAGAATGTCTTCGGCTAGGCCACCCAGGATAGCGGCATCACTTCCCTTCACCCTCAGCCGAGCGCGCATGCGTTCTTTGGGCGAGTTGGCGTCGATCTTGGCCTCGATCACGGCCCAGTACAGTTCTTCTTTGCTTGCAAAATGGCGGAAGATCAGGGCCTCGGTGATGCCTGCCCGTAGGGCGATTTCCTTGGTGGTCGTTCCTTTGTAGCCTTGGCGGGCAAACAGATTGGTCGCCTGCATCAAGATCTGCTCCCGCCGATCGGCAGCCGTCAGCCGGGCTGGCGCGGTGGCCATGGCAATCTCCCGATTAGTAAGTAGATACTAACCCGTAGGGAATTGCAAGGTAAGTTGTCGGGGGGTATAGGAACAAACTTATGGGCACTTGGGCGATTGCTCTTTAGAGGCACAGCATAGCGGGATTGTGGGTACGGGGGCCGGTGAGCACAATGATCGCTGGTCGGCGCATCGAGCAGCACGAGACAGGGCTATTACCAGCGCGCGGGCTGCGTTGACCGTGAGGTCGCCAGGGCAGGTCGATAGCACGGATGCGCTCCTAATTTTGGCAGCGGGTTCAAAAGAAATCTCCCATCGCGCAGGCCGAAGCTGCCGCCCCAGGAGGTTTCGTCAACCGAGCGCTTGCATAGCGGTTTTGAGTGTGTTCTGGTATTGATAGGTGATGCCGGAGTTATGTCCGCGTAAGACTCTCGGACCGATCACCAGTGCTGCCACATGCCCACCGCCCCTGCCTGTCGCTGCTTTCAGCCTCATCAAAGACAATAATCAGGATGCCGTCTCGCTGAAAGACAGAACTGTTAAGCAAGGGTGCTAACGTTGCCGAAGAAGCTATCGTTGTATAATGATCTGACCGGTGGTCATCATGAAGTAATTGCCGATTGAAGGATGAGTATTCGCATAGTAACTCAGAGCAAGCCCGTATTTGCGGGCAACGCTGTTAAGCTAGGGCACGGCAGCATTACCAATCACGTCACTATACTTATGATTCTCCTCCACCAACAGAAAGACGTGACTACTCGAAGGCACTTTGCCGGTTCTTGCGGTCTTTACCGTAAGGGTAATGGGAGTTTTCGCGTAGCCGCCTTCCCATTCCTCTACAACCGTATTGTATCTTCTGGGTGCGAGATGGAGGATTGTGTCGAGCGAGGCCCGATTGATCTTGTACGCCAAAATAGGTGGCGCGGTGTAGATGCCCGTAGCGGCCACACCTTTCGAGCAGCTCGTCGTGTCCGAAGCAAGATATTTCACCGTGCTGTGTACCGTACTGTCGTTCGCCGGCGAGGTTAGGGTCACGCCGGCGAACGCGATCGTGGGCAAGACAAGCAACCAAGGAACGGGGTACTTCATAGGTCGAATCTCCAGCGGCAGGCGTCGGAGCCGCAAGGCAGAAACAGCGGCTGATGCTACAAGATTACATTGCAACCACTCCACCCTTTTTTCATGAACCTCAACGAAGTGCGCGATTGGCCCGCAGTCTAGCCGGTCATCTACTCTCAATCCAAGAAATTCCCAAGTAGAAGGTAACGCAGCTGGCTGCCCCCCGCCCTAAGCGGAGTGGCCGAGCTGACCTTCATACGCCTGTGACACAGGGGCGAATTCGCAAGGTGGCGGATTAAGTTCACGATGAAAATAGACGTTGCCCGGCCACGACGACATTCCGCTGGCTTGGTAATGATGGCTAGCCGCGCGAAGCTGCGGCGACGGGGTTCCATTGTAAGCTTGCTGCTGGTCACCCGCAGGACTGCAACTTCCATTCAGCTGGATTTAAAGAGGAGATATAGGATGCCGAACACCGATATGCCGATGAGCAGATAAGGCAGGAAGATGTACATACGCAGCTTCCAAGTGATTGGCGGAGATGAAAATTTCGCCATGCAAAAGCCACATACTTAGGCGGTAGACGGTTGCAGTAAACCGCGGAGTTTGCGAAGACGCATGTCATTCTGCCAGCGAGATTTCCAGTACGCAGGAATGTGGTGCGGGTGAGCTAGAAAAGCACGCCCCAGTATGGCTACGCAACTTTCAGGTGAACTCTCGCGCCATAGACAAGTAGCCACTTGGTTGAGGGGCAGTTGTTTTGCCGTGCGTTCGCGATCACTAAAAAGCGCATACCCATCCGCAGTAAAGCAGATAAGCTCAGGGCAGCCCGCTACAGCAACACGAAGTTGTTGGATTGAGAACTCTTCGTCGTCAGGCATACAGGCGACGCATTCGCCGTGGAATGGAATCAGGTAGCTTAGCGAATCTGATAATTTTCGGATCACGAACGATAGTATACTATATCAATAGACATACTTCCAAAGTCCTTGACCGCCGCGGGTTGGACGCGAGTGAGCGCAACGGGTCTAATCATTCTGGCGACCTGCTCCGGCGCAATGTCCAGGCCGACAATAGCTCTCCCTAGTGTTGCGGAATGAGATTCGGCCAGGCAATGGTATGCTGAGGACAGCGAAATTCGAAAACTACTTTGCTCCTATTTCCGTGCAGATCCAATCTGCAGACCGGCGGTGAGCACCGCTCAGTGCATTTTATCCTGATTTCCGGCCGCTGAATGAGGACCGCCAGTTCAGTACTTTCGGTAAACAACGCCCCCTTTCATGACAAACCTGACTTTCTGGAGGACCGCGATGTCCTCGAGCGGATCACCTGACACGGCAATCACGTCGGCAAAGTAGCCAGGCTTCAAGGCGCCCAACTGCCCTCCCCAGCCCAAGAGCTTAGCTCCGTTGATAAGGTCGGCTTGCAATGCCGCCAGTGGGGTCATCCCGTATTTCACCATCAGAACAAGTTCGCGTGCCTGTGTACCATGGGGAAATGGGCCTACGTCGGAGCCGACTGCCATGGGCACTCCGACCCCCAGCTGTTTGCGAAACGCCTGGGCGTGAAAGTCCAGCATCTGGCGCTCCCGTTTCGATGCGGCTGGGCTGGCGCCGTGATCGGCAAAATATTCTGAAATCGTGAAGGTCGGGACCGCATAGATTTGTTTTTCGCGCATCAGCCGCATGGTCTCATCATTAAGATAATCGGCGTGGTCGACTGACTCGACCCCAGCTTGAGCCGCATACAGCGCTCCCGGTTCTCCCGTGGCATGCACCGCTACCCGCTTGCCGACTCGTGCCGTTTCCTCAACTGCGACCCTGAGCTGTGCTTCGCTGTACTGGTAGGGGGTTGACCACTTTTCATCCTGTAGCGAATCCGGACCGGTCTCATAGATCTTGATGAAATCTGCGCCTTCTTTCAGCTGCTGGCGGATAACTTCGACCAGCTGGTCGCCATTATTGGCATATGTGGCATTCGAGAGAACGTGCTGCGCGGGATTGTAGTGGATTGCATCTTCGTGACCACCCAGAATGTCGATAGCATTTCCGCTGGTACGCAGGCGCGGCCCGGGCACCAGCCCTTGATCGATGGCAGTGCGAAGCGCACTATCGGCCGAGCCTGCCCCTTCCGTCCCCATATCGCGCTCAGCTGTAAAGCCGGCCATCAGGTCCTCGCGCGCTGCCAAGGTCGCCGTAATCGTACGCTGTGCAACCGACTCCTCCACCGTCTGCAAGTCCTCGGCGCCAGGGTGGAGAAACAGGTGAACGTGCGCGTCAATGAGCCCCGGCATCAAAGTCGTATCGCCCAAGTCGATCACCTCCACCCCAGGCGGATGACTCACCGACGCTCCCGCCTCAGCGATGCGCTCACCTCGGACCAGGATCTCGCCGGGGCGGACGATGCGCCCAGCCTCAATATCGAGCAAACCCGCGCTGCGCAACACGATCGGATGCGGCGCAGATTCGGATTGGGCAACGAGTGTACAGGTCGCAAACCACATGAGCAGTACCGCAGCGGCCATTTCTCTTTTCATCATCCACCTACTATGCCCAATACCAGTAACTTCAGACGATCGCCTCATCGCAATTGTTGCTACTTTTCCGCTACTTGCGCTCTTTTTGGCCCAAGGCCGCGACAGAATCAGTGTTCGATGACCTCGAGAATGGTACCATTGACCTTGCGACGCCATGGACTAAGTTGTACCACGCGTGCGCCAACCGGAAGCACACAGGGCTTGCAGCGGCCGGCGACGCCATATCGAGCGCTACATCGTTGGTCAGTATTCGAAGCATGCACCACCACGCATAAACCCCTGCATCGCGCAAAGCACGCGCTTTCGCTACGATCACGACGAAGTCATCGATAGACTTTGGAATTCGATCACTACCGGGAAAGAGCCACAATTGCGTGCCGAGCCATTCCAGTGCATCGGCACCTCCAATGTACTTGCAGCCTGCCGCGCGCGTCGATCCACCTCGCCGAACAGACTGCTGTTGAGCGGATCAAAAACGCGCCCTAGGCAGCTGGCCGACTACACCCAGGCCGAGATCGTGGAACGGGAGCAGGGTCGTGGACCTCTCCCGATCCCGCGCTACCGTGCGCTATCCCGCAACCGTCAATATGCCACGATCAAGCGGATGGGCTGGAGAACCGGCTTTCGACGAATTCGAATTCTTGGGCGGGGAGCATCAAACCTTCGCCCTTTGACGCCCTACTACCTGCGCCGCAAAGACATTCATTCGCGTTCTAAGAGAATTTGACGAGTACCGGCGTGTCCAAATAAGGGGGAGGTACTCACACCAAGAAGGCAATTACAGAGTTCGCTTCCGCAGCAGAGCCTTCTTGCGATCAATCACCACCACCGGGCCCACACGCACCCCCGCCGCAACCCACTGGCGCTCCTCCATAAACTCAGACAAATTTCATTTTCCCATCCCGAAGAGAGTGTATGCGAGAAATCACGAACGCGAGCTCGTTGAAATAGCCCAACCCAGAGGAATTGCTGCAGGCCGCCAGTGAGGAGAGCAACTGCATTTTGCTAGAATCCCCAAGCTATGGTGCGAAATCCTGTCGGCAGGCTTAGCTCAGTCGTTCTGGGGTTATTCGCCGGTGGCATCCTGAGCGCATCACTGGCGGCACAGCGAACGCCCGATATGTCTTGGCCTTACTACGGAGGCGATCCAGGGGGCATGCGCTACTCGCCGCTGACCCAGGTCAATCACGATAACGTATCGAGGCTCAAAATTGCATGGGTTTTCCATACTGGAGATGTTTCCGAAGGGAAAGCTGGCAAACAGAGAAGCGGATTTGAAGCCACCCCAATTCTCGTCGATGGCCAACTGGTATTTACCACCGGATTTAATCGCGTGATGGCCGTCAATCCTGAGAGTGGAATGCTGAGGTGGGCCTACGACCCGAAGATTGATCCGACATGGGACTACGGCGATGCACTGGTGAGTCGCGGCGTCGCCACGTGGTTGGACGCGGCCCGATCGAAGCAAGATCAAGGACCATGTCGGCGACGCATTTATGAAGCCTCTCTGGACGCTCGGCTGATTGCCCTCGACGCACTTACGGGAGTTCCTTGCGTGGATTTTGGGCGCAAAGGTGAGGTATCTCTCCGTGACGTGCCGCGCTACCGCCCGGGGCAATATCACATGACCTCTCCGCCCGTGGTCATTGACGACCTGGTGGTCGTCGGCTCCGCAATCAACGATAACAATCGCGTGGACATGCCCAGTGGTGTGGTTAGGGCTTTCGACGCTCGCACAGGGGTTTTGCGCTGGAGCTGGGATCCAATCGAGAAACCGCCCCAGGCTCTCCCGGGGCCTAACAGCCCAGCAAAGCCATGGCAGACCGGCGCGGGCAATAGTTGGTCTATTATGGCCGTGGATGAGGAACGCGATTTGGTTTTTGTTCCTACAGGAAGCGCCAGCCCGGACTATTACGGTGGACTACGATCCGGCGATGACAAATGGGCGGATTCGGTAGTTGCCCTGCGCGGAAAGACGGGGAAACTTGTCTGGGGATTCCAATTGGTGCACCATGATCTTTGGGATTACGATACGGCCTGCCCACCATTGCTGGCCTCGCTGCTGCACTTAGGAAGGTGGGTTGCGGTTGTCATTCAAGGAAATAAGACTGGTCTCTTATACGTCCTCAATCGCGACACCGGTATTCCAATTTTCCCAGTCGAGGAGCGAGCGGTGCCGCAAACCGATGTTGCGGGCGAAGTCACATCGCCTACACAGCCTTTTCCTGTCGCGCCACCTCCACTCGCTCCGCAGAAGCTCTCTGCCGATGCCGTCTTCGGCGTGAACTCCAGCGATCGGCAAACATGCCAGCACTGGGTTCTATTATCTCGTAATGAAGGCATCTTCACTCCGCCCAGTCTGCAAGGCACGTTGCTCGTCCCTGGAAATATCGGGGGCATGACCTGGAGCGGTTATGCCTTCGATCCGCAGCGCAACTTGCTGGTGGTTCCCACCAACAATATCGCGGCCGTGGCAAAACTCATTCCGCGGGAGAAGTTAGAACAGGCCACGCACAGCGGAGAAGCTGGTGATTACGCGCAGCAGATAGGGGCGCCCTATGGAATGTACCGGCGCTTCCTGCAGGCGGCCTCGGATCTTCCATGCACTCGGCCCCCATGGGGGATCTTGAGCGCTGTAGATATGAACCAGGGAACGATCAAATGGCAGGTCCCATACGGCTCGATGCAGGATTTCGGCGGAGCGCACGAGGGGGCCGTACCTTGGGGCTCGATCGGGTTCGGGGGTCCGATTACGACAGCCAGCGGTCTGGTTTTTATAGCCGGCACCTTCGATCCCTATATTCGCGCCTTCGATATTCAAACCGGAAAAGAACTTTGGAAGGGGCAACTGCCAGCGAGCGGCAACGCCACACCCATGACTTACAGTGTCAATGGTAAACAATACCTAGTTATCGCTGCCGGCGGACACCCCAAGATCACCGAAGAGGCACTCAATGACGCGTTGGTGGCGTTTGCTCTGCCCTGATCACACCGCGAGGCCGGGGCAATTGGCCCTCTAAACTGATCCGGTTGCTTGTCCGAGGTAAGTGCGAGAGAGTTGACTCAGATCTCGGCTGGGGCCTCACTGTTAACGCTCTTCGAAGACGTATTCGTGTTGTGCGTCTCTGATGGTCAGAGTGCGCCTGGGCCCAGAACCCACAGTAAATTCAAAGCCCATCGCCCCGGGTGCAGTCGTGATGAAGGAAACTGTGCCGTCGGGATTTTTGCGAGTGGCTACCTCGCTTTTCCATTCGCCAAAGTCAAACGTGGTCGCAGGCCCCGATGTGCCGACAGCAATTTCGCCGAGTGAGGAATTGTTATAGCGCTTGGCAAGTTTAGCAGTTTCCTTAGCGTCAGCCGGAATGGTGAGCAGCTTGCGATCGGCGGCCAGACTAGAGTAGAAGTTCTGGGCCTCGGCATTCATGTCGGCCGAAGCCTCGGGATGCCCATCGAAGAGCACCTCGAGCAACTTGCGTCTAATGGCATCGCGGAGCAGCCATCCCGGATCTCCATTCGTCAGGATCACGGCACCTACCTTGTGTTGCGGCAGCCACATCATGTCGCTGTGGTATCCAACCAGATCGCCGCCATGATGGACGACGGGTACTCCATACGTACTGTCCACGCTCAGGCCCATACCATAGGACTCGTCTTTGCCGATATAGACCTGAGGAGCGCGCCGTTCGAGCAACGCTTCTTTCGATATGTAGGTCTGGCCATCGGGAAGCTTACCTTCCGCGAGTTCCATCGTGACATATTTCAACATGTCCGCGACGCTGCTCCATGCCCCTCCGGCCGGCCGCAGGGGTATGATTGCGTCGTTGATGGCCGTCATAGCCTTGGCAAGACCTCCGTCGACATTCGGCGAGTGCGCTGTCGCGTGATTGCTCGCGAGTGCGCGGTGAAAGTCGAAGGTTGTCGCATTCATCGCGAGCGGATCAAATACATACGATTGCATGGCGCGATCGTAGGCGACGCCCAATTCCATCTGAGGATAGATGATATAGCCGCCGATGTATCCTGCCGCTGCGGCCATCAGGTTGGAATACTGGAAAAGCTCACCGAATCTAGAGGTAGGTTGCATAGTTGCCAGGAGAGCCAGTGAGGTCTCGGGAGTGATGTTTCCGTATTCAAAGATCCATTCCAGATCCTGACGTGGCATTCCCGTGCACGCGCAGATAAGGTGTTTGACCAGCACATTACGCGTGGTCTCCGCGTCGCCCAGTCGAAAACCGGGGAACAGAGTAATAACCGGCGTCTGCCACCTTATACGCTGTTCATCGACGAGTTTGGCAAGCAACAGTGTGGTCATAGCCTTGGTATTTGAGGCCACCATGAACAGGGTGTCGCCAGTTGGCTTCTCGTCACTGCCAAGCTCCTTGATTCCAAAGCCATCGCCAAAGACAACTTTCCCGTTCTGGATCAAGCCAAAGGCAACTCCTGGAACTCGCAACACCTTTCTTCCTGCCTCGATGAAGCGTTGGAGGTCCGCAATGCGTGCCGCGTCCAGAGTGTTGGCTGTTTTCCCGGCAAATGACTCCCGCCGGTAGCCCTTAGGCAGCAAACGTCCAAGGACGAGATCAACCTGAGAGCCGCGCTTTTCCGCCACTCGATCATCCATATCTTCTATGACTACGGTCCAAGTTGACCCCGAGTAAGAGACGAGCGCGGCCACCCCGCGCTTCTCATTGGGAGAAGTTAGATACTCGTAAACGCTACGGCGGCTCCAGCCATCCTTGTCGGGCAGATCGTGACGTACCTTAACCGGCCACTTGGCGGCGGGCTTATAGACCTGCCAAGCTGCGGCCAAGGCCGCCTCAGGTCGGTCCGCTACGACATCGACAAGCGCGAGCTTGGAGTCCCCCTCGGGCGCTCTCAAGATCGTCGCCGGACCATCCACGGTAATCGACCAATCTTTGGGCGCGATGAAAGCATTGCCGAGCACAGTGGTTTTAGGGGTATCGGCAGTAAGCGGTTTAGATTCTTGCTGGCTTACTGCCTTCGCGCTTGGCCTGCGCGGAAGGCCTTGGCTCCACCCCCACAGCAGTATGGAGCTGAATAGAAAGAGTAAAGCGATGGAAGGTTTCTTCATGATTTCGACATCTAACCTCTGCTTGGTGAACAAGGCAAGCTAATTATTGGACGCAGCTGTCATGGGCGAATATCCGATGTGAGCGCAGTCGATCGGGTACTAAGTTCTTCGAGTGGTCGGCGCAGAAGCTGTATTAATTGCTGTTAACAAGGCACTCA
>JAFATF010000669.1 GCA_019244045.1 Acidobacteriota bacterium
AAGGGCGAAACTGAGGTCTCGACGAAGGTTCCCAGAGCGCTCCTCAGGGCATCACAAGGCGGCTTCCGACCTGGTCGGGTGCCAATATGGCAGACTCATTGACCGGGAACTGTGCCAATAGAAAATCAATAAAAGCGCGAGATTTAGCCCTGCCCATGCTCTTGCGGTAAGCCATGCGAAGCAGGAAAACTAAGGCTCGCAGGACGTCCGTGTCCCTCAGTCGCGCGTAACCGAAGTGCTTTTGCTCGGCTTGGCGAAATTCCATGAGCATATTCTGGACCTCTGCGGAAATTGCCTGCTGGGCCAGGCTTGTGATCGGCGACTCGTAATGCAGGCCAGAGTTGATGCGCGTCTCATAACGTTTGCTGAGCGAGGTGAGCGCCGCGATCAGATCCCGGTCATACACACTGCGGTCGGCGCGGGCGCATTTGGCCACGGCATAGCTGAAGGCTACGATTAATTCCCGGTGTTCGTCGACGAAGTCTCCTGAGAGGTCGACCTTGGCGAATAGGTCCGCATCTTTAACTTTCTCGGCGAACTCCTCGGCAGAGGGCTTCTCGTGCTCGCGCGCCTGCTGCAGATAGACACACTCGCTCGGGCAATCGAGGGTTACCTCACGTTGCTCCGCGCAGCATTGCCGGCAGATGCGCCCATGCAGCGCGAGACAGAAGCGCTTCTCCTTGCGAGTTTCGCAGATAGCACAGCTCACAAGTTATCCCCCACGCTGATTATGACATGGCGCATTAGAATCAGAAAGGAACCATCTCCTCCCCAGAGCGGGCGGCAAGACCCCGCCTGCCGACTCTCGCCCTGTTACTATGTCCCCGCTGCTGCTCATGGACACCTAACGATGGAGGAGTCCCATGCCGGTTGAACGCTGCTTTAACAACAGCGAAGACCTGTTTCCCCTGCCGGAAAACATGAAGGAACTTTATGGTCCGTTTGGCTTCCCTGCGGCGCGGGACAATTCGAGGCCCTATATCAGCTCCAACTTTGTCATGGGACTTGACGGTCGCGTGTCGTTTCGTGAGTTAGCCGGGCAGGCAGGGGGGCGCGAGGTATCGCGCAGCGCCGACGACCTCTGGCTCATGAATTTCCTGCGTGCGCACCATGACGCGCAGATTATGGGAGCCAGCACATTGCGCGATGAACCCGGTCCTGACGGTTGGGGCTGGAGTTACGCCATCAAGGATGAACAGCTGCGCAGCTACCGACAGGACACCCTGCGACTCGGGCGGCAACGAGTTTTGATCCTCAGCGGTTCTGGCGATATCGATCTGAATTTTCGCGTGTTCCGATCGAGCGAGGTCGAGCCCTGGATCGTGACCGCATCCGCTGGGGCAACCAATATTGAAGCCCGCCTCCAGAAATTAGGCCGCAAGGGAACGGTTAAAATTGTGGCCGTCGGCGACGGATCGATCGTCGACATCAGCCAAGCGGTGCGGCTGCTGCGGGCCGAACACGGCATTGACACGCTGCTGTGCGAGGGCGGCCCAAGCTTATATGGCGAGATGCTGAAAGAAGATTTGGTCGATGAGGAGTTTAGAACCATCTCCCTACAGGTTTTGGGTACGTCGACCAAACCCGACCTCCAGCGCCCCACGCCTTACGGCAATTCGAGCTTTACGCCCGAGACCGCCCCTTGGTTTCGTTTGATCAGCCTGCATTATGCATTGCCCTACCATGCATTTTTCAGATTGCGCTACGAGGGACCACGGCGTTTCCAACCGCCCCGCGACGTGGCAAGCGGCCGGCCGGGCAAAGGCTAAGGTTTGTACTCAACAATTTCGAAGATATTGCCTTCACTGTCTTCAATCATCATCACCCAGCCATAGGACTCTTCACGGAGGTCTTGCCAAAAATTAACACCGGCTTTTTGTAAACCCTCCCGATCCCGTCGGATATTCGCGGTGGGAAAGGTGAACGCGGGTCCTGTGGCAATGACCTGTTCACGCTGTTCGAGGGCCAGTACCGCCCCCTCGGTTTGAAACTCGCTGTATTGGTCAGTCTGAAACTTCAAAGGCAGGCCGAGCACCTGCCGATAAAACGCGATTGCCCGCTCCATCTCCTTGACCCCGACCAGTACGACGCTGATCCTGTGCTCCATCCTAAAGTTGAATAATACGCGTGGCCGGAGAACTTACGCTCGCTGATCAGCGCCCACCCCTAGCGAGCGGTCTTGTCGGCCAGAGAGCCGCATCCGGACTTGTTCTTTGGTGACCTTCACCCCATGGCCGGCGCTTGTTACCGTCAATCGACGCTTATCGGCCTTAACCGGCTGCTCAACGAAAGGAAGCCCGCGACGATGGCGACATCCAAGCTCAACATTCTTTATGGCGAGTCCGAAGATGAGGTTCTGGCCTCGCAGGCAGCTCTCATTCAGAAGGCCGGACATCAGGTGACCCCGGTGCTCGGCCGCAAAGGCGTCGAAGAGGCACTCCGCCAGGGCAAGTTCGACCTTGTCATTTTGGGCTCCTCAATGAACAAGAACGACCGGCATCATCTGCCCTACATGGTTAAGAAAGCGAATCAGGCCACCCGCGTGTTGGTGATGCACGCCGACGGCGCCCGCCATCCCCGGGTAGATGGCATGATTGACTCGGGCCGCAGCATCGAAGCCCTGCTCGAGATGATCGCTTCCATGATGTCGCAACAAAAATCCATGGCCGCCGGCACGGCTCAGTAAGCTTTACCTGTGGCGAGCGCCTGGGGCTCACCGGGCAAGCGCTTCGCGCACCCCTAAGACGTGTCGCGCTCTCACTCCGGCGCGACCTGGTACTGCTCCAACTTGCCGTCCGGCATTTCGTAGGTCCATACCCGCAGATTCTGCCTGGGGAATTTCACTTCATAAATCCGCTCCATCATGCCACCGCGCAGGCCATGGCGTATGGCGGTGAACTCCTGCGGAGTGCCCAGAGGAGCGAGACCGGCTTCAAAATCTTTGAGCGCTTGCTCGCTGAAATAAAAATTGCCATCCTCAGTGAATCGGGAGCGCTCGATCTGGCCATGCTGCAAGCCGGCGAAGATCTGTTTTGCCTCCTGCAGCTTCGCCCCAGTGCCAGCGTCGTTATCATCAAGCAGTAAGCGCTCGATTCGTTTGGCGATCGCGCCGGCAGCTTCGGCGGCATCCTGGTTGGTGAGCACAACAACTGCATCTCCATCGTCGGGGAATACAACATTGTCCGCCGTAAATCCGGAGACCTCGCCGGAGTGCTCGAGCATGCGGTGCCCGGATTCGGAGCGCACCGCCAAACCCAGGCCATAGAGTGTGCCGACTCCGTTCTTCAGAAGCACCTCCCTCTCGAGCTCCCTGTAGTCCGCGGGCTTGAGCAGCTTTTGCTCGATCATTGCAACGTCCCACCGCGCCAGTTCGGAGGCCGACATAGCCAGCTCACCGGCGGCAAACATCCATCCCGCAGCTTCGCCCTGCGCAGGTCGGAGCGGGCCGAGTCCGTAGCGCATATAGCCGGTCGGGTCCGTATCGTTCAGCTTGCTCTCGTCGATATCGGCGATACCATTCATTCCAAGCGGCGCAAAGACCCTCTTCTTTAGAAATTCAAATACCGGCATGCCGCTCGCCTTTTCGACGATGACCCCGGCGATTACGTAGTTGGTATTGCTGTACTGCCACTTGGTTCCGGGATCAAAGTCGAGCGGCTTGCGCGCCCAGAGGTTTAGGATTTGAGCCGCAGTGGTGGGCTTCATCATCAACGGCGGCGCATAGTCCTGGGGATAATAATCCTGGTAACCGGAGGTATGCGAGAGCAGCTGCCGGATTGTCACCTCCTCGGCCCGAGTCAGGTCAGGAACGAATTTGGCCACCTTATCGTCGAGCGAGAGCTTGCCATCCTCTTGCAACAACAAGATGGCCGACGCGGTGAACTGTTTGCTGATCGATCCGATGGCATAGCGCATCTCGGGCCTGGCCGGCACAGAAGGGTCCAACCGCGCTTTGCCATACGCTGCAAGAAGCGCGATCTTGCCGTCTTTCACGATTGCTATGGATGCGCTGGGGACGCCGGTCTGCTGCAACACCTGGTTGACGGCTAGGGTTACTTTCTGTTGAAGATCGGAGGCCAGTGGAGCTTCGAGCTGCGCCAGGGCGGCGGGGATAAAAACGCCAATGGTCAGGATAAGAATCGATCGGCGTAGCGGGAAACAGGTCATCAACATGCGCAGAACTCCTTGTAAGAATGACTTTCGCACCAGGCGTATTGCTTTGAGGCTCTGCTCGGGCTTTTCCTGGTCGAATTGCGGCGCCGATCAGCCGCTTGCGGACAAACGCAACCCGAGTCCGAAAATGGTTAGTCGGGTGGCACCCTCGAGTCTCGGCCACCCGGCTGTCTCCGCGAGTCGCTCATTTTGGTCCCATCCGGGTAAAGCAGGATCTTGCTAGCTTCGCCGCTTGTCAGCCGGTCCATGCCCTTGCTGAAATCGGCCATCGCCATGCGATCGGTAATCACGGGATGCAGTTCGAGCTTCCCCGCCTTAAGCAGGGCGGTCATCTGATACCAGGTCTGATACATGCGCCGTCCGTTGATGCCTTGAACGGTAATGCCCTTGAAAATTATGTCCTCGGAAAAATTCAGCGCGACAGGCTTCGACGTCAGGCCGAGAAGCGAAATTCGCCCGCCGCGGCGCACGATGTCGAAGGCCGTGCGAATCGCGTCCGGCTGGCCAGCCATTTCGAGCACCACATCGACGCCGGCGCCGCTTGTTCGTTCGGCGACGATCTTCCTCACCTCGTCGCGCGTAGGATCAAGCACCAGGTCGGCTTTCATCTCCTGGGCAATGCGCCGGCGGTGCTGGTTGACTTCGATGGCGATAATTTGCGAAGCGCCCACGGCGCGTGCCACCGCGATCGAGAACAGGCCGATGGGGCCGCAGCCTGTGATAGCAACTGTGCGGCCAGCAATTTCTCCCGCCAAAACGGTGTGCACCGCGTTGCCGAGCGGGTCGAGGATGGAAGCGTAATCGGCCGAAATGGCGGCGTCCAGTTTCCAGATATTCGCCTCAGGAATGCGCACATACTCTGCAAAGGCACCATCGGCATCGACACCGATGATTTTCACGAACTGGCAGATGTGAGCTTCACCGGTGCGACACTGCAAGCACTTGCCGCAGGCCACGTGCATCTCGGCGGAAACAAAGTCGCCTTCCTTGACCGTCATGACTTCCCGGCCACAGGAGACGATCTCGCCGCAGAATTCGTGTCCCGGGATCAGGGGTGGGTGGATGCGTCCCTGGGCCCAGCGATCCCAGTTGTAGATATGCAGGTCAGTGCCGCAGATGGAAGCTACCTTGACCTTAACCAACACATCGCTGACGCCGATCTCGGGAATGGTAACATCCCGAATCTCCACGCCGGGTTTGGCTTGCGGCTTCACCACGGCGAGCATGCTGTTCGGCATCAGTCGCGCCTTGTCGGTGCGGGAATAACTTGCAAAAACGGCTTATTCTAGCACCCTGCGGCGACAGGGCTCCGCTCTCCGTCGTGCATCGCTTACTGGCCGGCGCGGCGTTTGGCCATTGCCCGCTCATTAACTTCTTCGGACTTACCCCGAGGAATGCTCAGCGATTGCCACTCCCCGGAACGCAGGTGCTTGGCCAAAAAAACGATCTGCCCGATGTGGTAGGCGTAATGTGCAATCTGCCGATTGACCGCCTGTAAGACGGTATGCGGTTCGCCGCGAATGGTTACCGCCCGCTCGAGGTCTTCCCCTTTAAGCGAGGAGATGGCGGAAAAAACGATTTGCCAGCCTTCTTCCCACCAGCGCATGACCTCTTTACGAGTGGGATGGACCGACAACTCGAATTCCTGATCGCGGTGGCGATCCGGCTTCTCGCCATCGCTGGTGAGAAAGTCGGTAAAGCGCGAACGCATGTTGCCCGCCAGGTGCTTCACGAGGGTGGCGATAGAATTGGCTTCCGGGTCGAGGGCCACGAAGAACTCGTCGTCGCGAAGTTGTGCGAATGCACCCTCGGCGAGACGCTTGTGACCTCGCAATTGGCGCTGCGTTTCATCAAGATACTGTGCCGCGAGTGTCTCTGGCATAGCTAGCTCCTGTCACTCACTCCGAGCCCCAACCACCGCCGCCCGGAGTTTCGATCCTAATCCGCTCCCCCGGGCGCAGGCGAACGTTGAACTTACCAGGCATTTCAATGGAAGCGCCGGAGCGGATGAGCTGGCATTTTCCCGGCGCACCCTCGGCACCGCCCGCAAGGCCATAGGGGCCGCGGCTCCGTCGCTCGGCAAGCAGCGTAACCTCGGCGTCGGTGAGCACCTCGATCTCGCGAACAATGCCATCGCCTCCGCGGTTTTTGCCCATTCCCCCACTGCCACGGCGCAATCGGTAGCCGCGGACGCGCAAGGGATATGCGTATTCCAGAGCCTCAGCTGGCGTGTTCAGCGAGTTGGTCATATGCGTGTGCACGCCGGCAATACCGTCCTTTGTCGGACGGGCACCCATTCCGCCGGCAATGGTTTCATAATACGCAAAAGGTTCGTTGGTTCGGGGATCGACCCCGCCGATCGTCAGGTTGTTCATAGTACCCGAGCAAGCAGCCGGAATGCGGTCGGGAATCGCTTGCGCGAGCGCCCGCAGGAGTACATCGACGATGCGCTGCGATGTCTCGACGTTCCCGCCGGCCACGGCGGCGGGGGCACGGGCATGAACCACTGTTCCAGCTGGGGCAATTACGCGAATAGGATGCATCAGGCCGGCAGTCGCTGGAATTTCCTCGGCGAGCAGGCAGCGGAAAACATAAAAGCAGGCCGAATAGGTGATCGCCTTAACGGCATTGATGCTGCCCTCAACCTGCGGGTCGCTGCCCGTGAAATCGACCGTGACCAGGGGGTGGGCCGCTTGCCCCGGGTCAGCTGTGCGCTGGTTGAAGCTTATGCTTACGGCGATTCGTACCGGGCGCCCGTTTATGCCATCGTTATCGAGGAAATCCTCCGCCCGGAAGGTTCCTCGTGGCACACTCGCGAGAAATGCGCGCATCATCTCTTGAGAATATTCCAGCAATTCACCGGCCGCCCGTTCCGCGCGATGGCGACCGTAGCGGGTACAGGTCTCCTGTAAACGGGTTTGACCAGTGTGACAGGCAGCCAGCTGCGCCCTAAGATCGCCTTCGCGCTCCTCCGCTGTGCGCACATTGTTCAAGAGCAACGCCAGCACATCCCGATCTACTGCTCCCGCCCGCACCAACCTGACCGGTGGGATACGAAAGCCCTCCTGGTAGATTTCGCGGCATAATCCCATGGAACCGGGATGGCTTCCGCCCACATCGGCATGATGGGCACGTGAAGCGACATAAAAATGGGGTGTGCGGGCCCATCGTTTACGCCGGGCCAGCCCCGCGCCCGAGACCCTTCTTCTCCCCGAGCCTTCGATCCCGTCTCCCGTGGCCGGGGCAACGAAGACGGGCGCTACCAGAGTAATATCGGGCAGGTGCGTTCCACCAGAGAATGGATCGTTCAACATGGCGACGTCACCGGGCTCGAGGTGCACCTGAGCGAGCACTGCACCGACCGACATCGGCATCGAGCCGAGATGCACCGGCATGTGATCACCCATAGCAATAACCTCGCCCGCTCGATCAAAGACGGCACAGGAATAGTCGCGCCGCTCCTTTATATTCGGGGAGAAAGCAGTGCGGCGCAGGGCGGCGCCCATCTCTTCGGCAATCGAGTGATAGAGATTGGCGAAGATTTCAATTTCAACCGAATCACGCACCGGGAGAAGTGTACGACAAGACGCCACTCGGCTGGGCCCTGTCAGCGGCCGATACTTAAGAGAGAAACTTGAGCTTGTTCCCGCGCTGCCTCGCCTGGAAAAAGTAGCTACACTCATGGGTTCCCAACTCAGCGCGTCTCTGCCTCGCTACGGCGCGGGATTGCATGGGGGTGCTCCACAATGCTATTGACAAGTGAGCCAATGCACCCCAAGATCTTGGGCTAGTAGTGCTGCTCGTTCGACCCATGGGCAGCGAGTTAACATCAAGGGCCCAAGTTTAACCCCTTGCAAGGGAAATCGTTCACGGAGGACACATGCCAGCAAAGAAGAAAGCGGCCAAGAAGAAAAAGAAACACTAAACCGGTGCGATGACATCGCCCGTTCAATTCGCGGCCTCCACGGAGGAGCATCTCCGCGGAGGCTTTGTCTTTTGCTGCAGCCCCATGCCCCTTACGGGCAACGTGTCGGCGAGCGCGAGAAGCGGTACATGGCGAGCAGCCGCAAACCCCGGTAGCCCCACCTGAACTCGGCGCCCTGCCGCCCTCGTGCGCGCGGGGCGGAGTCGCAAACAACCTCTTTAACTTGATGAACGAACATTGCGCCGAGCTTTACGTCCTCGACCCCGGCGAGTACGGCCAATTTACTGTTGTGCCCAATCCTACATCGTGTTATTAACGGGCTAGCATTCCAGAGAGAAGAGCGCAGCGCTCCCAGAATACGGTTATGGCCACAAACAAGGCTGGTAAAAAAAACCGAAAGACTTGCGAGATCGTCATCCCCGACAAGCTTTATTTTCGCATCGGCGAAGTGGCGGATCTTTGTCATTTGCCCGCCTATGTCTTGCGCTTCTGGGAATCGGAATTTCCGCAGTTGAGGCCAGTGAAAAGCAGTACCGGGCAGCGCATGTATCGGCGCAAGGATGTCGAACATGTCCTGCGCATTAAGGAATTACTTTACGAGCAGGGATTCACCATCGCAGGCGCACGTCAGCAGTTTCGCGCCGAGCTGCACGAACACAAAAAACAATCTCCTTTACCTTTTCCCAGTCACCGGCCGGCAGAACTCACGCATATCCGCAACGGACTTCAGGAGATCCTCGGAATTCTCTCCACCCGGCACTGAGCCTCTCATCGCTCCAGAAGAATTATCCAATGCTCCCTATGTTTGTCCCGCGGCCTGGCCACCGCTTGGTCGCGGTAAGTTGGTAACATTGCTGGTGATGCAGTTTGCTGGTCGGGGTGAACGCTTGGGGCCGCACCGGCTGATGTGTCACAAGGAGCACCACGAATGTTGCTAAAGTTTTTGATCCGCTCAGCACTCCTCGTGGCGGTCGCGGGGCTTGCCGCTTGTGGCAATTCCGGGTCCCACCATCCGGCCTATGTCACTGTTCCCAGCAGCAACCTTGTGCTGGGCTTCAATGTTGACAATAACTCCGGCAGCTTGTCTAGCATGAGTGGATCGCCTTTTTCAGCAGGATCTTCGCCGATTGTGACGGTTATTCACCCTTCAGGAAAATTCCTCTACGTGGCGAACTCAGGAGAGAATGACATTTCTTTGTACCGGGTTCAAACTTCGGGGGTACTGACGGAGATCATGCCACGCACCCCCGCCGGGGTCTCTACGCTGGCTTTAGCCATCGACAGCGGGGGAAATTTTTTGTATGCCGCGAATGAAGGCTCGAATAATGTGTCTGCGTATTCGATCGACAGCGGCTCCGGGATGCTGAAGGCAGTGAGCGGATCGCCTTTTCAAACCCCCAATCCGCTGGCACTCCGTGTCAGCCCGACAGCAAAATTTTTGTATGTGGCTAACGCCAACCAGGGCACGATCTCAATATTTTCCATCAATGCTGGCAAATTGACCGAAATTTCGGGCTCGCCGGTGGGGGCGGGTCCGAATCCATCTTCGATTGCCATCGATCCATCGGGACATTTCCTCTACACCACCAACCTGACCTCAAACACTCTGGTGGCATTCACCGTCAACCCCTCGAGCGGCGCGCTCAGCTACGTTCCGCCGGTTTTTTTCTTTGCCGGCACCAGTCCAACCTCGGCAACCATTGATTCGTCCGGCAAGTTCCTCTATGTCGCGAACTTGGGCTCGAATAACATCACGGGCTATACCATCAATTCAAATAGCGGGGCGCTGGCTTCGATCGGCGGTTCGCCCTTTGCCACCGGCACCGAACCGGTCTTTACCGTCGTCGATCCCAACGGAAAATTCCTCTTTGTGGGCAATGAGTCGTCAGACAATGTCTATGGCTACAAGATCGATCCGGGCAGCGGTGCTTTGACGGCGACCAACCCGCCGTCGTTTACAACCTTGGTAGCACCTACCTCTATGGCGATTGGCCAGTGAACTGCTCTGAACTAAGAAGGATTGTTGGCCTCAGCCGGAGATGAGGGACCGACGGAGCTGGTAGATTGCGTGCTGGCCGGGTTAAACGAATCACCGAGCTTGATGCGGCTGGCGCGCTGCATCTCCTGTACCAGCTCGGCACTGAGCTGCGCCCGGTTCTCGCCCGACATCACCGAACCGGCGGCAAGTGCGAAGCGCAAGGCAGCGGTCTGGTCGTCGAAATATAGAATTACTTTCCTGGCCGCCATGAGATATCTCCTGAGCAAAAGTCGGCGCACGATACGTTTATTGGCATTCTGAGACGAAGCGGCGCTGTCTAGAAGTGATCTTCTTGGTACTCCAGCGTCTCACCGGGATCCGATTACCTTAGGTCGGCGACCGGTCGTTGCCCTCTTGACGATTCTCCACCGCTCAAGGCACACTCTGACCATCGCACCTGAAATCCAGAGGAAGCGGTTTATGCACAGTGTAGCCCTTGCCATCGGCGTCCAACTCTCTCTAATTGTCGGCATTGCCGGCCTGCTATGGCCGGAGAAGTTGAAACCAGTTTATGAAGTGCTGATGTTTCCCTGGTACCCGACCTGCCGTACCGTGCGGTTGCACAGTGTTGGAGCGATTGGCGTCTCGTTGATGATATTCCTGCTCTGGTATGTCCGAGCCCATTGGAATCTATAATCCCTATGCCGAAACCAGCCGGTGCTGAGGGAGAGATATACGACGACAGAGAACGAAACCGCCCTCGTTTAAAGGTTGCGGCCGATGGTCGATGGCCGACCTCTTGCCGGGGTGTCGGCGCGTCGGAAGAATGTCTTCCCCGATAATAGAGCTTCGACGGCCTCAATGATCTCATGCGGTTCGGATTTCGAAACCGCAGCTCGCGCGCCGGCCTGCCGGGCGGCCTCGCTGAAATGTGCCGACGCGTACATCGAAAACATTACGATGGGCAACGTCGGCAGGAGCAATGAAATCTGATGGGTCGCTCGCAGCCCGTTCATGAGCGGCATCGCAAGATCCATGACCACAATGTCCGGGGCGAGTTCTTTAGCCCTGCCGAC
>JAFATF010000694.1 GCA_019244045.1 Acidobacteriota bacterium
GCTGCCTTGAGGGGCGAACCTGCGGCTACCTCTTGTGACTGTCATGTGCATTTGGATGCAACGCGGCCGTGGTTTGAACAGCTGGAGAGCAACAATCCTTCTTTTTCCGTTTTCACGCAGCTTATGGTTTTCAGAGCATGGATAACCGAGAAGGTCGGGGAAGCCGACACAAAGTCCATAATTGAGGCCAGCCGCACTTTGCGCCGAAATTTGCGCGGACAATCGTTTCGACCTTCTTCGGGAGGTTGTCGGTGTGAACGAGAGTTCCGCTTACGGTCCGGGCTTACGAGCAGATCGCCTGAGGTCTGGGCAAAGGCTTGTCTTGTGGTGTGGTTTTACCTCTGTCAACATGCATGGCGCGGTTATGATTCTGCTGCGATATCAACAGGGTTATTGGTCAAACGGAAAGGCGTTTGGGCGACCACCTGGCCTTGCGAGCTAGGCTTTGTCACTCGGTCACAAGAGGGTGAGATTGCAAGGTTTGCAGGCTTATGCAAGCTGCGGAACACGATATGCGTCAGCTCCAAGGGTCCAATTCTTGGGCCTTAGCTACTCGTTGACGGAAACCCTATTGGGCGTAAATTTCTGCACGTTTAGCATGGCCTCCGAGTGGTTTGCTCTTCTCGAAACAGGGCGGCGTTAGCTGCTGATGAGGAGCTGAGGGAGCCATACTGATCAGGCGGCCTGCTTGCGCGCTAACATCCGGTATTCCTCGTCGGATCGCGCCGGAAGCAGAACCCAGAGCGTGTAGGTTCCTAGTGCTGTTCCCACGGGGAGGTTCAGCAGCGAGATGAACCCGACTACCAGCGCCAGGATGCGTGCCCACGACTCGCGCTGCAGCAAACCCCATCCCGCCAGGAATCCGGCGGCAGACTTTATCAGAATCAAAGAACCGATCGATACCAGAAGTGGACGCAGCCAGACGGTAATTTCACCGGGCACATCGGCGACATGGATCAATCGCCCAAAGATGGTGTTGGCAACGACAATCATCGCCACCCCACCAAGCACGTTCAATACCGAGTACGCCAGCCAAAGTATGGCAAGGATCCGAACGTGCTCCTGTACCCGGTTTCTGCTAACTACCTGCAAGCGGCCAATTACCTGTTTGCCGCATCGGCTGCAATATTGTTGGCCCGTCGCTAACAGATTGCCGCATTGATCACAGAACATACCAGACCTCGAACCTGAGAGATCTATATCTCAGTGTAATACGCACGATAGCAGAGGAGAGTTTCGGATGCTTCCAAATGTCTGGATTTGAAACCACATCAGACGAAAAGGCCGCCCGGCAACTCAGGCGGCCCTTTCCTTTAAGGGAGAATAGTTCCAACGGAGGCAAATTCCGTCAAAACTTTATGCCGGCATCTTATGAGCCGAAAAAGCAGGGTGTCAAGCGAATTTTCGTAAATAAATACTATTAGACTCAACAGTTTAGGAAATTCGTTAACAGCCACGCGAAAACCTTTCAGTTTTGCCATAAAGCGTTGCGGAAGCCGTTTAACTAGCTTTAATCGAAGAACTTAGGTGAGAATCTGCGCTGCGGTCGACGCTGTCATCCAGATGCAGCGAGATGAATTCCACACGTTCCGGACGATCGATGAGCTTTCCGGGAAAGAGCGTGCGGACGGCTATGCGCAGCCCTCCAAAGGCCATTCCCGCGACTAACATAAGACCGGCGAGAATTGCGCAGAGCAGGATTACATTCACGATCAAGTTGCCGATGTTGTTCTTTTTGTCGAAGAAGGTGTTCTGGTTCCAGGTAACGTCGGCATCGTAGCTGACAAAACTTAGGAGGGAACGCGCCTCGCTTTGCGAGACTGGCCCCGAGACAACGGCCAATAGGGGCCCAGAGCGCCTGTCGAAAAAAGGGCCAATATTCACGATCGAAGCGACGCCTGCCTGTTGCTGCATATGGGTGTGACCTGCGTCGATGGCTTTCATGTGATCGGACGCAATTTGTGGTGTGGGATAGGAGATAACCATCAACGTGGCCTCTCCTGCCCCAACTTTGTATCTGCCAAGAACTACCTCGGTGCCTTTGCTGAAATCCACAATGCGCGCATCCAGGGGGGCAGAAGCCTGAGCGAGAGCTAGCGGCCCCTCAATGTACTTTTCCGTATTCGCGATATAGTTGCGTCGAGGCACGTACGCTAGCACGGGAGGCAGACTTGCGCGATTTCCAAAAGGCCGAGGCAGCAGACCGGCCAGTTCGCGCAGTTCAGCCGCAGACATGGCTGTTACCCGATCAAACACCGCGTCCACCAGCAGGTTCCCACGGTAAAAAAGAATGCGCTGATTGAAGGATGAGCCTTGATCCCCAATCTCTTCCCGGTTCATCTCCGGTTGATAGTAAAACGTATAGGCGCCAAAGGCGCCGCTGGTATCCTCGAAGCGAGCTGCTTTAATCGCTAGCTTGCGCCCGTCCTCACGAACATAGGTCGCCGATTCCATGTCCCGGAATCCGTATTCTTTCAGAATCGGCGCATTGGCCGGATCGGCAATAACCGGGTCTGCCGTCAACTTTCCCGAAGCCTTCATGCTCCAGCCGGAAAAGTTCTCAGGAAGGATAGTAGCGGGACTGGCGCCGAAGGCTGTGGTGGCCGCGATAAGGACGCTCAGGAGTACGCATCGGGGGAAAAGTCGCATGAAATGTGAACCAATACGGAAGAAACCCCGTGTCGATAGACTACCGTGAAAAGGAGAAAGTTTCCAGAATCGCAGCTACTGGTCGTCGCTGCCGGCCATGCGCGATGCTACTTTGACGCCGCTCAGCCCGCTGACATACTTCGATATCCCTCGATAGAGTGATTCGGCCACGCGCTGGCGGTACTCGGCCGTATCCAGTTTGCGCTCATCCGTCGGGTTGCTAACGAACGAGATCTCTGCCAGGATGGACGGCATATTGGCGCCAATCAGGACCACGAAGGGCGCTTTTTTAACACCGCGATCCCGGATTCCGGGATTCTTTAGGCCCAGACCACTGTGCAGCGATCGTTGCACGTCAACCGCAAACTCACGCGATTCCCCGATCTTCTCCTTCAAAGCGATCTTCTTTACTAGGTCCTGCAGTTCATGGATGGATTTATCCGAGGCAGCGTTCTCCCGGGCTGCTACTTCTAGCGCGGCTGCATTCGAGGTGAAGTTGAGGTAATAGGTTTCCACCCCACGGGCCTCCTCATCGCGACTCGAATTGGCGTGAATGGATACGAAAAGGTCCGCCTGTTCCCGGTTAGCGATAGCCGTTCGCGTCTCCAGCGGGATAAAAGTGTCGTCCTGGCGCGTGAAGACGACCTCCGCCCCCATGCGGGTCTCAAGCAGCTTGCCAAGCCTCTTGGCCACGTCGAGAACCACGTCTTTTTCTTCTAGACCGTTGGGGCCGATCGTGCCGGTATCGTGTCCGCCGTGGCCGGGGTCGATCACAATTCTTCCGATCTTCAGGCCCAAGGCGCGAATCAAAGAACGATCCCCCTTCATCGTGGGCTGGGCCTCGCGGATATCTCGATCGGCATCCCGCCTCGATCCTAAACGTCCCGCGCTCGTCCGGGCAGTGCTCTGGTCTAGAGCAGCGGGTGGATAGGGCGCGGATGTTGGGGTTTCGGGCTTTGCCTCCGGGGGAACGAGTGTCGCAACCTCATCGTCGTTTCCATCAGCCGATTTGCGCTTGCGACGGAATTGCTTGTTCGAAATTGCGGGAGCTTCGCTTGTCGAAGGCATTTTTTCCACGCCTCGCCTGGATTCAGCTGGCCTAGCAGTGGGCGTCTCTGAAGCTTCCTCCTCGTCGTCATCGTCGGCTTCTACGATCCTCCTTGGAATCGAAGTGGTAGCAGGTGAAGCGAAGGTAGGTTGGCTTTCCGATGCAGAGACAACTTGAGATTGGCTGGAAGGTTCAGCCGACCCAGGCTGGCCAGTTATGGCGGGGAGGTTCCCTGGGCGGGAACCCTGCTTGGCCATTTCCAACGGGTAAGGGGCGTTGTTCTTAGTCCCGGCGGCGTGAATCTCAACTATGACGCGGTTCGGGTTTGGGAGCAAATAGGCCCTGAAATCGCATCGCGGGTCTACTTCCAGAACTACCCGGCTGCGGCCACGCTCAAATTGCGCTACCCTGATCTTCTTTAGAAGTTCCCCTTCAATGTCAAAGGTCTTCCCGATCAGCCCCGCTGCCAGCCGTGTGTCAGGAAAATCGAAATAAATGCGGCTGGGATGCTCGAGGCGCTCCGACTTGAACTCCACTACGTCGTCAATGTCAATCGCCACCCGAGCCGACCCGGGTGTAATCCAATGCAGGATTCCGCTCACTCGGGTGTATTTTCGAGGAGCATTCGTCTCCTTTTTGAGTTCGGTGGAGAGGGTAGCGGGGAGAATCTTTACATCGGCTGGCTTCTTGTCGGTTTCTTGCTGTTTGCTCTTATCGAGCTCGGCAATACGCCCCGCGGCATTGTCCGACCAGCGACTGTGCGGATAACGTCGCAGAACCTCCTCGAATACCTTGCGGGCCTCTGTCGAATCCTCCAGTTCATCTTTGTAAATTACACCGATCTGATAAAGCGCTTCCACGCGCGCTTTGCTGCCGGGATACTCCCGGCGAAGGAATTGATACTCTTTGATAGCCGAATGCAGAACGTCGTCGTCGTCATACTGCCGGCCCATCTGGGCGAGGAGTTCGGCAGAGGCAACTACGCTGGGATCGGCTTTGGTACAGGTTGGACATCCCCGATACACTCGGCGATAGGCTTCAATGACTTTTTTGTACTCACGCCGCGAGCCATCGTTCGCGGAACGTGAGCTGAGTTCTTGCCGCAGGTGCTCGGCGGCAGCAAATTTGTCACGCGCCCACGATTCACTATGATTAGGGCGCGCAAGAGCGCTGGCCGGGGGCAAGAAGAGCATCAGGGCGAGCGCCCACCTGCGCCCTGCGCCTCGCCTGGGTGTTTGCTGCTTCAAATTCTCTTACCGTCTAAACCTGGTGTTCTCTCCCCGTGGGGAGTCTTGCTGTTTGCGTGCTTACCCGGGATTAGCCATTAGGCCAAGGTATCGCTTTTTCGTTCACGAGAGCTTGCGACGGAACTCTCGAGCGCTATTCGAGTGACAGCACCGTAGGCCCTTTCATGCACTCTTAGGTGGTGCCTCTCTGAATTTGCCCCCGCCACAGGCCGGGGGCAAGGCAATGCTAGTCAGTATTACTGATGCAAAGTACTCCCCGCTCATCGCGCTCTATGCGCACGGACGAGCGTACCGGCGGCAGCTCCACTGCCGATCGGCTGTTGTATAGGGATGTGATCTTTCGGACATAGGCGCGCGTCTCCTGGAAGGGTGGGATGCCCGCGCTACGCGCCACTGCGCCTTCGCCAGCGTTATAGGCCGCCAAGGTTAAACTCACGTTTCCGCGATAGTTCTCGAGCAGAGCCTTCAAGTGACGAACTCCCGCATCCACGTTCTGCTCGGGGTCGAAAGGATTAGTGACCTTAAGTTGGCGCGCAGTACTCGGCATCAACTGCATTAATCCCATAGCTCCCTTACGAGACACCGCATTAGGATTAAAGTTCGATTCCACCTTAACCACGGCGCGCACGAGATTGGGGTCGAGATTATGCCGCGCTGCGGCCTGCTCAATGGCCGCGTTGACCTGTTCAGCAGTGAACCGGCTTTTGGCGACGTTCAGATAACTGGATCTTTCAAGCAAACTATTAACTTCCGCCGCTGCCGATTGCACGGCCCGCATGACCGCTTGCGGCACCGGTTTATAACGGTGCTCCGTGGAGCTCCAGTACACCAGTCGCTCAGTGTTCCCGCTCGCCCGGCGGGCTGTGATCGTACTTGGGGCAGATTCGTTGACCCAAACGCGGCGGCCGCTGTCATCGGTAACAGCTGTCAGTACCTGCGAAGTAGAGCCATCTTCCGCCGCCCACGCAGAAAGCGGTAGCGCAAGAAAGGTCGCGACTATGGGACTCGCCATTAGGAGAACATGCAGGCGCTTTCGCATACCGGGCCTCGGCTCCCATTAGGAGGTAAACCTCACCTCCCTTCCGTGCCTACCCGGAACCTGACGGAGATTCAAACCAGAGTACTCCGATTATAGGTCGAATCCAGAAGCGGCAGCAACCTAACCAACGGCCATAGAACCACTGTAGTAATTTCTCGTAAGTAACAGACAGTAAGTGACTTACGTTACTCTTTTCGGGCGTCTTCATCGGCAGTGCCGGTGCTCGCCTCGTTTGACATGAAAGTGGCCGGCCGCTGAGCTTGGCCGGCCGGCCATGTGAAGCTCAGGGCAGGTGATCGAGCTAGCAGGGGCGGGGTTTGGTTGGGCGGCTGAGCAGGACCATTCAGAATTCATTTTCAAACTTGAAGAACTCGGGCATACCCGTCTCGGCAGCATCGGGTGGCCGTCAAGCTCCGGGAAAGGCGAATTTTGTTTCGACAAATTTGGAATAGCCGTGGAATCAGCCTTTGTGCCGTAAAACGTAGCTTCTTTTCCTGGGGAGGGACCACTATTTAGGGAAGCGCAACCCGGCGTAGCCAGAGTGCGGACGGCAAGCCGAAGCATGGCGGGAAGCCGGGCAGAACCATTTCAGAGGTACATGATCATAGCCGTCATCCCAGGTCACAAAAAACCAATTCTGTAACGATGGGTCGGATTTTTGGATGTAGCCCAGGCGCGTCCAGGGCAAAAAAAAGCCGGCATTGGGCTCGCCACCAGCCCACCCTGGCACCGCGGAAAAGGCGGCGGTCGGACGTTGATCTACAACGATTTCCCCGCCCGACCCTCAAAGCACAATGTTTGAGCTGGTGGGCGAAAGTGTTGAGGTTCACTGGCCGCGTCCGCTGGCAACCACTTTTTTCGGTGTGAGAAGATCCCGAAGCCGCTGGGACAAGTTGAGGGCGAGAGACCT
>JAFATF010000299.1 GCA_019244045.1 Acidobacteriota bacterium
CGCTCGTTACGTAGAAGGCGCTGGAAACGCATGTGGCAAAAGCTCCAAATCGGTGTTGTTGTGTTTTTTTTGCTCGGCGCAGGATTGGCGCGCGCGCAAAGAAACGCCGATGATCCCGGCACGCCCGGCACCGAGCTAACTGCTTCGAGTGTTCCCGCGCGGCTGCTAAGCCTGGATGAAGGTCTGGCAGTTCTCGGTGCCGCCATGGAGACCGCTCACCACCGGGCGTTGCGCCAAGACTGCTCACATTTCGTGCACCAGATCTATGATCGCGCCGGTTTTCCTTATAGCTATGAAAATTCGATTACGCTGTACCAAGGAACCAGTGACTTCCAGCGTGTGACTCAGCCCCAGCCGGGAGATTTGATTGTGTGGCGCGGTCACATGGGAATAATCGTCAACCCCGTGCAGCACTCGTTTTTCAGCTCGCTGCGCACCGGCTTCCGGGTTGAAAAGTACGATTCCCGCTATTGGCGCAAACGTGGACGCCCGCGATTCTATCGCTATGTGAAGATTGCGTGGGAGGGATTGACCCTGGCAGCTGCGGCACCGCCGCCAGCGCAAGCGGGCAGCCTGAAGGCGGGCGACAGCGCGATGACGGATGCACCTCCTGTCATCGCGAGCACTTCCTTGCCCGTTTCGTCGACCAATGACGCGTCTGCGGCGGACGGTGTCACGGTTGTTATTTCGGCCGCTCGCCCTACGCCGGAACTCATCCGTCAGGCACTTGAGGACAAATTCTCGGGCACCGACAATGCTTTAGGTGCTGCAGATCTACTCAATGCGACCAAGCCGGTTGTGATCGTCGAGAATTTTCAGGTCAAGAAGGTGCATGTGAAGCGTGATCAGGGTTGGGCCGAGGTGGACATGAATGAACCTTCTTCGCTGGCAGGTGGCCAAGCCCATCTCGAGCGCCGCTCCGAGAAACGGCGCTGGCCCTTATATCGTTACGGTAGGGAATGGCACCTGGAAATTGCCAACGACGCCATCTACCTGCCCAAAGACACGGCGGTTCGCTTGTTGGCCCACGAATTGGCCTCCATCACAGGACGCCGGACCATGCCGGCTGCCGGAACACAGCACGAGGCGCAACTCGCACGCCTGCTTGACCGGCTACTGGGCGAGTAAACGCCATTTTGCTGGCAGAACGCTTTTCGCCGCTCGTTGCCAGCCTGGCGAGGCGCATCCTTCTCACCGCAGCTCTTAATACGAGTAGGCGTAAGCGGTACGCCCCCACCGCTAGGCGACGGCTTCCGCGGCACGGTTGAAAGACTGCCGGGACGAAGATGGCACTGCCACGATTCTCGCTCCCGATTGCCTCGGGAGGAGCAAATCGCGGCCGACTAGCTGGTAATAGCCTCTCGAATTCGCAGTAAGGCGTATGGCAGTGCCGCCAGCGTAAAAATGACGAGCGCATACAACAAGGTTGCTAAAAGAGTCTCTCCCGAGCGGGTCGGGGCAAAGAAGTCCATGGTGATATGCCCTAGCCCGCGGGGCACCGCCGTGCGACTGGCGTGAA
Source organism: Acidobacteriota bacterium (assembly GCA_019244045.1). Lineage (GTDB taxonomy): Bacteria > Acidobacteriota > Terriglobia > Terriglobales > Acidobacteriaceae > Gp1-AA122. Next base: position 1,520 of record JAFATF010000299.1, read on the forward strand.
TTTCAGCCGTCGAGCCCATCCAGGAAACGAGAATGAAACTGAGCATGGGCCAAAGCGCTGTGCATCTTTGCCGGGCGGCGGCCACGCCGACGGAGGCACCCACCAGAATCGGCGCCAGGCGGTAGTACAGCTTGCCGCTCTGGAAATAGATGTTCGCGACGCTGAACAGAGGTTGCCATCCATGCCTGCCAAAAGGCGTCTCGGCATCGGGCAGAAATACACTCCAGCCAAACCATAGGTAGAGCACCGCAGCGAAATATGCCGCGGCGAGCAGCAGAAGGGGAACCACACCAAAGATCGCCCATGGCGCGCGAGCACACCAGGACCGGAATTCCCGTTTCGCGATCATGGCTCTAGCAAGATCATCCAGCGTACCAAGCCGGGCGAGTGCTGCCGACTTAGCATCCTGCGGACTGCGCCCGGCGCGCTCCTCCTCGCTGGTCAAGTCTGCCAGATGATCGGCAAGTTCGCCCAGATAACGCCGTATATGCCGAGGTGCAACGCCAGCGCGCAGCAAGCGTTCGCGAAGCTCATGGAACAGATTCGCCATGTTGCCCTCCTCGTAAGATCTTTTGAATTGCGGCCGTCAGACTGCTCCAGGTCTGTGATAAATGCGCGCGATGGCGGGCGCCTCGGGCAGTCACCGAATAATAAATGCGGCTGCGGCCGTTGATTCTTCTGCGATGGGATTTTAAGACGCCGTCGCGCTCCAACCCGTGCAGCACCGGATATACCACACCTTCGCCGACCTCAAGGACCGCGTCGCTGCGCTGGCGGATAGCATCGACGATCTCATAACCGTACATCTCCCTCCACTGAAGCAGGTTCAAGATCAGAAGCTCCGGAACTCCATTCATGAAATTCGGATTGCTTGCGCGCGCCCTCATCGCCTTGTCATTATACCTTGTAGTTCAAGGTATAGGGCAAAAAAACCAAACTGTTTCGTGATCGATTGCCCACGAAGACTGAAGAGGAGCGAACATCGGAGCACCGACGTAGGTCCAGGGCGAGCTGGGCGTCCTGCAGCCTGTACGATGCGCAAGTTTCAAGACCCTTCAAGGTGAAGGATGTCGCACCGGCGGGCGAGCGATTACTGTCCTGGAGCGGAGTGTGGCGATCCCAATTGGCAGCGCTCGGCTGAGGATCCCGAACACAGCTTCAACAGTTCCGCTCGGTATTGACTTGCTTGCGCGGCTCTCCCCGCCGACTCAGCGGCCTGGGCGGCCCCGTGAAGGCCGTTCAAGCGATTGCGATTGCGTTTCAAGTCTGCTTGATATTCGGAAAGCGCCTCTTGCGGCCGTTGCACCTCGAGCAGCATATCAGCGAGCATTTCACTTGCCGGGATTTGATCACTTACATCGGAGACGCCATCTTCCTTCTCAGCCAGCCTGCGCAGCAACTCGACAGCTTCCTTGTCTTTGCCTTCGCCATGCTCGATCCAAGCGAGGACCTCGTCACGATCTCGCTCTACCGCATCGGCAGAGGGCTTCTGCCTGGGTTCGCTCTGTTTCTTGTGAATGGCCTCAATCTCCGCTAGAGCTTTGCGTGCTTGGCTTACATTGCCCGAGCGCGCGGCCCCGATGCCGCGAGCCCAATACGTGATCGAGTTGTCGGCGAGCTGCGCTCCCTTGACGGGGACAAGCTTCGCTGCTTCCGCCCACTCATGCCGTTCCAGCGCGTACGCCGCTTCCAAGGCAACAAGGGTTGAGATGTGCTGGTCATATCCCATACCGTACATATCGTGACTTTGCGGCATTACCTTGACGTCCTCAATGACCCGCTGGGCGTCGGCATCTCGCCCGCATTGCAAGTAGGCGTAGACCAGAAAGTCGATGGCGTGGAATTGATGCCCTTCGCCGCCCATATGCATGGCCGCAGTCTTGCGCGTCGCCGCGATCGAGGCCAGATTGGACTCAATATCATCCTGCCACAATCCCAAGCGGGCAAAGATGTGGGAAGGCATGTGTAAGGCATGAGGGGCTGCTGGTGCGATTTTTGCATAGCGCCGCGCCGCCGCAAGGCCCAGCTCTGCAAGTTCGGGCTTGTCATAACTGTGAATTAAATAATGAGCGACGCCGGGATGATCCGGCTCGACTGCGAACAGCTTCTCGAGAATCGCCGCGGCTTTCTTGCGGTTTACATTCGAGGTGTCACTGTCCGGCTCGGAGGCGAGTAGCGAGAGTGCATAGAAGGCGGCCGCCTCGCGGTCTTGGGGATATTTTCGGTACATCTGCTCCATGGCATCGGCATATCGCGTAGCACGCTCATGATAGTGGTTCGGATCGGGCTCCTGGTAAAACAGGGCAATCGCTTCAATGTAATCGCGCTCGCGTTGCGTCTTTGGGTTTAAGCGTTCGGCTTTCTGCAGGTCTTCGGCGGCGTTCTTGCTGGTGCTCGCGTCTGGATGGTTCCACAGCTGATGCCACAGGCTCATGGCGATGCCCCAAAAGGCCATAGCGCATTGTGGGTCCCGCCGGGAGACATCCTCAAATTCCTTTTGCGCTTCTTCGTACCAGAAAGAATGCAGTAGGGCTACTGCTCGTTCAAACGGTTGCGCGACTTGGGGAGAACAGGAAACAGGGAAATGGACAGTGCCCACCTGCTCAGGACTGAGTTCTTCGTGGTGGGTACCTTGATCGGCGAGAACGGGGAGCAAAAATAAACAAAACGCCCATATCCAGGTTAGAGGTCTCATCGAACACCCTCACGCGAAGTGAGTCTAGCCCTGTGCCCATGACGGGGTCAACCGAATGAGGCGATAGCAGATAGAGCACTTCAAGTTATATACGGTCATAACTATGTAGTAAAGACGCTCGCTCGCTTCTATTGCTGATGCTGAAGCTGTTGCTCAAGCTCATTGAGGATTGCGGCCTGCTGAGGCAGGCGATGTGACGGCGCGCTGTTCCGCGAGCACGATGACGGTAATCGCGATGTCACGCCAAGCGTCGGCACTGAATTCATCGTTATGCATATACAGCGATTCGCACGCGGTGGGCAACAGCTCGCCCACTCTTGAAGCGGGAGACGACGTATTCCTGAGGCAACCAGCTAGGCGGTCCTGCGGGATTGTTCCCCTAAGGTGCAATTTTTTGCGCTCTCGGAAGCTTTGCCGCCGCGGAACCTGACACTAAAGGCTGTGATCGCAATCCACGGTCGGGTTCGGCCTGACCAACGGCCGCCGCGGGCCTTG
>JAFATF010000727.1 GCA_019244045.1 Acidobacteriota bacterium
TCGACGCACTGGACGAGCGACGTAACCGGCTCAAATATTGGGTAGAGGCTTATCTGGAAGGCTGAAGGTCAGCGCCGAAGGTAAAGACGGCCGGCGAAAAATCGGGAGTTGCATGTGTCCCAGCGTTGCCTGCCAGAAAAACCAGGCGTACGTTCCCAACCACAAGAGAGGGTTCGCGGGGCTCTCGAAAATGTTTCCGCGGCTTGGGCTTCACGGAAATGAGTGCACAATTGCTCTTATCTTAGCGCTAACGGAGCGGCGCGATGCTACTGGCGCTCATCGAGGCGGCGGCACTTACCCGGCTCATGCAAACTCTGCTTGGATTCCGGCCACGTTGACCCATCAGTTAGTAGCTCCGTGTACTCTGTCTGGGTACTTCCGAAAGAACTCCCCTAAAATCATCGCGGTTGCCCTGATGTCGCAACACGATAGGCACGACTGCCAGGATACGCGGCCGCGTCGACTGCGACGGTCGTCGCGCGATGTCGACGCGAAAAAGAGGTTCCGGGAAGGGACGTTCTGCATGCACAGCAACATGCGTTGCCGAATGCAGAGAACATGCGAATCAAAATCGAGGTAAGAACGCAGAATAAATCCTGCTCCCTACATTTTGCCGGCTTTTTTTTTGCTCGAATGAGTCAGGTCTCAGGTCTAGGTACAGTTCCTTACATCTCGCTACGCTCGCACGCGCGCATGGGCTTAGAACGATGGCAGCTTCCAGGTATTGGACGTACCAGACGACGCTTTCTCTTTTACCTGAATGGTTTGGCCGGCCTGATACGTAATTTCCGTCCTCTTAGGTGCTACGGACTTACTTAGATCTAGCGAGGCTGTGATTCAGTGACGATGCGGTTAGCGGGTCGAGTGTCCGGGCTTGCGCTTCTGGGTTGCCGGTCAGTGTAAACGAGTACCGGGTAATGAATTCAAAGGGATTCTCAATCTTTCCCAAAAACGATTTTTCCTTGCCGAATCGTGAAGGCTACCCGCGAAAACGCAGTTACATCTTTTGCCGGATCCCCCGCGAGCACGACTAAATCAGCATCCATGTCCTTGGCGACGCGACCGGAATGCGCAGTGTATCCAAAGCGACTGGCAGGATTGGTTGTGAGCGTCGCTAGGATTTGGCGAAAGTCCAAACCGGCCTGCGACATCAAGCGGAACTCCTCGGCGGTGTCATAGTAATCGGTATAACCAACATCCGTGCCAAACAGAATTTGTCCTTTCGCATCGGAATAGGCCTTCAGCTGCTGTGAGGCGGAGCGCAGGTCGTTTGCTGAATCCTCCGCGGACTCGCCGAATTTTTTGGCTTCCACTTCAAACAAAGTCAGAGTCGGGATCAGTGCCATGTTCGCGGCTTTGATCCGCTGCACCTGTTGCGCAGTCCAGGTCCCGCTCATGGGGGTGGTGTGCGCCAGAATATCGACTCCGCTGTTGAGCGCAATTTCAATGCCCTCATTATTTGACGGATGCGCAAAAACGGGCTTTCCCTCGCGATGTGCCTCGGTAACTATTGCCCTGGCCTCCTCCAGCGGCATGATCAGCACCGACCCTGGTTCAATCGATCCTGCGAAAATCTTTATGCCATCCGCGCCGTCGCGAATCTCCTGTCGCACGCGCTCGACTCCTTGCGCCGGCGACTCGAGTTCCGGCAGCGCAATCCGGTTCTCCTGCAGGAATCCGCGTATATAAATCGGTGTTCCACCTTTGGCGTAGAAAGGCTCACCGACAGTGAAGATGCGTGGACCGCGTACGCCGCCGCGCGCAATTCGTCGACGAATGTTGTTTGTGTTCTCGAGCAATGACGCTGTGTCGAACACCGTTGTGAAACCCCACCTCGTGAGCATCTGCTCCAGCTGGGAGGATAGATCGATGTCGGAATGAGTCTCGGCATGAAGCAGTCCGGCGGTAAAGATATGGACGTGACTGTTCCAGAATCCGGCTGTGACCACCATGCCTTGACAGTTGATGTTCGTTACTGCCCGCGCAAAATCCGGGGGATGAACTCTCCTGGCGGGACCGATGGCGGTGATGACTCCGTTGTGCACCAAAATCGTGCCATCCTCGATCGGAGCTTCGGTCGGCGACGGGTAGATCTTGGCGCGAATGAGCGCCAGGTCAGACGCAAGAATATCGTTGCAAGCAACTGCCGGTATTAGAAACAGAACCAGGAGCAGTGAGTTCCGCATTCTCATGTCCGATAAATACGCATGATTGCGAACATTTGTTCCCGGTCTTGATTAAGTACTTCGTTCCAAAGGGAGGGTAGGGGAAGTCGAGCCAGCATGAACGTACGATGACTGCATGCGAGCCATACACGAAGAGGACACGGGGCATGCTGTTTTTGCAACACATCGCGGCAGCCGGCAAGGGACGTGTCTGAAACGACTTGAGCAGATGCTACAAAAGTTTTGTTTTCTACAGCAGTTTTTCAACCTAGCGGACCCGCGGCAGAAAAAAGCATTGAATCATCCGGGAGGTTGTACGAAATTCGGGGATTGATTTGGAATGCCGGTAGCGGAGAAACCTAGGCGTCTGCAAGTTTCGTCACCTGTGGGAGAAAAGGTTTTGGCAACAGTGATCTCCACTTGCAGCAGAAGTGGGTGCGGCACATGACGACGGGGACCATCGTAGATGCGACCGAGATTCACGCCCCTTTTTCGACCAAAAGCGGCAACCAGAGCCGGGATCGCGGAGATGCATCAGAGGAAAAATGGCAAGAATTACTACTTCGGCATCATAGCGCTGGTGGGCGTGCACCGCAACACCAAGATCATTCATACACAGCACGGCATCAATATTGTGAACAGCATCGCTGGACCATACAAGGGGTGCTTGATCCCCCGGGATTCCGCCACTACAGGCGGGCGGCGTCGATTGTTATATCGGCACTGACGAAGTTACCGTTAACTTCAGTGCATTTGCCTGTGATTCGCGAAAGCGAGCTACGGGGGGAGTCGCCTGGAATTCAACTGGCGGGCACGCTGGCCGGGATCATGCAAACGTGATTTGGGGGGAATACGATTCCAAGCCCGCCCCCCTCCCGCGCAACAGCGAATTCACACTGGCGCAAGCGGAAACTCACCGGTTCCGACCCTGCTGACATTCTCTTCCGCAAACTTCCGCACACGATCTTGGGCGGCCTGCAAAGTGGCATGAAACTCGTCGAGCTGCGCCCCGTCGAGATGGGGAGGAATCGCCATCTGCGTGCTCATGCAGAGCAACGCTCGTGAGAACGGTTTCGGGATCATGAACCGGTCCCAGGTATTTAGCAGCCATGTCTGCTCGAGGGCGATGTGAAAGGCCACGATGGGCACGCCCGACTTGCTGGCCAAAAGCACAGGGCCGGGTTTGCTTACGTAAACTGGTCCACGCGGTCCATCAGTGGTGAATGCCACCGTCGCGCCCGCTTCGAGGATGCGCCGAGACTCCAGAAGCGCGCGCGCGCCGCCGCGGCTGCTCGATCCTCGAATGGGCGCGTAGCCGAAGTCTGAGATGATGCGGGCGATGTATTCCCCATCGAAGCTCTGACTGGTGATCACGGCGATGTTCTGTGCGCGGAATGCCCAGGTCGAACTGAAGATTGCGCGATGCCAGAAGCACAGAATATGAGGGTGGGTCTTGAAGGCGGGACCGCCCGGTTCAACGTAAACGGCAAACCGTAGTGTTCTCCCGATCAGACGAACGGCTAACGTCCCGATAAGACTAATGATCGACAGAAGCATCCGCTCGCGACGCGTATATTCTGGTTCACTAACAGGCGGGTTCTGGTATGCGGAAGTCGGGGTCAGGGTGCTCACTCTGGTATTGTAAATCTCTGCTTGCCGACACCCCGCGTTGCTTCCGCACGCAGCAGAGCGGGCAGGATGCCCGCCTGCTCCGAGACCTTCGCGGTGCCACGGCAATTTAATTGGCCGGCCGACCCAAGCACGGCGGGCTCGCTCTTGGGTTGAGCCACAGGCGGACAGTGGGGGGTATCTGAGACGGAAGACCCGATCCGTTGCGCCCGTCATCGGCGCTTATCGCTGCAAACACAGCCGAGTCGCTGCTTACAGGTTGAAATCACAGTAGTCCTTCGCATGATGTTGCCGTGGCGCAATCCGGCAGTCGCGGAAGCTTACGTCCGATAAGCCTTAACCAGCGATCCTGATAGCAAAAACCACCATGCCGCATGTTTTGAGTCGCCCAACCGCGCTGGAAGACCAGCTTCTACTTCGCGATCGCCTGTGAATTGTGGGATGCATGGTTCATCTTGTGCCACCCTGGTGCTTTCTTCGGAGAGAGACTTCGGTTCTCGTCCTGCTGACCGAGAAAAGCTAGCACACGACCTGGTGCATGCAAGCGCTCAGGTGGTGGTCATTCTTCATGCCATACCTTTTGTGCAGCTGGACCGACTGGAAATGGATGTCACTAACTGCTTATAGGGTAGTTTCATTTCATGACAGGGCAATCGTTGAAACCCGCCTGCGCCATACAAGCTCACATGCAACCCCTCATAGGGCGCAAACCCGATGAAGTCTTGACTTTGACGGGGGTGCAGACTATAAATGCACACTGTCTGATGAACGGGAAGGCGGTGAAAATCCGCCACTGCCCCGCAACTGTGATCGCTGAGAGCGGAGCGCTGTAACCACCGGATTGTTGCTCCGGGAAGGATGCTCGTAGCTTGCCGACGCGAAAGTCAGGAGACCGATCAGGCCCCAATCCATCGGGCTATTCCGGCTTCGAAGGGAGAGCCGGACAGCTTCTTGCAATTCCCAATTCGCCGTACTCGGGCTGATACTTTTTCCGGTCAAGTGTGTCTCGCGGGCCCATGCGGAGAAGCGATCGCTCACTGCTCGTCGCGAGTGGGGGTCTGACAAGCTGCTGACGCTGCACCGCAGGCGCCGCCGAAGCCGACAACCCGGCTGTTCTTTGGGAAAAGCGATCGATATGGATAACCGTAGGCGCAGGGCGCGCCTGTGGTCCGGGCGAGGGCCAGAGCTACGGAACAGCACCGAAAGGGCTTAAAAAAGATGGGTGGGGTTCTCCTTCAGGCCAACGAGTCTCACCGGAGAGCAGATGAAAATCAGTTGCCAGCCCGAGCACGCGCGTCTTCTATTTTTG
>JAFATF010000113.1 GCA_019244045.1 Acidobacteriota bacterium
ATCGATTTGCCTGCATCGCGAGCTGGCGTTCCTGGGGAGTCATTTCACGCCAGATCATTTCAAGGTTACGCTGGATCCACATGTTGTCGGACTGCTGCCGCGAAGCAAGCGCAAACCAGCGGTAGGCATTTGGCAGATCCTTGGACACGCAATGGCCGGTTCCGTACATCGTTCCCAGAAGGCTTTGGGCGCGGGCATTCTGGCGATCGGCGGCGGCGCGCAAGGCGAGTAGGGCGCGGTCACAGTTTTGTGGCACGCCGCGGCCATAAAGGTATTTTTCCGCGTTAGAGACGAGCGCGTCATCAGGATTGGCCGAAACCGGAGCCGGTTTTGCGTGCTGCGGCTTGGGTTTGGTGGCGCGCTGTACTTCATTCGCATCGGATTCGTCTGAGGCGGATTCGTTCTCCTCCGCCTTCCCTTTGGCTGGCGTTGCTTCCGATTCCTTCTTGGCAGTCTCTGTGTTGGTGGCCGGCTGCTCGGTAGTGGGCGGAGTGGGTGTTCGAGTGGCAGCGTTTTCTACCGGGTTTGTCGCAGCCGAAGACGTTGCACCCGGAGCTAAATCGGTCTCCTTGGGGGGCGGAGGACTTGCTGGAGCGTTCTGAGCAGCAGTCGGGCGATTACCTGCCGAATTGGCCGCAGGCGGCTGTGGCTGAGGTGCGGCAGTAGCTGGCGCGGGCGGACTCACGGGGGGCTGGGGCGGTTGTTGGCTGGCCTGCTCCGGCGTGGTCGGCTGCTGATGGGCCCAGGGAGCCACCCATGCCTTTCCTGAGCGCTTGTACTCGAGCCATCCTAGGCTCCCGACTATTCCCAAAATCAGCAGGAGCAGGATGAAACGCCAGTAGGTGCGCCTCGGCTGCTCCTCCTCAAACAAGTAGGTTACGTCTTCGCTGCCCCTTGAGGGCCCACTTAGCCCGAGAAACGAAGGTCCGCTGAGCGATTCCTGCGCCTCGGATCTACGCACGTGCTCGCCCGCCGGCTCGCTAGCGCGCAAGGAGCCTTCGAGAGAACGATCGAGCGGCGTCCCACACATACCGCAAAAACGGTATTCGGGAGGATTTTCGCTGTTGCAACGGGGACAGCGCACTACTTCTCCTACCTGCATACGATACTTTAGAAGAGGGTTGCAGACCAGTGGTTTGCCTGATTTCAGCGATTTCGCCCGAACCTTTACAGGTTTATCCTCAACGTGTTACGCTCGATACTGTCAACAACACAATAGAAAATAGAGGAGTGCACCAGGTTAGTGCTAGCCAGAGAGCAAAAGCGATCCCTCATCGACCAATACCGCACGCACGCGACGGATACGGGTAGCCCGGAAGTCCAGATCGCCTTGCTAAGTGAGCGTATCGGCCAGTTGACGGAGCACTTCAAGACGCACCAGAAAGATCACGGCTCACGCCGCGGTCTTCTCATGCTGGTCAGCAAGCGCCGCCGCTTGCTCGACTACCTCAAGAAATACGATTCCGAGCGCTATAAGAGCGTCGTGGGCAAACTCGGCCTGCGCAAGTAAGCGTTTGCCGAGTTTCCGGCAGCCGTTTCCATCTGCCGCAGAACCGTTCCTACGCGTGCATGTGGATAGCACCGGCAGCAGCGCCTAAACCTGTTGGAACCTATGTTTCCACCCTCCACCGTTTGTTACTGGCACCCTCAGTTGGCATTTGGTGTGCGCCCCTGGTGCCAACCCCGCCAAGAAGGAATGTTTGAATTATGAAACCTGAGCCGCAAGTTGCAACTGTAGATCTGTCCGGTGGAAAACAACTGACATTTGAGACGGGCAAGCTGGCAAAACAAGCGCATGGCAGCGCTGTCGTCCGTCTCGGTGACAACGTCATTCTGGCCACCGCCACCTCAAACCCCGAGCCGCGAGAGGGGGTGGATTTCTTTCCCCTCACCGTGGATTACCGCGAGTACACCTACGCTGGAGGACGCATCCCTGGCGGCTTTATCAAGCGGGAAGGCCGCCCGAGCGAGCGCGAAATTCTTACCAGCCGCCAAATCGATCGCCCCATTCGTCCCCTATTTCCCGAGGGCTTCCGCTCTGAGACGCAGGTCATTGCCTTCGTGCTTTCTGCCGATACGGAAAACGATCCCGATGTAATTGCCATCAACGCCGCTTCCTGCGCCCTGACCCTCTCCGATATTCCCTTTCAGGGTCCAGTGGGCGCCGTGCGCGTCGGACTGGTGAAGGGTCAATTCGTGATCAACCCTACATACTCGGAGATGCGCGACAGTCTGCTCAACATTATGGTGGTGGGCAGCAAGGACGGCATCGTAATGATCGAGTCCGGCGCCAGGCAGATCAAAGAAGAAACCGTGGTCGACGCCATCGAGTTCGCCCACAGCGAAATCAAAAAGATTTGTGCCGCCATTTCCGAGCTTCGCGACCGCACCGGCAAAGCCAAGCGCGAGGTTGCACGGCCGGAGTTCGATGAAACCTACTACACAGAACTGAAATCAAAGCTCGCCAAACCACTCGGCGACGCGCTTGATACCCATAAGCACACCAAACTCGAAAGCTATGGTCTGGTCGACGCCCTTCGCAACGAGCTGGTTGCGCCCATTCCCGAGGAGGATACAGATGGACGGGCCAAAGCGGAGCGGTATTTTGAAACCCTGCGCGAGCGCATCTTCCGCGACCAAGTCATCGAGCACCACCGCCGCCCCGACGCGCGCGCCTTCGACGAGATCCGTCCCCTCTGGATCGAGGTAGGTGTGCTGCCGCGCACGCACGGATCTGCCATCTTCACCCGGGGTGAGACCCAGGCTTTGGTCACTACGACACTGGGCACCAGCGATGACATGCAGCGGCTGGAGGTGTTTGAGGGCGAAGCCAAGAAGCGATTCATGCTGCATTACAATTTTCCGCCCTTTTCCGTAGGCGAAGTAGGCTTTCTGCGTGGAGCAGGGCGGAGGGAAATCGGCCACGGCGCCCTGGCCGAACGTGCGCTCTCGGCCGTACTTCCCACGGAGGAAGCATGGCCGTACGCGATGCGCGTGGTCTCCGACATTTTGGAGTCGAACGGCTCGTCTTCGATGGCTACCGTCTGCGGGGCATCGCTTTCTATGATGGATGCAGGTGTTCCTTTGGCCGCGTCCGTAGCCGGTGTGGCCATGGGCCTGGTAAAGGAGGGCGAGCGATATGCCATTCTTACCGATATCGCCGGGGCAGAAGATCACTATGGGGATATGGACTTTAAAGTGGCCGGAACCCGGGACGGTATCACCGCCCTGCAGATGGATATTAAGGTGATGGGCATTACCCCCGAAATCATGCGCGAAGCCCTGGCGCAAGCCCACCGCGGACGACTTTTTATTCTGGACAAGATGAACGAGATGATCGCCGAACCGAGGGCCAAGGTCTCCGCCTACGCGCCGAGGATCTACACGCTGCAGATTCCTCAGGACAAGATCCGGGATCTGATCGGTCCGGGCGGCAAGATGATCCGCAGCATCATCGATCAGACTGGCGTCAAAATCGATGTTGAGGACTCAGGCAGAGTAAACGTCGCCTCCAATGACGAGGCTTCGGCCAGCAAAGCTTTGCAGATTATCGGCGACCTGACGGCGACGGCCGAGGTCGGGAAGACCTATCTGGGAAAGGTATCACGTCTGGCAGATTTCGGTGCCTTTGTAGAGATTCTTCCCGGAACCGACGGGCTGTTGCATATCAGCGAAGTCGCTGAGCATCGCATCAAGGATGTGCGCGATGAACTGAAAGAAGGCGATCAGGTTCTGGTGAAGGTGCTCTCGATTGAAGGCAACCGTATCCGGCTTTCGCGCAAGGCAATCCTCAAAGAGCAGCGCGCCAAAATGAGCGGCGGCGAATCGCCCGCCGAAGCTGCCACTGGCACCCCAGCGATGACGCTCGAAGGGGGCGCCGAGCTTTCCGAAGAAGAGAGCGCCGAACCAAATTTTAATCGCGACGAAGCTTCGCACACGGGGGGAGGTGGCGGTCGCCCCTTCCGCGGGGGCGATCGCGGACGCGGCGGGCGGGGTGGACGCGGCGGACGCGGTCACAACGGGCGGGGTGGACGCGGAGGCCACGGCGGGCATTCTGGCGGACGTCACTGAGCTTCGCCTGCGCACAGAGGCTCCAGCGCAAACATGCCGTGCTTGTGGAGTAGTCTCTTTGCTTTTGCTTTTCACCGACTCTGACCTCCTATTGACCACAAATTTACGCCGCCCTGGCAATTACCAGCCGCCTGGTGTCTATGATTGCACTCGTGCCGTGAGCTGAGTGGTTTTATTTATTCTGGCCTCGCACGGGGGCGCAAATTTATGACATCGAGGCAGGTTTCAAGATCAGCTGCGGTCGTAATGGCGGCGTTGATGGTATCAGCATGCGCCTGGGGCCAGTATGGCGGCGGGGGCGGAACCGGCGGAATGGGCGGTGGCACCGGCCCGGGCCCCTACACGAATCGCAGCTATGGAAACGGCGCCAAAATTGGAGCGGCAGTAGGCGGGGCAGCCGGCGCCGGACTGCTCGTTTATGTGCTTCATCGCCGTCATAGCCAGGTGGTCGGCTGCGTAGCCGGCGATGGAAAGTCGCTGACCGCCGACAAAGGCAAGAAGACATATCAATTGACCGGGGAATCGGTTACACCTGGCGAACGGTTGTCGCTCCTGGGGAAGAAAACCAAGGGCGATAGCGGAATCGACGAGCTGCAAGTAGTCTCGGTCAAGAAAAGCCTTGGTCAGTGCGAGCAGAGTGCAGCGATGGCCAAAACGCCGTAGGCCAAGGGGAGCCCCTCACCGCAAAGTACACGAGGGGAAACTTTGGTGGCTTCTGTCCTTGTGGTGAAACTTGTCGCCCGCTAGGCTCGGACCAGTGGTGCGGCCACTCTCTTCGGAAGCATTTCGCCGATGCGGCGAATTTGCGCGCCCACCGCGCGCAGCTTTTCCTCGATGTGCTCGTAACCTCGGTCGATGTGGTACACGCGGTCGATGATCGTTTCTCCGTCAGCCACCAGCGCCGCGATAACCAGTGAGGCCGAAGCCCGCAGGTCTGAGGCAAGGACGGCAGCCGCGCTCAATGTAGTTTTGCCACGCACGATTGCCCGCCGGCCTTCGATCTTGATGTTGGCTCCCATGCGCACCATCTCGAGGGCGTGCATGAAGCGGTTTTCGAAGATGTTCTCGGTCACAATCGATGATCCTTCCGCCTGTGTTGCCAAAACCATGTACTGGGCCTGCATATCCGTAGGAAAGCCTGGATACTCTTCGGTGACCATATCGGACGCCGTCAGGTCACCGTAGCCGGCCACCCGCACGGCATCTCCGTTGTGGGCGATTTTGACCCCCATCTCAGTCAGCTTTCCAACGATGGCGTCCAAGTGCCCGGGTTCACAGCCGACGATATTTACATCTCCGCCCGTCAGAGCGCCGGCAATGATAAAGGTTCCAGCCTCGATGCGATCGGGGATGATGCGGTGTTTCGCTCCGTGCAGACTTGTAACGCCGCGCACACGTATAGTCGAGCTACCCGCGCCTTCGATCTGCGCTCCCATCTTGTTGAGCAGATCGGCAAGATCGGCCACCTCGGGTTCGCGCGCGCAGTTCTGCATGATGGTCTCGCCTTCGGCAAGGGTGGCGGCCATGAGCAGGTCTTCGGTCCCGGTTACGGTGATCTTGTCGAAAACGATCTCGGCTCCCCTCAGCCGCTCGGCACTGGCTTCGATGTAGCCATGTTCCTGGGTTATAGTTGCGCCAAGCTTCTCCAGTCCGTTGATGTGGAGATCAATAGGGCGAGCGCCGATGGCACAGCCGCCGGGCAAGGAGACGCGCGCTTTGCCGCAGCGCGCGATCAGAGGACCAAGCACCAGGGTCGATGCCCGCATCGTCTTCACCAGCTCGTAGGAGGCTTGGGGAGAGGCCAGGTGGCGACAGCAAATGGTGGTGCGATGATGCGCGCGCCCGTATCCGAGTTCCACCTCGGCACCCATCGCGGCCAGGAGCTTGCGCGTGGTTTCAATATCCTGCACTTGGGGAATGTTTTCAAGGATGACCGGCTCTTCGGTCAGCAAAGCTGCGGCCATGGCGGGCAGGGCGGCATTCTTGGCGCCGCTGACGCGAATCGTGCCCAGCAGAGGATTGCCTCCACGAATTACAAACTTATCCATAACAAAGGAATTCCTTAAATATGCCCCATGTCTGGGTCCGATCTGAGCGCGAGAGCCTTCTCAAGCACCTTTCCCGCCGCAGTCAGGACCCGGTACGCGCCCGTTCTATTGTAGTGGGAGCCGCTGGGGAACATCCCGGGGAAGTGAAACCTACAAGACCAAAGTAACGCGCCGGCAGCCGAGCCATTCGGCCCCATGTCGCAGGTCAGATCGAACGGTCTTGGTCTTGCGCAGCGATCTTAACCGCCCCGCCGACTCTTTGTCCGGCCGCCGTAAGCGCACGTTGCGCGGTGGCTAGATCTACACCCGCCTGGAGCATGACCAAGGCCAAGGCGGTGCTTCCCGCCTCGAGGAGCGTTTTCTCCGCCTTTCGTCGCGAAACTCCCGTCAGCCGTTGGATGATGCCGACGCCCCGCTCCCGGAGCTTTGAATTTTTAGGGCGAACATTCACCATTAGATTTCCATGTACATATCCCAGCCGGGTCAGCGCACCGGTTGAAAGCATGTTCAGAACCATTTTTTGTGCCGTCCCTGCCTTCAATCGAGTGGAACCGGCAATTACTTCAGGTCCCACGTCGGTCACAATCGCCAGATCGGCCGCCCTCTCCAGAGGCGAATTGCGATTGCAGGTGAGGGCAACGGTTCGCGCCCCCCGTTGTCGAGCGTAGGCGAGGGCGGCGACTGTAAAGGGGGTGCGTCCGCTGGCGGCAAGCCCGACCACAACGTCTTTTGCTGCCGGCGCTTTCCTCGCCATCTCGCGTTGGCCAGCTTGGCGCGAGTCTTCATTGGATTCGACCGCCGCGCCGAGCGCCCGCCGGCCACCGGCAATAATGAACTGCACCATGCGAGGCTTGGTGTTGAAGGTGGGGGGACACTCAGCAGCGTCGAGCGCAGCAATCCGGCCGCTGGTACCAGTTCCAACATAGATCAGCCTTCCGCCCAGGCGAAATGCTTCCGCGATCCAGTCGATCGCTTGGGCGATCGAGGGCAACACGCGAGCGACAGCCTTGGCGACCTTGGCATCTTCCGAGTTGATTACCCGCGCGATTCCGAGAGACGACATTCGGTCCAGGGCTGAAGAAGCGAGGTTTGGCTGTTCGGTAGCCAGCTGCTGTAACTGTATTCGCCCTCTCTGTCGCCAGCTCAACGACCCTCCAAGGCTTCGATAATTCGATCATGAACACTCGGGCGTACCTGGTGAATCATCTGATTCCTATTGTCTGGCCAGGTGCGGTTCGTCAGTAAGGTGACCGATAAGCCCCGTTCCGGGTCGATCCATAGCGAGGTGCCGGTAAAGCCAAGATGTCCGAAAGAGCAGGGCGAGAAGTACCGTCCCGATTGCGATGGTCGAGAAGGCGTATCCCAGCCCAGGGCACGAGATGTGCCTGGCGGCTTGGTCTCACGTCGCGTGAAGACAGAAAGAGTTTCGGTGCTGACCAGCCTTCCCTTCAGCAATGCCGCGCCGAAGCGAGCCAGGTCGGCTGCAGTAGCAAACACTCCGGCGTGCCCGGCCACCCCGCCTAACACACTGGCGTTCTCGTCGTGAACTTCGCCCTGAATGAGGCGGTGGCGAAACCAGCGATCCTCCGCGGTGGGGGCTATCGAGTTACTCGCCCTACGCGCAGGACAAAATGAAGTGCGGGCCATTCCTAAGGGATCAAAAACATAAGTCTGGCAAAAGCGATCGAGAGGTTGGTCGGCGATTCGGGCCAAAGCTTCGCCCAAAATTATGAATCCAATATCACTATAAGCGGCGATAGTGCCCGGTTCTTCGGCCAGTGGTATTTGGTAGGCTGCATGCAGGGCTTGCTCGCGAGTGCGGGCGCGTTCAAAGAGGTTTTCGTACGCAGGCAGGCCGGAGCAGTGGCCCAGGAGCATGCGGACGGTGACTTCGTCTCGCCGTACATCTTCACCGGAAAATTCCGGGATCACATTCCGCACCGGCATCTCCAAGTCCAAGTCGCCACGTTCGTAGAGAATCATTGCCATTGAGGTGGTAGCAACTACCTTCGACACCGATGCGAGGTCAAAAATAGTGTCTTCCGAAACCGCGGCAGCGTCGTCATCATAGGTGAAACGGCCCAGCGCTTTGAGCGCGGCTAGCTGCTCCTGAAAGGTCACGGCAAGGCTGGCGGCGGGGAAAGCGTGTGCGGCAATGGCCGCCTGCAACATCTCAAATGCCTTCCCAAACGTTACATCCTGCCGCTCGAGTGTTAAGCAGGTAGTTCGGTGCGCAGAAACTTTGGCGGGTTCCTCAGAAGGCATTTACCAAAAGTGGTTATAGCAGAGTGGTATCTGGCGCGTAAAGGTGCCCGCCCACTGGTGCCCGCGTTGAGCGAAATGTCAGGTCGATCATATGGCGGCGGCCAAGCCACTGCTGGAGTGATTGTTCGAGTCTTTGCGAAATCTGGAGGAAGCGGATACCGGCGTAACCGCGATTGTTGCTCCAGGCTAGCTCGCCTTTGATCTTCAGCGTGTGCTTAAGACCGGGAAGATTGAAACGGATGCTGATTGGTCCTCGGCGATCGAGAGCCTCAGAGGCGCGCAAGCTAAGCCCCCCCGAGCTCAGATTTTCCAATTCAGCTGTGATACGCCTGCCGTTGCCATAGCGAAGGGCGACTGGTACGTGGATTTGCTGCCGCTGATAGCGCAGGTGGCCAGTCATCATCAGATTGCGAGTCGCCGATAATGTGCGCACGGCTTGCTCGACCGAAATGGGCTTTTCAAAGAAAAAAGTTGCTCCACTCGCGGGCAAATTGCTTTCATAGGCCGACCGGCTGAGCAAAATGACAGGCGCCGAACCATTATTGGCCGGCAGTTCTCCCAGCAGGCGTTCGCTTCCGCCTAGATCGCGGTCAAGGATCAACGCGTCAATCTTCGATTTCGAGAGCCGTTGCTGGGCGCAACCGACGTCCTGATGAACGATCACCCCGACATGAAGATCGTTGAGAATGCACTCAAGGACGGCGACCTCTTGCCAATCGCGAGAAACAATCATCGCTTCGAGGAGCATGCCGTGATCCTAGACAACCGCTCTCAAGCGAGATAGGTCACCGAAGTAATGCAGCCCTGCTTTCGTGTCAAGCAAAGAGCCGCCGCAAGCGCTGCGGGATCCGGTCTTACCTTGAATAGAGGACGTGCGCGACCTGGCCAAGGCTCAGCGAGAGAATACGCCGGCTAGCTCGCGACCGGCGACGGAGGAGTGACCACAGGCCTCATCTCACTTCTATACCAGTCCACGGTTTTGTGGAGGCCTTCTTTGAAATCCACCAGCGGCTTGTAGCCGAGATGACTTTGGCTTCGCGAGATATCTGCGATTGAATGGGTTACATCGCCCGCCCGCTTGGGTCCAAACTTCACCTCGCCTTGAAAGCCGGTGATTGTTTTGAGGATGGCAAAGGTTTCCTTCAAACTGGCACGCCGTCCGGTAGCTACATTAAACACCCGGCCACAGACTTGATCGCGGGGAGCTCGGCAGGCGAGGAGGTTTGCGCTGACCGCATTATCGACAAAGGTAAAATCGCGGCTCTGTTCTCCGTCGCCAAAGATGGTGGGTTGTTCACCGTGAAGCATCAGGCTAATGAACTTGGCAAGTACGCCCGAGTATGGCGAGGTAGGATCCTGGCGCGGACCAAAGATATTGAAATAGCGTAAGGAGACTGTCTCAAGACCGTAACAGCGGTAAAACGAGCTCATGTAGTATTCACCCGCTAACTTTGCCACCGCGTATGGAGAAATCGGGTTAGGGAACATGTCCTCCTGTTTGGGAAGGCTCGGCGTGTCGCCGTAAGCGGATGAGGATGCTGCATAGATAACCCGTCGCACCTTCTGATCGCGTGCCGCCACCAGAACGTTTACCGTCCCATCTACGTTTGCGGCATTACTACCAACCGGATCAAGAACTGAGCGCGGAACCGATGGAATCGCCGCCTGATGCAGAACGAAATCAACTCCTTTCGAAGCCTCCTGTATGGCGTCGAGATCGAGGACGTCGACGGTACGCAAGTCGATGCGCTCCAGAATCTCATCAAGGTTCTCGCTTCTTCCCGTGGCAAAGTTATCTACTCCGCGCACCTTGTCACCCTGCGCGAGCACCGCCCTGGCCAAAGAAGACCCAATGAAACCAGCAACTCCGGTAATCAGGTACGTAGCCATGCATTTATCATAGCGGATTGGCCCGGCTGAAGAGGCTTTCTAAAGTAATCACCGCGAGTTGGTTGCGGCTGATCGAGGGTCGTCTACAGATCTCGATACCAGGCCGGTGGAGGGCTGCGCGGGAGATGAATTGGCGGAAAGACCGGGAGAAACGCAAGACGGATGGAATGCGTGATCAGGGCCAGGGCAATCGCGTTTCGGGGTTATGGCGGGGGCTCGAACCTCAACCCACCCAGATGGTCGCGAAAGAGCGCAAGATCAAAGAACAAAATGCGCAAGGAAGCACCTCCACCAGGGGGCGCTCAATTCCTGCTAAGTCTCGCCTCCTGCCCGAGAGCACCGACCGCGTGGAAGACTAGGTCGCGCACTCGACTGGCAGTCGCGCGGCCCGGAAATCGCGCGTGAGGTGGCGGAACAGCGTCGCGGCGGCCACTGCATCATCTGCGCGCAGACGGAGCGCGGTCACAGTGGAGGACCACAGCAAGGCGAAGCCTAGCGTCGAATGGTGCAAGCGCGTAGAAATCATCGAGACAAATTCGTGGCAGACAAGTCGATTCACGATCATGGTAGGACGTGAGCTGGTGGGGGCTGTAAACAGGTTTCTGCCCAAAGTTGTATGCGTGAAAGGCTGAACCGGGCGCCAAAGGCTCTCGCAAACTCTGGATAGGCAGAAGAGGTCCATAACCATTGAACTTTTGCAGCATTGAATTTCCGCCGCCTGGATTTTAGGCGTCGCCCTGCATGGCGAGCAGTCGGGCATTTGCCGTCAGGAAGGAAGGGCTCGCTGCTCGCTGAAGGCTGCGGCCGCGGCACGAATCTCTTGCCACAGTTGCTCACGCCCCATACCGGTCTTAGCCGAATAAGCGAGAAGACGCGGCTCCCGGAAGGTTCGGGATAGGTTCTGCAGCGAGCTAGCGAGCTGGTTTCCGGACAGACGATCGCTTTTGGTTGCAACCACAACCAGGCGCCGACCAACGGCCCGCAGAAAGTCCATTAGCTGCTGGTCGCTATTCTGGGGTGGGATGTTGCTGTCGATGAGCACGAGACACAGCGCGAGGGAAGCGCGTTTTGTCAAATAAGGCTCAATGAACGTGGCCCAGTGTTGGGAGATTTCACGCAAAACCTTGGCATAGCCATATCCTGGTAGGTCAGTAAAGATGATTTGCGGCTTAGGCCTGCCGGGCCAGCGGACTTCGAAGAAGTTGATGGTCCGCGTTCGACCCGGGCTTGAGCTGGTGCGCGCAATTTTGTGGCCCAGCAGAGAGTTGATGACACTCGATTTGCCGACATTGGACCGCCCGAGAAAAGCCATTTCGGGCAAATCCTCGCCCGGGAAGTGTCGCGCGTCGCTCGCGGCTACTATGAATCGGGAAAGAACTCGCATCGCAATCTTCTAGTTTCTTGGTTCTGCGCTCTGCTTGCAAGTTTCTCCCCGCGTTTTTTCCGCAAGCAAGCGATTGCCGGCGTACTCAGCAGGCCGCGCAGTGATTCGATGCCTGGCGGTAAGTGACCTGTTTTCTGCTCGCGAGCTCGAATCGAGGGCAGTCAAAATACTTTTTAATCGAGCTTTAACGGCCGCTTATCCTGCACGTCCTCAGCGCGGACAGGGCGACGCTTATGCCAGAGAAATAGAATTGCCGCCACCAGAATGCCCAGGCCCAGGCTGAGGGCGAAAAACCAGCGGTAGGCTGGAAAAAGCATGAGAAGCACGACCACTACGGCGATCGCAACCAGCAGGCCAGCCTTTCCTTTGAATGAGGTTCCGAGGAGCATAGTGCGGGGGCCGCTGCAGCCTATTTCCTATCCGGAGTCACGGGCTGTCACCGCAGCGGAGGTTCCATTCGTCTTATCCTTCCAGGCTCATAACGTGTGCACCCCCAGACCGTTCAGCCTGTCTCAACCCACCTGGATTACTGCCTGCGGAACTGTTTGCTGAGCGTCAGTTCCTGGCGTTGGTAGGAGGAGCCGATGTCGGTGCCATAAATCTTATCCGGCCTATGAAGCAAGCGCATGTACTTTAAGCGACCGACCACCTGGCGGTGCTCAATCAGGAAGGGAACTTCATGGGCGCGCACCTCCAGCACTGCGCGGGTGCCCTTGATGTCACTGACACCGTAACCGAACCCCGGATCAAAGAAGCCGGCATAGTGGATGCGAAATTCGCCTACCGACGGATCGATGGGAATCATCTCAGCGGCATACTCGGGCGGCACCCGAACTCGCTCCTTCGAAGCCAGGATGTAAAAGTCTCCCGGGTCGAGGATAAGAGTCTTGTTTTTCGGCTGCTGCCTGATATCCCAGAAATCGTCCGGCGAATAATAATCGATTTTGTCTAGTTCGATGGCGGGCGAGTTGCGTTTGGCACGATAGGCGATTACTTCGGAAGGTTCCCCCGCTTCCAGATTTACCGAAACCATCAGCCCGCGGTCAACCTGAGCTTTGATGGGACTGTGTTCATCGAGGTAGACCAGCTTTTTCTCCTCATCGAGCGCGCTGATGGCGCGATCGGATGCCACCGGCTTTCCCCGCACGAAACGGAGCTGATTGAGCCGCATGCCGGCGCGGACGGCAACCGTAAAGGTGCGAGGAACAATCTCGGCGTAGAGCTTGCCCTTGTAGCCGGAGGAGACGCTCTCGAATTCAGCGCCATAGTCGGTGATCAGGCGCGTGAAGATGTCGAGGCGTCCGGTCGTGCTCTTGGGATTGGCGCGCGCGGAAATGTCGGCAGGAAGTTCCAGTGATTCGACCAGGGGCACAATGTAAACGCAGCCCTTTTCTAGAATTGCCGCCCGGGTCAGGTCCACCCGCATCATGCGCAGGTCACGGATGCGGTCCTCGACGGTCGAGAGCTGGCCGGGAAGGAAGCTCGCCTGCACGCGATGGGCGATCTCGCCAAGCCGAAGGTCCAGGCTGGCGGGCTGGATTTGTTCTTCCACGATTGCTGGCGAGGCGGAAATTCTGCTTTGCTCAATCAATCTGCGGATCAACTGCGAGGGTAGCAGGCCGGTCGTAAAGATCTGCTCCTCGCGACCGGCCAGATCTGTAGGCGTAGGCTTTGCCTCTTTCACTTCAGCCGATGACATGCGCGACTACTCCCAAGGTGCTCTCAAGGAATGTACATTTTTGTCGGCTGGGGCCGGCTGGATTGTTTTCCAATCTATTGAGGGTATCCGGGATATGTCAAGGCAGCGAGCTTGACTTGGGGCTTCGAAGCTGCGGACAGCACCATGTCTATTACCTCGGGGCGCCTGGTCAGCACCCAGGGCGGCTACTGGTGCGCCGATGGTCCCTCGGTCGAAGGAACGATGGGCGTAATCGTCTGCGAGCTATCGGCGACCTGCGGCAGAACCTGCTCCGGCAGGGGAGACTCCAAGGCGATAGCGAGCACCTGGTCCATGTTGTCGACGAAGTGCAGCTTCATTTCTTTCCGCAGATTTTCCGGTACTTCCGCCAGATCCTTTTCGTTTTCTTTGGGCAGGATCACTTCCAGTAACCCGGCCCGGTGCGCCGCCAGCAGTTTCTCTTTCAGCCCGCCGATCGGCAGGACCTTTCCCCGCAAGGTAATTTCCCCGGTCATGGCGATATCGCGGCGCACGGGAATTTTACTGAGTGCGCTCGAAATGGCGGTAGCAATCGTAATGCCTGCCGACGGGCCATCTTTGGGAATCGCCCCTTCCGGGACGTGCACATGGATATCCATATTGCGGTAAAAATCGCGGGCCAAACCAAGCCGTTGAGCGCGAGAACGGACGTAGGACATGGCCGCTTGCGCCGATTCTTGCATGACATCGCCCAGTTTTCCGGTCAATGTAAGCTTGCCCTTGCCATCCACCACCGTCACTTCCGTGCTGAGAATCGAACCGCCAACTTCGGTCCATGCCAAACCCGTGACCAGCCCGACTTCGCTCTTTTCGTGCACCAGGCTGTCGCGGAACTTCAGCACGCCCAGGAAGTCATTCACGTTTTCGGCGGTGATGACGATATTGTAGTTGGCGCCCTCCTTGACCACTTTGCGCGCCACTTTTCGGCACACGTTGCCGATCTCACGTTCGAGGTTACGCACCCCGGCTTCGCGGGTGTAGCTGCGAATGATGGCCGTAATGGCGTCATCGGTGAACTTCACGTTTTTCTCGCTCAGTCCAGCCTGCAGCATCTGCTTCTTCACCAGGAACTGCTTGGCAATTTCAACCTTCTCCTGCTCGGTGTAGCCATGCAAGCGGAGCACTTCCATGCGGTCCTGCAAGGCCGGGGGAATCGTATGCATCACGTTTGCCGTGGCGATGAAAAAAACTTGAGAGAGATCGTATTCCACATCCAGGTAATGATCGACGAACATGAAATTCTGTTCGGGATCGAGCACCTCAAGCAGCGCGGCCGAGGGATCACCCCGAAAGTCCATCGACATCTTGTCGACTTCGTCAAGCATGAAGACCGGATTCTTTGTGCCCGCCTTTTTCATCATCTGAATAATCTGGCCGGGCAGAGCCCCGATATAGGTCCGACGATGGCCGCGAATTTCCGCTTCATCACGTACCCCGCCGAGCGACATGCGCACAAACTTGCGTCCCGTAGCCTTGGCGATCGACATTCCCAGTGACGTTTTGCCAACGCCGGGAGGCCCGACGAAACAGAGAATGGATCCTTTGGGATTCTTCACCAACTGCCGCACGGCCAGGAATTCGAGGATACGTTCTTTAATCTTCTCGAGGCCATAATGATCTTCGTTCAGAACCTTTTCGGCGCGGGAGATGTTGCGGATTTCCTTGGAGCGCTTCTTCCAGGGGACGGCCAGCAACCAGTCCAGGTAGTTGCGCGAGACCGTCGACTCGGCCGACATGGGAGGCATGGCCTCCAGCTTCTTGAGCTCCTGGATGGCTTTCTCTTTGACCTCTTTCGGCATGCCCGCGGCTTCGATCTTCTTTTTTAGCTCGTCGAATTCACTCTTTTCTCCGCGCCCGAGTTCCTTCTGAATGGCCTTGATTTTCTCATTCAGGTAATACTCTTTTTGGGCCCGCTCCATCTGCCGCTTGACCCGCGATTGGATGGTGCGATCCATGTTCAGCTTTTCAATTTCAATGTCGAGCACATCACCAATGCGATTGATGCGCTCGGCGGGATCGAAGATCTCAAGCAACTCCTGCTTTTCCTCAATCGAGAGCTGCAGATTGGCGGCAATCGTATCGGTGAGCTTGGCCGGATCTTCCATGCGAACGGCGGCAATCATCGTCTCGTAATTCAACGATTGGCATAGCTTTACGTACTGCTCGAAAAGGCCGGTGACACGCTGCATGCCGGCTTCCAGTTGGGGGCTAGGTTCGGCCGTGTAGCGCACGACCCGAACCGTCGCTTGCATGAAACCCTCCGATTCAGTAACTTGAAGAATCTTGCCGCGCTCGACTCCTTCCACCAGGACTTTGATGTTGCCGTCGGGCAGCTTCAAACTCTGCACAATATTGACGATGGTGCCGACCTGGTAGATCTCGTTGGGCTTAGGTTCATCCACGCTGGCATCGTGCTGGGTGGCCAAAAAGATCTTCTTGTCGCCCGCCAGAGCCTCTTCGAGAGCGCGCACGCTTGATTCGCGGCCCACCACGAACGGGGTCATCATGTAAGGGAAGATGACCACATCGCGGATGGGCATCATGGGAAGTTTTCTACTCTCAAATTTTTCTCTATTCGAAGTTGTCACCGAGTCTCCCTATCGCGCGCTTGCGTCGTTGAGGTTTTTGAGGGGAAAATTCAAACCCCCTGCGGGTTGCTCCCAGGGTGTTCCGCACGCCGCTCAGCGGCTTACCCTGCTTTCTCCATCATAGCGAGAGAGACGTTGCGTTTTTCCACCATCTCCCGCGTAACTTCAAATTCCTTAACTTTTTTCTGGCTGGGCAGGTGATACATCAAATCGAGCATGAGTTCTTCGAGAATCATGCGCAGGCCACGAGCTCCTACTTTTCGCGCCATGGCCTGTCGTGCCACCGCCCTTAGCGCCTCTTCACTGAACTTGAGTCGCACATTCTCGAATTCGAAGAGACGCTGGTACTGCTTGACAATGGCATTCTTTGGCCGGGTAAGGATCTCGACCAGTGCATTCTCGTCCAGATCCTCAAGACTGCCAATGACCGGCAGGCGCCCCACGAATTCCGGGATCAGGCCGAATTTGATCAGGTCCTGTGGTTGAATGTCGGAGAGCAGTTCCGCTCGCTTCTTTTTGTCGGTGGGAAGCGCTTCTTCTGCGCCTTCTTCCTCGGTGCGGAAACCTAAGGCCTTACGCCCGGCACGGCGCCCAATAATCTTTTCCAATCCCACAAATGCGCCCCCACAAATGAATAGGATGTTTGTGGTGTCGACGGGAGTGAATTCCTGGTGGGGATGCTTACGCCCTCCCTGAGGAGGCACATTGGCAATCGTACCTTCAAGGATCTTCAGCAGTGCCTGTTGCACCCCCTCGCCTGAAACATCTCGCGTGATCGAGGGATTTTCATCCTTGCGCCCAATCTTATCGACTTCGTCGATGTAAATAATGCCCGTCTGCGTGCGGCCGACGTCGCCTTCGGCTGCTTGCAGCAGCTTGAGAATGATATTCTCGACGTCCTCGCCCACATAGCCCGCCTCGGTCAGGGTGGTAGCATCCACAATCGCAAAGGGGACGTCGAGCATCTTCGCCAGGGTCTGAGCCAGCAAAGTCTTGCCGGTACCGGTGGGACCGATCAGCAGAATGTTGGATTTGGTCAGCTCGATGCCGTCGTTGGTCCGCTGCCGGTTCATGTAGATCCGCTTGTAGTGATTGTAGACGGCGACCGCCAGCTTCTTTTTGGTCTGCTCTTGCCCAATGACATACTCATCGAGGAAGGCTTTCACCTCGTGCGGTTTGGGAAGCTGGTTGGGACTCTGCGCGGGAGGAGTGGCGGTGCGGTCATCTTCCAGGATGGAATTGCAGACCGCCACGCACTCGTCACAAATATAAGCTCTGGGATAGTCACTAGGGGAGGAGATCAGCTTAGCCACCGCATCCTGCGATTTATGGCAGAACGAACAGCGGAGGATCTCGTCGGTGCCCGACCTGTTTTTCACTCGCCTATACTCCTAAGTTGCTGACCCCGGCCCCACTTGCCATTGTACCGCTGCCGGGGAGCCGGCCCTTCGCCGAGCTGGTACGGTTCGGCGCTCGGGCGATCATACCTCTATCGGGTCTTGTAGATGATATCGTCGATGATTCCGTACTCTTTGCCCTGCTGGGCGTTCATGATAAAGTCGCGCTCAACGTCCTTTTCAACCTTGTCCAACTTCTGCCCGGTGTGCTTGGCTAGCAACTGGTTTGTTATCTCCCTCATACGCAGAATTTCTCGCGCATGGATGTCAATGTCGGTGGCCTGACCGGATAGACCCCCCATCGAAGGCTGGTGGATCAGAATGCGGGAGTTCGGCAGAGCCAGGCGCTTCTTGGCTTCACCAGAGGCTAGCAAGAGAGCTGCCATACTGGCTGCCTGCCCGATGCAGATCGTTACCACATCATTCTTTACGTACTGCATGGTATCGTAGATGGCCATCCCGGCCGTAATCGAACCCCCGGGCGAATTGATGTAGAGCTGAATGTCTTTCTCGGGATCTTCTTGCGATAAGAACAACATCTGGGCGATAACCAGGTTGGCAACGTTGTCGTCAATCGGAGTTCCGATGAAGATGATGTTATCCCGCAGCAGGCGCGAATAGATGTCATAGGCGCGCTCGCCTCGGCCAGTCTGCTCAATAACCATCGGTACCAACATGGCTTGGTCCTTTCCCTACGCTTTCACACTGCCGCCCGACTTGCCTGATCCGTCCGTTGGGAGAAAATGCGAAACGCCCGCCTCAGGCGGACTGATGATACAAAAAATTGAGGGTCTTCTCGTTGCGGATTCTGGCTTTAATCCTAGCGAGCGCCCCATCCCGTGTCAAACGCGCGCGAATTGCGTCGGGCGCTTGCTTGGACTCGCGAGCGAGCGCCTGGATCTCATGATCCACTTCTTCGTCGCTCACCTCGATTTTTTCGGCGTCGGCAATCATTTCGAGCAGCACCGAAGCTTTCACCTCCTGCGCCGACGGTTCCCACTGCTCGGCCCGCAGCCGGCTGAAATCCATCTTCTTCATATCCTCGCTGCGCATGCCCTGCGCCGCTAAGGCCCGCAAACCGCGCTCCAGTCGGACCTCGATTTGCTGCTCGACCATGCTTTCCGGAACGGGGAAGTCATTGCGCCTGACCAGTTCGGCCAGCAGTTTTTCCTTGGCTGCCTTTTCGCCTTGACGCTTCTTGCGCGCCAGGGTGTCCTCGCGAATCCTTTTTCTCAGATCCTCCATGCCGGCAAACTCGGATCCAAGTTCCTTGGCGAAATGGTCGTCGAGCTCGGGCAAGCTCTTCTGTTTGATGGAGTGGACCTGCACGGTGTAGGCGAATGCACGCCCGGCTAAGCGTTGATCGGAATAGTCCTTGGCATAGACAACCGCGAAGCTTTTCTCTTGACCGGGCAGGGCCCCGCGGAGATTGTCATTGAACTCCGGCATTGTGTTGCGGCCACCGATTTCCACCAGGATATCGTCCATGTGCACCGGCTTGCCATCTCCTTCCTTGGGCTGTCCGTGAAGCGACACCTGGGCGAAATCCCCATCGGCCAGGGGCCGCTCTTCGATTGCCGAAAAGGTGGCGTGTTGCTCCCGCAGAGTGTTCAGGATCTCGTCTATCTCCTGGTCGCTGATGGTAATTTCCGGCCGCTCGGCGCGGAGCTCCTTGTAGTCTTCAAGCTTGATCTGGGGCATCACCTCAAAGCTGGCCTTGAAACGGAGAGGTTCGCCTTCCTGGATGTGCAGACCACTAACATGCGGGCGCGATACTGGGATAAGTCCCTGCTTGGCTGTTTCCTGCTTGAAATAGCGGGGGACCAGGGCTTCGACCACCTCGCTCTTGATATCTTCGGAAAACCTCTGCCGTATAATCGAGGCAGGCACATGCCCGCGACGGAAACCGGGAAGACGAGCAAGCTTCTGATATTTTTGGACCAGCGATTCGGTAGTTCGCCCCACCTCATCGGCAGGGACTTCGACCTGAATTTCCCTTTTTGTGTTCTCGCTGGTCTCGGTAGGACTCACTTTACGCCTTTCGCGCCAGACGAAACACCCCCAAAGCCAGCTGGTCCAGCACACGGGGGCTCCCGATTCAGTGTAAAGATAGAGAAGATGCAGCGTCAATCAGGACGCGGTAAGGCGCTAGCTTGTCCCGTTCGCCACCGGGCGGAGAGCTCCTCGGTCGCACACCGAGGTGTTCGTCTTGGGCAAACGGCGCTCTGGTGTTCCCCGGGACGTGGTATTTTGCTAACGGTGCATTGATTTGGGGTTGCGCAACATGCCGCCGAGCGCTCGACCAGCTTTACCATTGATGAATGACCTAGATGGGGCAAATCGAGCGTGCCTCGATGGCTTGAATGCGGAAATCATCGCGTGTAACCGCTGTCCGCGCCTGGTCTTTTATCGCGAAAAGATAGCCCGCGAGAAGCGGCGCGCCTATTTGGGATGGGAATATTGGGGTAGACCTGTCCCCGGTTTTGGCGATCCAAATGCCCGCGTTTTGATCCTCGGCCTGGCGCCTGGCGCACATGGATCGAATCGAACTGGCCGTCCATTTACCGGGGATGCGTCCGGATACTTCATGTACCCAGTGCTGTACCGCACGGGTTTCGCCAACCAGCCGAGCGCGACCCACCGCGGCGATGGACTCTGTTTAAAGAACGCCTACATCACGGCCGCCGTCCGCTGTGCCCCGCCGGGGAATAAACCCAGTCCCGAGGAGATCGCCAGCTGCGCTCCGTATTTGGATCGGGAAATTGAAGCCCTAAAAAACATAAGAGTGGTCGTGGCGCTTGGACGCATCGGCTTTGATGCCTATCTGAATTATCTCAAACGCCGTGGACTCATGAAGAGCAAAGCCGCTTATCGCTTTGGGCATGGTCTCGAATATGAAATGCCGGACGGAAACATTCTTCTCGCCTCTTATCATCCTTCGAATCAAAATACGCAAACCGGCAAGCTGACCGAGAAAATGTTGACCGACATCTTCCGTGAATCCGCTCGGCTGGCCAGAGGTGACTCGGCCCCCCGCACGCCAAGACGGGTCAATGTGGAATAGAAAACCGCAAGCGGGGGGTGAACGCAGGTTTTTCAGCTCCATTCGGTTTGGTAACGAGCACCCCGACCTCGAATGCGTTTTGTTTTATGAATGGTCCCCTGAGTAGCGCCAGCATCAAGGTGATTGGGCACAATTCAGTAGGCGATTCGGTACGGCAGGCGGGCGTGCTCGCGCCTAGCGCGCTCGAGGAAGGCATCGGTCTGGCGCCGCTCACGCATGCATCCAGCGGAGACACATTGTCCTGACAATCAGACAGCGAACTATTCGGAATTCTTTAGTATTGCGCTTAAGCTCATTTCGAAGTCGTCTTCATGTCAGCGAGATTACTCATGCAAACCCCACGAACACGGGCTCCGGCTGAAGCTCGATACCCCAAGTTTTCGAGACACTTCGCTGAATCTCATCCTTAAGAGAAACGACCTCGGCGGCGGTCGCTCCGCCCCGATTGACGATCGCCAGAGCATGCCTGCGCGAGATCCCAACTCGGCCCCGGCTGTATCCCTTATGGAAGCCGGACGTCTCCACCAGCCAGGCGGCCGATATTTTCAGGTATGAGTCAAGCGCGGGAAAATGGGGAACCTGAAGGCCCCGTTCTTGGGCGAGTTGGTGGACGGATTGATATTCGTTGTGACTCAGCATGGGGTTTTTGAAGAATGATCCCGCGCTCGCTGAGTCTTCAGCGCCTGCAGTAATCAGCATGCCCTTGCTAGCGCGAATTTGGCGAACGGCTTCGCGAGTAGCACCTAGAGTCGCACGTTCTCGACCGCCGTCAAAGTAACGCTTCAGATCGGAGTAGGCGAGGCGCGGCTCACCGCCTTGTTGGAGCGCGAAATCAACGCGCAGCACAATAAAGCGGCCGCGCTCGCCGCTATTGAAAAGGCTGGTGCGGTAGGTGAAACGGCATTCCCCTTTCGACAACTGGCGAATCTGGTGGTCGCGCGTGTCGAGGACGTGGACGGTGTCGATCGTTTCCGCAACTTCTTGCCCATAGGCGCCGACGTTTTGGATCGGAGTTCCTCCCGTGCTTCCGGGAATGCCGCTTAAGCACTCAACTCCCGCACAATTGTGGCCAACCGCGAAGGCGACAAAGTTATCCCATTCTTCGCCTGCACCCACCTCGAAGATTTCGCTGCCAGATCGGCGTTTGATGCCGGTAATTGCGATGCGTAGAACCAGGCCTGGCCAGCCCCGGTCCGAGACGACAAGATTGCTTCCACCGCCGAGAACAAATAAGGGTAGGTTCTTGTTGCCTGCGTACGCAACGGCCTCGCTGACCTCCTCGACCCTGCGCGCCGCCGTGAAATAACGTGCACCCCCGCCGACGCCGAGGGTGGTCATTGGCGCCAGAGGCACATTTTCGCGAATGAGCACGGGTTCAGTATATCTAGGCCGGAGAGCAGGGATCAGGAATCGTCCCAGCAGAGTTCGATTGATTCGTCTAAAACGGGTGAAAAGCTTCACCCTCTCTGGGCTGACGAGTATCGTAGTTCTTCCCGCCCCAAGGGGATTTGCGATATAAAGGGTACTGAAGGGGAAGAGCATGTATCCGGAATTGATGATTCTACCTATGCGCGAGGAGTTAACCCGTCTGGGAATTCAGGAAGCCCGAACAGCAGCGCAAGTCGATGCGGCAGTTTCTGCGCCGGGCA
>JAFATF010000196.1 GCA_019244045.1 Acidobacteriota bacterium
TGGCCTGTGCGCTACCACACGGGTGTCATCAGAAGTCGAACACTGTCAGCGAAGCTATAGTTCGGATTTGTGCTGAAGCGCAAACCGTAGCAGGCTATTCGTCCCGCTGAGGCCGAGCTTCTGACAGATGTTCACCCGGTGGTTCTCGACGGTGCGATAGTGAATTTGGAGTTCCTCGCCGATCTCTTTGCTGGACTTATTGTCGGCAATCATCTGCAGAATTCTTCGTTCGGAAGCCGTCAAACTTTTCAGTCCCGGTTCACGTTCCAGCAGGGCCTGCGAGCGGTGGCGGCGCTGAAGAAGATAAGTAGTCAGCGGGCGACTCACATAAAATTGTCCAGCCGCCACAGTGCGGATGGCTTCCGTAATTTCGATCAGAGCGCTGTCTTTGAGGACATAGCCCTTGACGCCCAGATCCATGGCGGCATAAAACGTATCCTCTTCATTGTGGATCGTGAGAAATACAACGTCGACCGGCCATTTTCTCTTGCAGATTTCCTTGGCGACTGCGAAACCGTCTTGTTTCGGCATGTCGACATCCACGATGGCGATTTGCGGCTGGCTGATCGCCATTTGCAAAATCAATTCTTGGCCATCGCCTGCCTCGGCGACTACTCTCATGTTCGAATCGGCTTCCAATACCTGGCGAAGCCCTTTCCGTAGAAGTGGATGATCATCGGCTATGGCAACCCGGATCTCATTGGCCATCGCGGAGCCCATTCGTGTCGATGTCGATCATGATGGTAGCGCCTTTCGCGGGTGCCGACTGGATCTCCAGCTTACCGGCGAATAGCTGTACGCGCTCGGAAATGCTGATCAGTCCGAAGCCGCCCTTGCGCGCTTCCGTATAAGCTGAGCCGGCTATAAAGCCTTTGCCGTTGTCGCTTACCGCGAGTTGGAGCTGTGTGCCGCTACGCCGCACGACCACCTGGGCCTCACTCGCCTCAGCGTGCTTCAGAATATTGCTCAGACACTCCTGCATGATGCGATAGAAGGCGATCTGAAACTCGGGTGTAAAGAGATCGTCGATATTATCGATTGAAGCCGAAAAAGTGGTTGTTGACGCCTTCCCAAAGCTCTCCACCATGGATTGCAGAGCTCGTGTTAAGCCCAGGCGGTCTAATTGGTAAGGCCGTAAATCGTACGAGATCTCTCGGACTTCCGCAATGGCCGAAGAGGCTTCCTCGCAAATCTCTTCGACCTGTTCCCGCGCGGCCAGGTTTCCATTTTGATCCTGCAAGCGGAGCAGAGCCAAGTTCTTGATGACGACCAGTCGTTGTCCGATGCTATCGTGCAACTCCGCCGCAATGCGTTTGCGTTCGCGCTCCTGAGATGCCAGCAACTCCCGTGAAAAAGCCCGTTGTGCTGCTTGCCTCTGTCTCCACTGTGCGGTCCGGAGCCGCCAGGCAAAGTAAATCAGCCCGGCAATGCCCAAAATGACGAAGAGGCGAAACCACCAAGTGACATAGAACGGAGGCAAGACGCGCACCGCCAGGCGAGCGCCTTCTACATTCCAAATACCGTCCCTATTCGCAGCAATGACTTGGAAGGTATAGGTGCCTGGCGGGATACGAGAATAATAGGCCGTACGCCGGGTGCCCGCGTTGGTCCAGTTGACCTCTAAACCTTCCAATCTATAGCGAAAACGAATCTGTTGCGACTTGACCAGGCTCAGCGCTGTATATTGAATCTCTAAATTCTCCTGCCCCGGCTTGATTTCGACGCCAGCACGAAACTCCATGGCATGCCCATCGACGGTAAGGTTCTCCAGCACAACCGGGGGTGGCCGCCGATTGACAGTGATCGCTTTCGGATCGACTACCGCTAACCCTTGCGTGGTCGGGAACCAGAGTTTGCCGTCGCGGGCTTTGCAACCGGTGGGCTGGCCTCGACGGCTGCATTCGACACTCAGCAGACCATCCGCTTTTCCAAAATGGGCGGATGTTAAAAAGGAAATACGGCCCGCCGCAAAGTCGTTAAGGTCTTGCTTCTTGATACGGAAGATACCTAGGTAGCAACTCAGCCACAAAAAGCCTTTCTCGTCTTCCAAAATCTGAAACACCCCGTTGCTGAAAAGTCCATTCTTCTGGGTATAATGCGTAAACATTTCGCCATCCAGTCGCGCCAAGCCGGTATCGTAAGTGCCGATCCAGAGCATCCCTGCGGCATCTTCGTACAGGGCCGTGA
>JAFATF010000397.1 GCA_019244045.1 Acidobacteriota bacterium
GAATTTCGGGCGTGATGGTGATACTCCTGATCTCATGGGGGAATGGAGTAAAAGTGCCTGTAGCTACTGTGGGCCATGACTCAGTGGCGGTTGCCAAGTTGCCCCAGGTTATCATCGAATCTATTTTTCTCGTTCGCAATCTGTAGCCGCAAGGACGGGCGCAGCCACCCGTCCTCTCCCAAGCTGCTGGCGACTGTGCCATACAGGCCTAGGTGCCGTGGTCGACGACGATTCGAAGAGGCTTGGCTGGATCGATGGTGCAGCGGCTGAGTACAGGGTGGTAGCGAGATTGCACCCAGCGATTCGGATGCGGTCCTCGATATCGTACTCGTCTCGAAGTTCTGAAGTCGTCAACGGTTGTGGTTAGTGACTAAGCTGACGATGATAGCTTTAGAACAAATCCTCCGGTTACGGAGTCGGAGCTATAGCGTACCACCTAAACGCGAAATGATCTCCAGGCAAGCCCGTGTGACGTGGTAAGGGGCCTTCCATGGGTCAACTTTCGTGTCGTCGACTGTGCCATCGTGGTACAGTGCGGTATAAACCTCGCCATAGTAATGATCCACCCAACGATCGATGAAAAAGCGTCCTTCACGGTCGAAAGCCTGCCAATAGTTGGCTTCGCCAGTGAATTGGTAAGAATTGAGGAAAGCAACCATTGCCTCGCACTGTTGCCACCATTCCATGTCTCGGTTCGTGGCTGGACCGGCGGCTGGACCGGTGCGGTAAACGCCGCCATGTTCCTTGTCGAAGCCGTAACGAAGAGCGTGATCGACCAGGGCGAGGCTCGCATGACGGATCTTGGGATCGTTTTGTCGCCCGACCCGTTGCGCCGCCTCGGTCATCAGCCAACTGGCTTCAAGGTCCAGGCCATATTCGCATTGTCGGGAGTCACCGTCGCGGTCGGCGACACTCCAGTCGTCGTTGAAGTAATAACGGCCATAGCCGACATTAAGGTCGATAATCTTATTCACGAATATGTCAAGAAGTTCGTTGAGGCGTGCTTTAACTTGCTGATCGCCAGTAACGCCGTAAAGCGTGGCCAATGCTTCTACCAAGCCTAAATGCCAGTCGTAGGACTTGCGTCCGAATGATCCGGCGGCGTTCGGTCCTTCTTTATAGTCCTTGATGAATTGCCAATCCGCAGTGAAAGCGATCCGGTACCCACCGTGTTCGTGGTCGTGCGCGCGCTGATCGATGACGCGAAATAAATCAAGAGCTTCCTGGGCTACTTTGTCGTCGTGAAAAGCCAGCGCGTATTCCGCCAGACCTTCTATCGTGTACGACATGGGGTTAAGCTCTTTATTCGAATTCACGATCCTGCCTTCGCGGCTGACCATGAAGTAGTAGCCGCCGTGCTGTTTGTCCCACATCGTCTCGCGCAGGAATCTCAGACATTCCGCCGCCATTTTCTGATAGGCGGGATCCGGATAGCGACGGTAGGCTTCTGAAAACGACCACAGCGTGCGGGAAATGAGCACTACGGATTTGTTGGTGTAGTCGGTGGGCCGGCCCTGACGATCCAAGCGCCCGTATATTCCGCCATATTCTTTGTCGAGTGCGTGATCAATCCAAAACTGAAGAACCGTATGCTGCAGGGTGTCGCGGATGACGACGGGCCAGTCGCGAGTCGCCTCCCCATTCATCTGCGCGAAGACATGTTGATGAGTTGAACAGAGGAACAGCAGGGCAGCGCAAGGGATGATCTTCCCCATCTTGAGGTGCATGTTTGCTCCAAACTCATCTTGGTTTGCGAGTGTAGGAAAAGTTTAAACGAACTGGGCGCCCCGAAAGTTGCCAGCCGCTCAGCGGAAGTACATTCCATCAGACTCAGAAAGAGAATTTTAGTGCTAGCTGTCCAATCCGCGGGTCACGCGCCTGAGTGGCTTGGCCAAAGTTGGTCGCGTTGAAATTACCTTGAACATTGTAGAACTGCGCGTGGTTAAAAATATTGAAGAACTCCGCACGGAATTCGAGAATCTGTTTCTCCGTGATCTGCGTCGTCTTGTGAAGCGCGAAGTCCCAGTTGTTGATGCCAGGGCCGTGGAAGAAGCGACGATCGGAGTTTCCGGTAGTACCCAGGGCCTCCGCTGAAAATGGAGAGGTATCGAAGTAGTTGCCGCTTCGAGGGTTAACTATGCGGATCCGTTGGCCATTGTAATTGGGTACATCCGCGCCGGTGCACCCGCAAAGTGAATGATCGTCGCTCGACTCGGTGATGGTGACCGGGAAACCTGTTGTGAACCTGGTAATACCGGTGATCGTCCAACCCGAGAGCAATCTCCCTTTGGCTCCGCTTACAGACTTGGCCAGAGGGAGATTGTAGCTGTAGCTGACCACAAAATTGTGTGTCACATCAAAGGTCGAAAGCCCTCGGCTAACTCTTGGATTGTAAGGATCGATTTGGTCATAGAAGCCGGACGAATTATCGATGGACTTTGACCACGTGTATGCCCCCAGTAATCGGAAGCTGCCGACGTTTTTTTCCACACTGGCTTGCAAGGCGTTGTAAGTCGAATTGGCACTTGTGCTCTCCCATGCGTTGCTCTGGAAATCGAGCAGGGGATTCCCCGGGTTTGACAGCCCGCGTCCGGAGGTCACAGAAAAGGGCCGCGTACCGTAGACAGTTCCTAGACCCGGCACGCCTGTGTAAATTGTATCTTCTCCAAAAGGACCGCAGCTACTTGGGCCCAACGCTGCCCGGATTGCGAGGCACAAGGCAGGGTTCCCGGGATTGGATTCAATGGTAGAGAGCAAATGATGGCCTCGTGACCCGACGTAGCTCACGGTCGCAACCGCGGTATGCGCAATTTCGCGTTGCATGGTGAAATTGAACTGCTCAGAATACGGAAGCTTGTTGTCGGTCCGGAACGTGGGAGCAGTGGCAATGGGTAAGTATTGATCCCAGATTCCCGTAGCTCCGGGCGCCGGAATGCTGAAAGGGAAACGTTGGCCTGGGTTGGTTGGGTCCTTTCGAGCCTCGTATGGCTTGTCCATGTAAACCGGAACCGGGCTGACGTAGAACAAGCCAAACGGAGGATCACCAACCTCATTAAACAGCGTAAGGTCCTCGATCGCGGTGTAGTAAAGTCCTCCGCCCATGCGGATGCTCGTTTTTCCCGGACCGCCAAAGAGTTTCCCCAGAAGTCCGTCATGCACACTCGGTGAGTAGGCAACTCCGAGTCTCGGTGCAAAGCGATTGTATTGAGTTGGCGCGAGCGTCCGTGGCACGCCAGGATCACCTGGAAAGGCGAATCCTCTCGGGGCATCCGGATAGATCTTGGACTGCAGTCCGGGAACGAACGTTTGGATTCGGTTCTTTGTGTCGTAGAAGGGCTGGCTGGTGTCCCAGCGTACCCCATAATTGACGGTTAAATCGGGAGTAGCCTTGAATGTGTCCTGTGCATACAAAGCGAAATACTTTGTGCGTGAATCCAGGAGCTGCAGGCTGGTTTGGTTGAAAGCATCAGGCGCTCCCAAAAGGAAATCGGCGAAGTCGTTGCCCGTTTCCCCTCCGTTGAACTGAAACCAGCCGTTCGGCGTGTACGTGTTGCGCTCATTGACTTGGATGTAGCGTACGTCAGTGCCGAATTTAAGAGTGTGTCTTCCCTTTACTTTCGAGAAACCATCCGTGATCTCGTACGTATTGTTGTACTGGCCGGTAATGCCGTCAGGAATGCCAAACGATACGCCAGTGTTGTTCAGATTGGTGGTGGCGACACCTTCATACATGGGGTTAGATGGAATGACTCCCAATCCGCCCTTGGTGAATCCGAAACTGGTGATGTCGCCAAGGCCTTCTACGGGTTTGTTCCTTACAAAAGCGAAGCGCGTGTAGTTCACGTGCAATTCGTTTACCGTCGTGGGATTGAAGATCGTCGTATATCCGACGTTGTACTGCTGTGCACGCGAAGGCGTGACCGCAGCAAAGCCGGGCGCATTCACGAAGGTCGAAGGAAAGGGATTCAGGTAGCTGGCGTCGTCAAATGTGTAATAGAACGTCAGGGTTCCGCCGTGTCCGGTGTTGAGGTCAACTTTGCTGCCGAACTTGTCGTCCCTCACATGTGATTTCTGATCAGAACTGGAGAAATAAGGTTGTCCGCTCGACTGAATTCCGATTGGCGCCGGAATGAATTGCAATGTTTTCACCGCCACCGAGTCCCAGGCCGATTTAGGAATGATTGGGCCCGCAGCTCCGGGAAACACGCAAACTCCGGCTTGAGCTTGAGCCAAGGTGGTACATCCTGGCGACCAATAATTCTCGTTGGGGGATACGTTGTACCCGAGGCGGTGACTTAGTACAGCCGCGAAGTTGGTAGGGCTGCTCCCGCTGCGAACTGTTCCCGTGAACGCACCGAAACCGGTCGTCGCAAGATCGGAAAAGTCCCCAGTGCGCTCGAGATTCGAAGGCACTGGAATGATGCCCGTAGAAACTCCTTTCACCTCGCGTGTCCCCTGATAGTCGCCGAAAAAGAACAGCTTATTTTTCACGATCGGCATACCAATGGTCCCGCCGAACTGGTTGCGCCTCAACTCCCCTCTGGTCAGATCAAAGTAATTGTG
This sequence comes from Acidobacteriota bacterium, assembly GCA_019244045.1. GTDB lineage: Bacteria > Acidobacteriota > Terriglobia > Terriglobales > Acidobacteriaceae > Gp1-AA122. Next base: position 4,564 of record JAFATF010000397.1, read on the forward strand.
CGAGTCCATGGCGTCGTTGCGAAGAAATTCATAGGCGGAGCCATGGAATTCGTTGGTGCCGCTTTTGGTCACGACGTTGACGATTGCTCCAGAGAACCTCCCATACTCAGCGTTGAACGAGCTAGTCAGAAGACGGAATTCCTGGATGGAATCGAGAGTTGGGACGACGGAAGCGCCGTTGTTAACGCTTTCCTCTACATCGCCGCCGTTTACGAGAAAGGAGTTCGCCGATTCGCGCTGTCCATTTACCGACATCTGTCCCGAATTTCCATTGCCTGAAACTGGTCGATCGTTTACGGCATCGGCAGAGGCGACAGGCACGACGCCCGCTTGCAAGCCCAGCAAATCGATATAGCTGCGGCCATTCAGGGGCAGCATAGTCATTTTTTTGTCGCCGATTACGTCGCCAAGCTGTGTGCTGCTGGTGTCCACCTGTGCCGCGTTAGCGCTGACTTCAATCATCTCGTTAATGGTTCCCACCTTGAGACTGAAGTCCGCTCGGTACTTCTGGTTTACATCGAGCTTAATCGCGTTTTGAGTTGATCGCTGGAATCCCGGAGCTTGGACGTTAACGGAGTAATTTTCGCCAACTGGAACGCTTAAGAATTCATATCCCCCGCTGATGTCGGTCTTTATACTTCGTACCAGCCCCGTATCCGTGTTGTTCAGTGTGACAACAACGTTGGCGATCGCGGCACCGCTGGAATCTGTGACCGTTCCCGAGATTGTACCCGTGACCTCGGCTTGAAGAAGCAATGGCAAGAATAAGGTAACAACTAGGGCAAACCCCAAAACGCTCCACAGCGGGTGGCGGCTCATACAGGCACCTCCAGTGTGCGTTGGGAAGCAGAGACCCCACATCCAACTGGGTAGCTTGTACAATAAACCGATTAGCCAGTCAAGATGAGGAACCCGTTTTCATCTGGTAGTATTCTTCGCGGCGTGACGGGGCTTGTGACTGAAATCCTTCAAATGCGCCAACGCCCGGCTGCACGGGCTACTGCTCACGCCTTTCAGCGCCCAAATCAGCTAATCACAGCCGGTCTGGTTGCTGTTCAGTTGACTGTAGCGTCGCAGTTAGCGATTGCACAGAACAGGACGCCAAGCTGCGTCACAGCCCAGCGTTACCTTACCGATGCTCAAGCGGCTCTCAATGCAGGGAATTCAGCATCTGCGCTGCAACAACTCAACCGAGCTGCCGAGGTTGCCCCGAGGTGCGCAGATGTTTATCTGCTATTGGGACTTACTGAGTTTCGACGTGGCGGGACAGGGAAATCCATCGAGCGCTACAAGCAGGCGCTTGAGCTGGCACCGCGCTCCTACTCCGGCCATTATGACCTCGCTCTCGCTTACTTAAAACAAAATGATCTTCGGGACGCGCGCAGTGAGCTTGAGCAAGCCGAGGTGCTAGATACCAAACAGTCCAATGCCGCCTATAATCTCGGCGTCGTTCTATTGCAAATGGAGCAGCCCGTGGTGGCGCTCCCTCATCTGCGCCGCGCGCATGCGCTCGATCCGAAACGCGCGGACGTAGTTTTCAATATCGTTCGTGCCGAACTCGAAGCAGGAGACCTTACAGCATCACGAAAAGCGGCACACGAGGAAGGAATCGGTCTCAAGACGAACTTCCAGTGGAACGTAGCCATAGGCCAGCTCTTCGTCAAGCACGCTCAACCTGGAGACGCCGTACCTTATTTTCAGACGGCGCATCTCATCCGCCCCGGAGATGAAAGTCTACGAGATCAGCTTGCCGCCGCTTACCTTGCTTGCCGCCAACCTGACAATGTCCTGCACCTGATCGAACGTCCGAAGACTGCCGACGAGCACTACTTGCGCGGCAGCGCCTTTTATCAGGCTCATCGCTTCAACGAGGCAGACGAGGAATCCGACGCAGCACTCACTCTGGCTCCCGAAAATGCAAAGGTTCTAGTCTTGCGAGTTCGGCTTCTTCAGCGTGCGGGACAACAGAATACGGCCGTCGAGATGGCGGAGAAGGCTGCAACGCTAGCCCCCAACTGGGACGATCCTTTCTATCTCGCAGGTATTAGCTACTACTTTCTTCGTCATTATCCTCAGGCGCGGCAGCGCTTGGCCCGTGCGTTCGAGCTAAATCCAACATCTGCAGCCGCTGTCTTCGTAGAGGCCCTTGCATGGGCCAACGAAGGCAATGGTCAGGAGGCTGAGCGATGCTTGCGTCAGGCCATCTCATTGCAGCCAGACAACGCGCGTTTCCATTGCCACATGGGAATTCTTCTCCTGCGGCAAAATAAGGACTTCGATGCTGGGGAGTTTTTCAAAAAGGCCATCCAACTGAAGCCGGAATACGCACTCTCACACTACGAACTCGGAAAGCTTCGTGCCAAATCGAAGCAATGGAACGAAGCTAGAGAGGAACTTGAGAACGCAATCAGGCTCGACCCCGGTTTGACATCCTCGTACTACCAACTCGGGCTTGTCTATGCTCGGCTTGGCGAAAAAGAGAAAGCCGATCGCGTGCTTGCCGAGTTTAAGAGACTTCACCAGCAGGAGACGGACGAGTCCGAAGCTGCTGACAAAGACGCGCTGGAAGAGTCCGATTCACGCCAGAAGCTCCGGAATCTCCCATAGAGGAGAGTAAGTAAGTTGTAAGTTGTCTGCAGCGGTGGTTGTACCGATCTGCAGAAAGCGCAGTTGCTGCGTGCGGCTGTCGCAACGCCGGATATCTCTGAAGTGCAAATTCCGACGAGTTAGCGGCGTCGCCAAGAGGATCCCATTGATGATTTCCCGTTCGCCTTGCGAGTTGGTGCGGAGTCATGCTCCGCCAGGCAGGCGAAAGCCTTTCTGCACGAGGTTCGTGGCGAGCTTATCCCCCACAAAGGGCTAATGTTGTCGGGCGAGATCCCTGATCTGGTTGAGGTAGCCGACGTAAATTGGAATCGGAATATCGGGAGAGTCGCCGTCGTTGAGGAAATGCTCGAGGCGAATCTCGATGGGAATGGAGCTGATGACTTCGCGGAAGCGTGGCATCCGGAGGTATTTCACCTGCCAGATTTCGAGCATAAGGGAACGAAAATCTTCGCTGATAAAGGGCATCTTGCGATTGCAGAGGTATATTGCGTCAAAGTGGGAGTGGGCAAGGGTAGCGCGGAGGGGGTCCTCTGGAAGGGAAAAGGTGTAGACAAGGTGAAAGACGTCAGCGAGGTCTCCCCAGATAACTTTTTCTTCGAAGGGGGTGAAGTGGGCGGGCGCGGTGGTGCGTTGCTGCGCGGCACGAGCGTGCGCGGTCGGTTGAAGATTGTGCGTCGTGAGTTGGTCGCGAAACCAACGAAAGCGGTCGCGCTTGAGGTTGGAGCGTAGGAACTCAATAGCGTAAGCGTTCGGGAGGTAGAGGCTTGGATTGTTGTCAAGACGTGCGAGCCAGGGCGTCCAACTCTGATGCTCGAACGTGGTGAGCAGCGCGTCGAGGTCCGAGACGGTAGTGTCGCTGTGATATTTGACGGCTTGCCAAAAGTGTTCGGTGGAGTCGTAGGTAGCGCCGTAGAGCGGAATGCCTTCAGCGATGGGGTACCAGTTGGAGAGGACACGTGCGGGAATGGAGGGAGCGGCGCTCCAGCAATTAATGGCGTGCTTCCATTTCTGCTGGACGGCGACGAAGGCGTCGGCGTATCCGGCAGGAGTGGGTTCGGTGACTTGGGCAAGTGCGCTGCGGAGTTCGCCTTCGGTGTGCGTGACGAGAGTTTCGAAGGGACGCTCGTCGATCATGGAGACGATGCGACTCTCGATGCCACGGCGAAGGAGTTCACGGGCGAGTTGTTGTCGCTTGGCGTCGTCAAAGGCGGGGTTGCCCGGCCAGCGATGGGCTTGCGAGTCGATATAGGGGAACAGTTCGGAGAGCGATCCGAATACGATGAGCCCGTGCAGGGCGAAGTTGACGGGGCGGCCGTCCTTGGTGATGAGAGTCGATGGGGTGACGAGAGCTTGAATGGAGATCTCCTGAGCATGGAGACAAGCGCAGAAGAATGAAATAAAAAGTGCAGGATGAAGGCGTCGCACGAGCGATTTCACGGCAGGGATGATGCCACCAATCAAGCCAAGGGTTCAAGTTCTGGGTAAGAGTCGCGAAATGCGAGTACTCAGTACCAAGCTACACGAAGAACTCGGGTGCGGAAATTGCCCGCGTTCTTCCGGGCAGTACCGGCTTGCCGTAAGGACGTGCTCAGGTAGTTCACTGGAGCTGACAATACTTCGTTCGCCGGGTGTGCTGTGAAAGCAACAGGCGCATTCTAATTGGCCACTACGTGACGTAGCGGTGACAAAAAAGATGCACTGGAGAATGTGAACAAAGAAGCAGCAGTATCGCGAAGTTTTCCATGTCCCTCTCTCAGGGTTGCCGCCCATTTGACAACGTTGAGGATGGCGGCCACAGGTCATTGATGTAAGCCCAGGCTTCGACGAGCGCATAGATGCCGCGGGCTGCAGGTTTTCAGCGAAGCAATGCCATCCCGCGATCGTCATCCATAGCGATAGAGTGGTTAGGGACACGTCGAAATACTCGCCTAATGCCAGCAGCTGCTCTATTGCAATGCCATTCGTGCCGTTCTGGTATTTCTGGAGCTGCTGAAAGGAAACAGTGATTTGATCAGCGACGTCCGTTTGGGTTTTTCCGGCGGCAAAGCGGGCGAGGCGCAGAGCGCAACCAAGCTCACGATAGAGCCGGGTGCTGTCGAATTTTTTGCGGCTATTTGGGCATGGGAGGTGTATTACGGGCCCCGTCGCCGATAAAGGGGAGCGTTGCGCGCCGATTAATCCGAAATTTCCTTACAAAGCTTAACGACGGAAAAGCCGTTGAAGCCTGACCCAATGCAAGCAATTCAGCACGTCTGATTTTTCCAGCCCGGCCCGCCGTGCCTGGTCTATGCCATAGCGGATCAGATCGAACTCGTACGTGCTGTGTGCATCGGTCGAGACGGCGATCTTGATGCCCGAAGCAGCCGCACGCCGAGCGTTCTCCGCCGAAAGATCCAGGCGGTCGGGACTTGAATTGATCTCGAAGAAACAGCCGGCTTGCCGTGCATGTTCAATGACGCGCTCGATGTCTATTTCATAGCCGGGCCGCTTCAGCAGAAGACGCCCCGTCGCGTGTCCAAGGATGTTGAGATACCGGTTATCCATCGCGCGCAAAATGCGCTCCGTCTGCGCTGCCTTGCCGAGCGCAAATCGCGAGTGGATGGAACAGACGGTGTAGTCGAGCTGGCGCAAGAGTTCGTCCGGATAATCGAGCGCTCCGTCGGGGAGGATATCCACTTCGGCAGATTTCAGGATGCGGATGCCGCGCCCGCGCTCGTTGAGCTTGTCGATAAGGCGAATCTGCTTCCAGAGATCTTCCGCCGGCACGCCGCCCGCGATTTTCAAGCTCTGCGAATGGTCGGTGATGCCGATATAGTCGTACCCTTTCTTCTTCGCCGCCGCCGCCATCTGCTCGATCGAGTGAGCGCCATCGCTGGAAGTGGAATGCGCGTGAAGCTCGCCGCGGATGTCACTGACGGTGACGAGCACGGGCAGCGTCCCCTGCAAACTTCTTTGCACTTCATCGTGCCCCTCGCGCAATTCGGGTTCGATAAAGGCAAGCCCGAATTTCTCGTACAGCGCTTCTTCTGAGGGAAAAGGGCCTAGCATCTTTAGGGATTTCAGGTCGCCGGTAGCCGAAGTGAGCTTTCGCAAATGTGCTTTCGAGCCGGTGCATTCGACGAGTGACAGACCCCAAGTGTTTTTGCGAGCACGCTCAATGCGCAGCAGAATGCCCGAAGAGAGGGCAAACACAGCCTCGTCGTCAGACGAAGTGACCAGAGGTGTCCGGCCGCCGTAGCGCTCCAGCTTCCAAACGAGCGCCGGAAAGTCATCGGTCTCGACGATGAAGTTCAGTTCCTCGATGACCTCGACGCGGCGCCGGTAATCGCCCACAGCTTCAGCCTTCTTGACGCGGCATCTCTCGATCAGAAAATCCTCGACCACTTCGCGTAGGTCGTCGGCCCGATACAGCAGTATCGCGTGGGTTTCGGTCAGGCCCTGGCGGATGTGCTGGGCGATGCGTGAGCCGAGCTGCTTTTCGATGTCGCCGTTTTCCAGATGATTGCGCAGAGCTTCGACCGTCGAGATGTTCAGCTTTTTGTAAATGCGCAAGACGCGCTTCGGGTCGAGGCGCGGGTAGGCGCTGATGGCCGCGATTTCGGGGCTGACGTCGGAGCGGAGCTTTTCCAGCTTTCCCAAGGTTCCGGTCAGGACGATCTCGCGGATGGCGCTGCTGATGGCCCCGCCGATGCCGGCGTACTGGGTCAGGTCCGAGTCGCTGCGAACGAGTTCGTCAATGCTTTCCGAGAGCGTTCGCACCTTCGCTGCGGCCCGTTGATACGCCTTCACTTTGTATGGATTTTCTTTCTGCGCAGACAGCAACTGGGCGAGGCTCGCGAGCCGGTCGGCGATATCGGCATTGCTGAGGATCGCCGACGGCGCCGAGGGCGGAATTGCCCATGTTTGCGTATCTTTTGCCAAGCTTATGTCCCGGAGCAATAATTCGGGCGTCCCGCAGTTCGCCCGATATCGTCCTGGTGTTTGATGTCCGGAACGAACCCATCGGTTAAAAAGTTCCGCTTACCTGGTCCCGGCACTCCGCCGGGACCGGCTGCACGCCATGCAGGTAATCGACGGCTGTCTGCGCGTAGGAGGTGACCTGGACGAGCGAGCTTGCTCTCGGCTCGTGAGAAGATTCGACACGGGCGGAGATACAGGTGACGTTTCTTGCCGCTTTCGCGCTGGGGGTATCTGCTCAAGCCATCGATCATGTCCCGGCGGTGCTCACGCCTTACTAATGCTTGCCATGCCTACGACGCGTGACGGCCTCGCTCCGCAACCCTCATAGACAAGAGAAGCGGCCCCCGCCTTAGCAGTGGGGGTTCACACACGGAACGGAGACGATCTCACCTTCGTCGCTTTCGTTTGCGCAGAACTCCTATTTCTGCTAGACCAGGCACACACTCCGCGCGCGGAAGCCTGCATGAGAACCCATTAAATGCGATCACATTCTCTCTGCTGGGCGATTGCAGACGTATCAGTACAATTCTATTAGGCTGCCAGGCTGAAATTTACGAAGGTCGGAAAATCCAGGTCTTGCGTGATTAGGATTCGGCCCTCGTGTTGGCTGGCCTGCCAAATATCTGCATCCGCACACCCCGTCAGGCCTTCCTCTCCAACTGTCTTTACATCATGTGATCGAGCGCGAAGTTCGATGCCAATTCGCAGAGGAAGGTTCTCATCGAGCTTCACTTTCATTGAATCCGAGGAATGGCTGGTGTGGGTAAATCCTCTTCAGCCGACGCAGCCGCGAACGCAATCGCGGCTCGGACGTCATCGACCGTGAGACGAGGAAAATCGGCTAAGATTGCCTCGAGCGTATCGCCGGTAGCGAGACTAGCAAGTACGGTGCGGAGCGTGACTCTAGTTCCTTTGAACACCGGTTCGCCTCCGCAGACTTTAGGGTCACGAATAATGCGTCGTTGGTAATGTGCGAGATCGCCGCGATCACCCATGAGTAGTTCCTTCGCATGCCAGTTATCTTAACACTGTCTCTCCAAGCTCATTTATCGTGGTACCGAAGCCTTACTTTGTTTGGGCTGGGCACACAAGCAGCGCACAGAAAAGCGGAAAAACCCGTGACCGGAGCGGGTCTGGCTGTCCGACAGTAGGTCGGCCCTCGGAGGCGCTTCGCCCGAACGCCGCCGTAACAGTGGTGACTGAAACCGTAGTTAAAGATATTGACAGTTTGTATTTGGTGGCGATTAGAGGGAGCTTCTCTGGTTGTGTGAGCTGTCTCACCTTTGCGTTTAACGAGACTGGCTGCTGTAGCAGCTTTGCACTTTTATCCGCCGGGTAGGCGCTTTTGTTCTTCACTTCACGTGGCCAGCGGACAAAAACAGACGGCGCGGTGGCCAAACGGAGGGACGATGGAAGGGGGCCGCTCGGAGAGGCAGGCGCGATGAGTGACAAACGCTCTCTTTGGAATTAGTTCAGGAAAGAATTTTCAATTCGCGTTTGGCACGAAATCGTCGCTAGCCCTGGCCTAGGGACGTCCACCCGAAAGAGGCCGTAGGGGGAAGAAGTCGCTGAGCGACCGAATACCGATTTGCAGTTGGCGAAGTGGTGGGCCTTAAGAAGTGATTAGGCTATCTGGCCGCTTGGCATTCGCATTGCGAGTCGCATTCATTTGCAGACCGCGACCTTTATAAGAAACGAGGTTGCGCTGATAGTGGACAGGCTGTGAGGTGCATGAGATATTTCGTTGTCTCTGCAGCGCCAACGACGCCTGAGAAGCCGGTAATGAGGACCAAGCCAGAGTGCACCGGCTTCGCGGACACTCTGGCCTTCTTTCTGTACGCCCGTGAGAGTGGCTGAGAGGGCGGCAAGGGGGCAGGATCCATCGATCAATGTGCGGATATGGTTCGCTCATGCCGTTGTAGCACCCGGCGTGATTTGTTCGACTAGATTGAATTTAGCTCCTCGGCGCTGCGGGCCGAGCAGTTGTTCCAGCGTCTCGGCCATATTCGTCAGCCTTCGGCCCTGGAACTCGAGGAAAAATTGATGGGTGTCGCGGTCCTTGTGATCACCGACATGAAGTCCGCGGAAGTGTGCCTCTATGCGATCCTGGCCAATTAGCTGCATAACGAAGGCACGCAGTTTCTGGACAGGTTTTCGTCAGTGATCGCATTTATCTTTGGCGGCATACTGAAATGCCAAACTTCACGAAGATCCTGGGCACGAAGGAAGGCGGCGATCATGCGAATCGGCTCAAGGCGCTGCGTGAGGACCTGGAAGACGGCCTCGTGCTTTTCCTGATCTACATGCCCAGCGTGCGCAAATTCTTCTGCGAAGACGTGCCGCGCGTCGTGCGGAATGAGCCGCAAGTCCTTTTCTCGATGCTTAGCCGAGGTTCAGCAATAGCCAATACTGCCCGGTCTGTAAAACACCGATTCCCACGATACTTCACTCTCACTGAAGCGGCCTGGACGAATATTTGCTACCATGACGAGGTGGTGAGGTGGCTATGCCTGAATTCGTAATCGAGCGTGAGATTCCGGGTGCGGGGAATTTATCGGATGCCGAACTCCGGGAGATCGCGCGAAAATCGGTTGGCGTTCTCAACGACATGGGTCCGAAGATCAAGTGGCTGCATAGTTATGTAACCGGCGACAAGGTATATTGCGTGTACTTGGCTCCAGACGACGAAACCATTCGCGAGCATGGGCGGCGAGGCGGTTTTCCGGTAAATCGTGTTTCCGCAGTTCGCCGAATGATAGACCCCAGCACGGCCAATTAAACCGAGGCATTCTAGTCAGGTTTGGCAGTGTCCTTTTTTCCAAGCGCTTCGTTAACCGCGTCCTCCAGTAGCATCTCCCAGCCCGCCGACCATGCCTCCAAACCAGCGGCGTTCGTTAGCATGTTGCGAGCGGATTCGAGCTTCTTTTCCAGCCTGGCTTGCTCTGCCGGAATGAGAGGAGTACCGATGCGCTGACGCAATCCAGCGGCAGCTCCTGCCAGGCGCAAGGATTGTTCGGCGCGGCATTCGGCTGCCGCGCTTATGGCGAAACATTCCAAGACTCTCGCGATTCCGCGTTTATGTCCCAGGTCCTGAAACATTCTGATGCTTTCGCAATACATGCGTTCGGCATCCTCATGTTTATTTTGTGCTGCATTCAGCGTGCCCAGATCGCATAGGGCGCTGGCGATCCCCCAGCCGTCGCCCAACTGCTGAAACGCCGAGAGACTCTGCTCGTAGTAGGGGCGAGCGGCGCTGCAATCAACCGATTCCTGTACGAGGTCGCCCAGGTAGTTGAGAGTCCACGCAACTCCGGTCTTGTCGCCGCAGGCGTGGAAGATGGCCAGACACTCGTCGTAGAGTGTGTGGGCGCGAGCATAGTCGCCCTTCAACCTGACTACATTCGCGAGGTTGCTGAGTCCTCGAGCAGTGTCAATAGGACTGCCTAAGTCCCTCCACTGGGCGACGCACTGTTCGAAGAGCGAGCCTGCAGTTTCGAGATCTCCCCGCTCGCGGGCGGTTACGCCCAAGGCATTGAGGGCCACCGCAACCCCGTGATCATCCTGGAGTTCACGGCAACTTGCCAGACTCTCCTCGTTCAATTTTTGGGCGGAATCGAAATTCCCTTGACAGCTCGCGAGAACGGCCGCACAAAATAGCAGTCGAGCGCGCATTTTAAGCTGGACTGCGCCCGGTAGTTTGAGCAGCCTGCTCAACAATGCTCGACCCTCGGCAAAGTGCTCCCGCATTTCCCAGAACTGAAACAGCGCGGATCCGAGCCGCATGCCCCAGTCTGGATCGCCGTTTCTGATCAGAAATTCCAGCGCTTCGCGAAAATTTTCATGCTCGCGATCGAATCGCTCGGCCCACTCGGGATGAGTACTCAAATCTTCGCCGCACTCCTCCGCAAGCACAACGTAATAAGCGGCATGAGAACGGCGCGTTGCAGATTCTTCGCCGCTCTCGGTCAGACGTTCTAGGGCATACTCCCGAATTGTCGAGAGCATCGAGAAACGCGTTTCTGCTCCCGGATTCTCAATTTGCTGGATCAGGCTCTTGTCAACCATCGAGGCCATTCCATCCAGCACATCCAGTCCAAGATCGCTCTTCGTGTCGCATACCGCTTCCACGGCCTCCAACGTACAACCGCCAATGAACACAGAAAGGCGTCGAAACAGGCTTTGCTCCGGTGTGTTAAGAAGGCTGTAACTCCAGTTCACGGTGCCGCGAAGCGTTTGTTGCCGCAGCGGCAGATCACGCGCACCTCCCGTCAGCAGGTTCAGCGAAGATTCCAGGCGAACTTGCAAGATCGCCGGCGAAAGCAGCTTGATCCGCGATGCCGCAAGCTCAATAGCAAGCGGTAGACCGTCCAGGCGCCTGCAGATTGCAGAAATCGCGGCCGCATTTTCTTTCGTGATGGTGAAGTCATGCTTTACAGCTTTTGCCCGCTCCAGAAAGAGCGCGACTGCCGGGAAATGCGATAGAGCCTCGGCTGAGCTCGGCGTAGATCTCTGGTCGGGCACGCCCAAGGGCGGGACAGGAAATTCGTGCTCGCCATAGACGTGAAGCAGCGCCTGGCTGGTTACAATGACCGTGAGATTCGCGTTCAAAGTAAGCAGGTCCGCAATCTCGCCGCTCGCCGAAATTAGGTGCTCAAAATTGTCGAGCAAGAGCAGCAGCGGCTCGGTCAGTCCGCGCACATATTCCCGCAAGGTCTCGCGCGACGATTCACCCGGCACTTCGCGTAGTCCAATCGCTTGGGTAATGGCTGAAGTCAGCGCCTCGTTTCCAGCAACGGCGGAGAGCGGAACAAAACATACACCACCACCAAACCCATCCTCTATTTCTGAGATTATCTGCATGGCGAGCCGCGTTTTGCCGATTCCACCAGGTCCCGTCAAGGTCACCAGCCTCACATCCTCGCAATTCAGGAGCTCGCGAAGATTCTCGAGTTCTCGTTTACGCCCAATGAAGGCTGTGCGCTGTACGGGCATATTGCTTTGACGTGCGGCGATGCGGCGCGTCGGTTCATCAATGCGCAACTCCCGAACTGTGGCCAGATCCCGCGCCAAGTCTCGGGTGGATGCATAGCGCTCCTTCGGGTCTTTAGCCAGGCACCGCTCCAGGATCCAGAAGAAAGGTGCCGGCGCCTGCAGTTTTGCTGAGGGCGAGCACTGTGGATGATCGCGCAAAATGGCAGCCATGATTTCGGCTCTGCCGCTTCCCGGAAACGCAGCTTGCCCGTGGACAATTTCGTAGAGTACTGCGCCAAACGAAAATTGATCGGACCGAAAATCCACATGACGGCCATTTGCCTGCTCCGGCGACATGTAGCCGAGGGTCCCCATCACAGTTCCTGGGTCGGTGATCGAGCCCACGATCGTCGGGCTGTCCCAATCGAGAGGGCGTTCGCGGAGTTTCGCCAAGCCAAAATCGAGAATCTTGGCCGTGCCATCCTCGGCAACCATCAGGTTTTCAGGTTTCAGATCACGATGCACGAGGCCGGTCGCATGGGCTTTCGCCAGCGCGTCGGCAATCTGGGTTGCGACCGCGATGGCCTTGCGAAATGGAAGGGGGCCGGACGAAGTTAAAGTTCGCAGCGTCTCACCGCAAATCATCTCCATTGCGATGTAGTGCGTGCCGCCCAGGTGCCCAAGTTCGTAAATAGTGACAATGTTCGGGTGATTCAGCGCTGAGGCGGCCCTGGCTTCACGCTGGAAGCGGCTGAGAGCCTGCGAATCATGCGCTATGTGGTCGGGCAAAAACTTGAGGGCAACGAAGCGGCCCAGATCGGTGTCTTCGGCCTTGTAAACGACTCCCATTCCTCCGCCGCCGAGCTTTTCAATCACCCGGTAGTGTGAGACTCTGCTGCCGATAAGGTTCTTCCAGCTCTCCCTAGGCGTCTGGTTAGCAAGGATTTTGCCCGCCACCTCTAGCGCAGGCGATTCGATGAACTGCTCGGCCTTCTTCTCGTGTACCAG
>JAFATF010000412.1 GCA_019244045.1 Acidobacteriota bacterium
CTTGACCTTGTTCGTCCGACCAAAGGTTTCGAAGGAGAGTAGACATGGGGGAGGGCTCCTCGTTGAGAAATCGAACGTCACGCACTGTCTCACAAAAGACATGTACCTTCAAAAAACCGCAGGACATGTACTTTAGTAACGTTGCTTCAATGGAAAACTTGCTCTGCGGCTTTCCCCCCTAACAAGTGGGCCGCCTCGCAGGGCCGCCGACCACTCCATGACCGCCAAGGCCGCCTAAGCAGTTGCGGGAATTTTTGGCTTAGGGTAGCGGCGATGGGGCTTGGTCGGCATATTTCCCTCAATTCGTTCGGGTCAACACTAAACCCGAGGTCTTGTATAATCCGCAGGTGGACCCGCGTGGTCCGGCTGTCGGTCCTGTCCGCTTACGCACCCAGAGAATCCGCGGAATGAACGCCTTGTCCATGCCTGAGCACGTCAACCTTGAGGTGTCGCACACTCGTACCACACCAAGGTTGGAATACCGCCACTCTACGGCTCGTAGTAGTTTGCTGCACCCTGCTGCCGCACCACATGTTGTTCATCGGACTTGGGCATGCGCGTAGACTCGGTTTAACAGCGCGCGCTGCGTGCAATAAACCAGAACCTGAAGTTCGCCAATGGTGGCAGTTGAACCGCCCGAACTTCAATAACGAAAAATGAATAATTGTGCCAGCACCGGAAGTTTGCTTTTGACGCGGTATGGCCCTCAGGAAAGCGCTGTAGGAGATTTTCAAAGCGCACGACGCCTGGATGGACTGCCCACGAGCCGAGCAGAAAAGCGCTTTCGGCTAGGTAATCGAACGTACTTTGACGTGCTAGGATACGCGAGAATTGTCGAGCGGGAGCGACATAGGGATAGCGCCCCGGATCAACCACGCACTACGGGAGGACGTGAATGCGCAAGCTTGGCTCGTTGCTTTTGGTTTCCTGCTGCATCATCTCAGTTGCCCAGCAATCTCCGCCTGCTTCGAAGACCGTTTCCTATTCTATCGGGCTGATCTGGGAGAACGTCGCGCATGATTTCGCTGCTATGGCAGAAGCAATGCCAGAAGACAGGTGGAACTTTAAGCCAACCCAAGGAAAGTTCGCCAATGTTCGTACCTTTGGCGAGCAAGTCAAGCACGTCGCTTGCGCGAATGAAGCGTGGGCAAGGAAGATCAATGGCGACAAGAAGCTCCCTGAACGATGCGATCTCGGTGGGCCGAATGGTGCCACCACCAAGGCGGAGATCATCGCCTACTTCCATCAGTCGATTCATCTGATGGATGATGTTATCGTCTCCACCAACCTCGGCAATCTGCAACAGTCTTTGCCTGGACCGTACTTTGGAGATACCCGGCTAGCGTGCCTTAATGCCGCCCTCTGGCATATGTCTGACCACTATGGCCAGCTCGTCATCTACTTGCGGATGAATGGGCTCATTCCACCAGCCAGCCAGTAGCCGGGTGTCCTGTGTAGCTCGGGAATTCAGCCAAAGACCGCACCTGGGCTGTCGGGCTTTGCGTCGAGATGCGCCTTTCACCGCCTAGCGGGCTAGGCGGACACGTACGATGAGGAGCCGTTGCGGGGAGTGTGGCTGCACGAAGAACCGCTACACTAGGCTGGCTGTTCGCGGCGAACGGTTTCGAATCCGGTTTGCCGCTTTTTCTCCCGCGGTTTAACAAGTATGCACTTACAGTGGAAAAATTTAGCCATGGCCACAACTGGGAGGAGTTGCTGAAGCCCACCAGCTTGTCCACCAAACAGGAGACAGCATTCGGGCGCAATCTGACGCACCGGAACCGATCGGCGGACGTCTTTGGAACTTTGGTCAACTAGAAGCCCGGTGCTCCCAGGGGATCTCTTGAGAGGCATGCCTTGCTGAAATGCATCCCCTAGCGTGAGACCACGAATAATGCAGACTCCTGCAGATCGGGGGTTCCCATTCCCCTACGGGACAGCCATCAGTTTTCATCAACCCTGGCACGAACCGCCATGCTTAAAAGAAGCTATCCTCTAGAGTAGCTACGCAACATCCTTGTTTGTATCGGGATCGCGCTGGGGCCGCAACCGTTTAGCGCGTTCGTCCAAAGCGCGCTCGAGCTCCTCGCTCAGCTTTTTCAGCTTTTCAGGGTCGTGCTCTCGGGACGCTTCCTCTGCGATCTCTCGCCAACTCCGGGTGGACTTCTCAGCTTCCGGCACGTAGCTCACCCCCTTTCGAAGGAGGTATGTAGCTGAAATGATGCAATCAAAATCGCTAGAAGTCAATCGTTAGATTGCCGCTAAATTGCGCCCGACTGTCGAAAGAAGAGCGCCGCCTTCTCTATCCTTATTGTACTCTGCTTTCAAGCCCTCTCAGAAGAAGCCGGCCGGTTTCGGAACATTTGCGGCTCGGCACGCTAGACGCCCGGGGCGCTCGTCCTAACCACATGCAATAACGGTGTACACGAGCATAAGTCTATAGACAACAATGGCCTAATGCGAGCAGAAGGGTCTGAAGGTGTGCGCCCACCGACGACTTTCCTGCGATCCGTCCTCGAGCTGAAGTCTGCTGCTGATTCGCGTGCCGCCGTCGCGGCCCGCGAGCTGGTTGCCCCATGTCACACTCCGGGAGATCAACATCCGTCCCACGACACGCACGATCATCGAAGCAGGAAAAGGAGTATTTGAACCGGCCCCTTCAACCTGATGACCAGGTTAAGGCATTATTGGGAGCACGAGTGCAGAAGGACGCTGCGCGTCGTGATAGATGGTGTTTGTGGCTGAAACAAACCTGCGGGCGAATTTGATCTCCTCTCCAGTGTTGAGATTACGATCGAAGCGAGGAAAATTGCTGCTCGAGAGTTCCAGGCGTATCGAGTGTCCGCGAAGAAACACATTGCTCGTAGACCAAAGATCGAGCGAGATCTGGTAGGTATCCCCCGGGTTCATGAGCGACGCATGCTGTTGAGAATCACGGTAGCGCATGCGGAGAATACCTTCGGTGAGATCCTTCGCAAAGCCGTCGGGCGCGACATCGACGAGCTTTCCTGTGAAATCCGTGTCAACAGCGGAGGAATTTACGAACAGCGTTAGTGTCACCGGGCCAGTCACCTCCACGTCCTGCGGCAATGGTGCTGTGGAGTAAACCAGAACATCTTCGCGGTTCTCGACCGCACGCTGATCCCGCGGCCCCGGCTCGATATGTTTTTGGTCGCAACAGAGGGGACCGCCGATGGTGGGAACAGGATTCGAGGGATCGTAGACATAGAAGTCGGAAGCCTCTGATTTAGGTCCAGAGGTAGAAAGAGAACCGTCGCCGCGAAGTGAATTGGCTTTACCTCGCGAGTGCAGGAAGTATTTGACCTGGTGAACTTTTGGGGGAGGCCAATCGTCCTCCTGATGATATTCATTGATGCCCATTACAAAAAGCTTCACGGGCTTGTCCGTGGAGAACTGGTTATGCACCCCCTTGAATAAGAAATCGTACCAATCGAGAATAACGTCTTCATATGGGTCTTCGAGCGCGTGGGGGCCAAAATCAACGTCGCCGATATGGCGGCCGAAGCCGGCATGCCCACCAATCTGCATCAGAAGATGCTGCTCTCGGCGTGACGCCTCGGTGGCGCCATGCGCTTTCGTACCCAAATAGTTACGTATTGTGCCGACGCTGAAAATGTCATACCAGGCGCCGACCTGCAGCATGGGGACTGCAATCTTTGAAAAATGTTCCTCGATCGACCACTGTTTCCAGTAATCATCGTAATCGGGATGCGCTAACCAATCGCCATAATAAGGCGCAAGCGCGCTAGTGAGCTGCGCATCGGCCGCCAGTTGGCCGAAGTTGAAGACCGGATAGTTTGCCAGCGGAAGCGTCGGCGCGCCGATGCGTGCGTCCGTGTTTTGGGAGGTCCAACGATCCAAGCTGTTGGCGGCGAGCTGCGACGTCCAGCTCTGATTGAACCATTGCTCGAAGGCTCCGCTCTGGTAGGTCCAACCATCATGATAATTGCTGGCGGTCACCTCCGGCGCAATTCCGGCCAGATGCGGAGGAGTGCTGATGGCTGCTAGCATCTGCGTCGCGCCGACATAAGAACCTCCCATCATGCCGACCTTGCCGCTGGAGAACGGCAGCGAGGCCGCCCATTCGATGCTGTCGTAGCCATCGGCCTCTTCGTGACGAAAGGGATACCATTCGCCTTCGGATTTGTAGCGGCCGCGGACATCCTGAATGATAAGCACGTAGCCGCGCGCGACCATTTTGAACGCCGGGGAAACCGCCCAACTGACAGTTTTGTCGTAAGGCGTCCGCATCAGAATGACGGGAAATTTGTCAGATGACCGGGGACGATAAATGTCGGCGTAAAGAATAACTCCGTCACGCGCCTTCATGGCTACATCGCGCTCGATAAGAATGTCGCTGGATGCGGCCGACGGACTGGTTTGTGCGAGAAGTAATTGCATGCCGCCACCTGCGACAGCGACGAACAGGGGCATCACGAAAGCAACCACGGGTAGGAGCCGAGTACGGACTAGCATCCTTCCGACCTCCTGACGTGATGATGATGATCGTTCTTGGTGCCCCTCACTCAAAGCTGTTTTTTTCAACATCGAAGAGCCTCCTCCTATGCGCACTCAAAGGCTTCTGTGGTACAACCCTCGTCGAAAACGCGCACCTCGAAAGTAAAAATGAACTCTGCTACTTTGAGATTGCGTTTTTTGGCAACCAAACACAGGCTCAGGTGCGCTCAAATATGAATGAACTGTGCGCCGTATTCTCGCAGAATCTGCCGCCTTTTCGCTCCTAAATCGAATCTTTATGGCACAGAGCCAAGCGCCTTGCCAGGTCTGCACTGCACAACTCCTCCTCAGCCAA
>JAFATF010000624.1 GCA_019244045.1 Acidobacteriota bacterium
CATAGAAATTGACCAGCATGTGACGCTTCCCGAAGTTCATCAGTGTGTCTGCGGTTCAACTGAATTTGCAACCATCACAACAACCACAAAGGTTGTCCAGGGAATACAAATCAGACGGAATAACACTGCCTATCATGGGAGACGAAAGCAATGCCGCTCATGCGGGAAGCTATACACGGAGAGCATTCGGTGAATCTTACGTCCCACAGGTCAAACCTGGCCAAAGGATCCTTTCCACCAGTGCGGAAATAGCCGACTGTATTCCACCCCAAACTGCGCAGTCCTGCCGTACGTGCGGTGATGTTCCGCAAGCACTCACCTCAGTATGAACTTGCGCCATGGTACCACCCGCGGTGTCACCATAGTTTCCCTCCCTATACTGCGCTACACTAGGCATTCTCCATTTCCCCACAACATCAGAACGCCACCGCACTCCGAAGCGCCGAGGGGATGAAACAGGCGCACCGCACCTCCTCGCTCCGCTTTGGGGGGCAGCCCACCAGGGTTTGTAGCAGGGGAGAGCTGTGCTGATGGACACCATGCCCGCTTTTGACCAACTCCAACTCCGCTTTGTCGATCATATCCAATGGCGCTATGAAGTGATTCGCCCCCTCGTCCTTTTTGACGATCGTACCGCCACCCAACGGGCCGCGGAAACCCACACACATCCGGAAACCGTGCGTAAACTGACCCGGCGCTTCCGGCACCAAGGGACGCTCGGGCTGTTTCCTGGGCAGACGGAGATTCCCGGGCCCCGCCGAGGCCAGCCTATCCCTGCTGTGGTGGTGGAGGAACTCACGCGCCTCAAAGCCCTGTATCAGGACTTCGGGTATCGCGAATTGGCTCGGATCATGCATTACACCTGCAATGAGCGCATTGATGATAAGACGATCCAAAAGCTCTGGCAGCAGACTCCAGGGCCAGTCCAAGGGGTGTTGCCCTTGGGCACCTCTCAGAGCCAGGAGGACCGCGCCGCCGTGCGCCGCCAAGTCATTCAACTCTACGCGCAAGGCTGGAGTAAGGGCAGTATCAGCGCGTTTTTGCACGTCTCCCGGCCCACCGTTGCCCTGTGGATTCGCCGGTTTGAAGCGGCACATGGGGCTGGGCTCGAGGACAAGAGCCACGCGCCGACTTCCCCCGCCCGCAAGGTCTGGCTGCCTCTCATGATCGAGGTGTATCACCTGCAAAAGCGCCATCCCGATGCCGGTCGCTTCCGGATCTGGAGTTTGCTCGCCCGTGACGATATTTCCGTACGCACTGTCGGCCGAGTGATGGCCCTCAACAAGCAGGTGTACGATGATATCCCGCATGTCGCCCGCCAACGGCGGCAGAACCCTCCGCAACCCCATCCGTATAAAGCCGCATATCCGCACCAATACTGGTTCATTGATGGGCGCCAGATGGATTTTGCCCTGGACGACGTCAAGTGGTGGAGTCTCATCCTGCTGGATGGCTACTCGCGCACCATGCTCGCGGGGGCCGTCGCCCCTGTTGAAGCCAGTTGGGTCACCCTCATGGTCCTCTATACCGCCTGCCTCCGCTACGGGGTGCCGCAACACCTGATCTCCGACTCGGGCGGGGCGTTCACCTCCAACGATGTCACCGCCGTCTTGCAGCGGTTGCAGATTGTGCCCAACCCCTTGCTGAGCACCCAGGGCGAGAGCTACAAAAATCTCATGGAGACGCACTTCAATATTCAACGGCGTTTGTACGATTATCAATTCTCCTTGACCACCACCCCAGCAGAGTTCGAGCAGGCCCATCAGGCGTTCATGGCGCTCTACAATACGACGGCCCATGAGGGCTTGCTACGAGATGGCTTCCGTCCTCCCATACCGCTCCAGGTGCTGGGTGAGGCCAAAGGCCGGATATGTACACCAGAGGACCTGGCACGGCGCTTTTCCCGCGCCCTGTTTCCTCGCACGACCAACCAGTATGGCTGTGTCACCCTTCACAGTTACCACTTCTATGTGGAAGCGGGCTTACCCCAGACTCGTGTCTTATTATGGGTCTATGGAGAGCAATTACGCGCGGTCTTGGATCACGTGGTCCTAGCGGAATATCAGTGCCGGTATGATTGGCGCGATCACAAAGTGCAAGACCTCCACGACGGCGTGTTTTACCCGACACGCTTTGCCTCACCACAGAGAGCACTGATTCCGTTGACACCGCACGAATCCTTGATCGTCTATCGCCCCAAGTCCACCAGGCACTTGGGGCAACGCCCCAAACCCATGCAGCAATTGTGGCTCTTCGAACTCGTGCGGATGGCGTAGAGGGCACCGCCATCGCGGTGCCGCATACAGTCGGCTATTTCCGCACTGGTGGAAAGGATCCTTTGGCCAGGTTTG
>JAFATF010000432.1 GCA_019244045.1 Acidobacteriota bacterium
GATCTGATCGTCCGCAAAAAGTCGCAACTCGCGCGTCCTTAAGCTTTGCAAAGGTGCGCGACTTTGGCCGGCAGCTGCCTTTGCGTCTATTCCTCGTCCCCTACCTTATTTGTCCGGGCAATACCTGCAGGGTGGCACCCTAGGGGCGCGGCTGGGCAAAAACGCTATCTGTGCGGCAGCTAAATCGACCGCTAACGGTAGGCATGCTCGACCGTCGCTGGCACCCGCGTGCTCATTGCCGGTGAGACTCGTTTCTCTTCTGTTCACGGCCCGATCAAACTCTGACCATTGACTGAAATTTGCCTTCCGCTATAGGACCTTGGCCCACCTGCAACGCTCCCGGCAAGTTGCTTTTCTGACCGGCTCCCCACGACGGCTATCGCACGGGTGAGTGGCTGATTTGACCGTAGCTGCTCGCCTAAGCTAGCCTCAATGGTCCGCCTATCTTCAATTCTTGCGATCATAGGCTGAGCCTTTGCTTCGGGCGAGGAACTCTTTTGCAATGAGATCGGTTCACTGGGTGTTCGTGCCACTCCTGCTGCTCACAGGGGGAACGCTGAGAATATCCGCAGCCCCACTGCGGCCGTCGCATGCGGCTCATGCCATGGTTGCTAGCGTGCACGAACTAGCATCTCGCGCCGGGGTCGATGTTCTGCGGCGCGGCGGCAATGCGGTGGATGCAGCGGTGGCGACTGGTTTTGCGCTGGCCGTAGTTCATCCCCAGGCAGGCAATCTCGGGGGCGGTGGATTCATGCTGATCCGTATGACCGACGGCCAGATGCACTTTATCGATTACCGCGAGAAAGCACCCCTGGCGGCCACGGCAAACATGTACCTGGATTCCCAAGGCAATCTAATCGCCGGTTCCAGCCTGGTGGGTTACAAGTCTATCGCGGTTCCGGGATCGCTGGCTGGCATGGTCTTTGCCGAAAGCAAATATGGCCGTGTCGGGTTACAGCGAGTTATGGATCCGGCGATTCATCTGGCGCGCGACGGGTTTGCACTCGCCTGGGAAGACACGCAAGATCTACGAGATCCGGAACTAGGGAAATTTCCCGAGTCGCGGCACATCTTTCAGCGCGATGGCAACTACTACAAGCCAGGTGAGGTATTCATTCAGCCTCTACTGGCCCGCACACTCGAACGCCTGGCGCATAATCCGGATGATTTCTACCACGGTGAAATGGCGCGCGAGATTGCGACTGCAATCGGCAAGGGCGGCGGCCTGATCCGTCGACAAGATCTTTCAAGCTACGAGGTGAAGGAACGGGAGCCCATTCTGGGCACATACCGCGGATACCATATCGTGAGCGCGCCTCCCCCCTCCTCCGGAGGGGTTGCGCTTATCGAAATTCTCAACATTCTTGAAGGCTATGACCTCGACCAGTTGGGAAACCGTTCCGCTGAATCGATACACCTGATTACGGAAGCATTTCGCCGGGCATTTTTCGACCGCGCCGAGTTCATGGGAGATCCGGATTTCGCCAAGGTTCCGGTGGCGGCTTTGATCGACAAGAGATATGGGGCAGCTTGGCGCCAATCCGTCGATCCCGAACACGCCAGCATCAGCCGGGAGTTGAAGCGTCCTACCATCTTTAGCGAACTCGAGCAGTATGCATGGCGGGAACCTGGTCCGCTGGGGCCGGAATCGAGCAACACGACACACTATTCTGTGGTTGATCGCGAGGGCAACGCGGTCGCCGTTACCACAACTTTGAACGACAGTTTCGGATCCCGCGTAACCGTCGAAGGGCTTGGATTTTTGCTGAACGATGAAATGGATGACTTCGCTGCCAAGCCGGGTGTGCCCAACCTGTACGGGCTGATTCAAGGACCGGCCAATGCCATCGGCCCCGGCCGGAGACCCTTATCGGCAATGACCCCGACCATGGTGTTGAAGGACGGGAAGCTCTTCCTGGTACTCGGAACTCCCGGTGGTCCCACGATCATCACCACGGTCGCCAATATCCTGATGGGTGTAATCGATTACGACCTCGATATTCAGGAGGCAGTGAACGCGCCGCGATTCCACCATCAGTGGTCACCCGATCAGATTCTGCTCGAAGATCGCATTTCTCCTGACACGCTTCATTCCCTGGCCAGCAAGGGGCACACGCTGAAGCTCGAGCACTTCTGGGGTGACGGTGAGTGCATCGAAGTTGATCCGAAAACGGGAGAGCGGTTGGGTGCAAGCGATGGAAGAAACAATGGAAAGGTGGTCGGCTACTGATGCTCAGAGCGATGTCGACCTACGTTTATGTGAAAGAGCGGCTGCATCCCGGACTGCTCGATGGCATGTTACGTGGCCGCGCCCAGGCCATTGAGATTTTCGCGGCGCGGCAGCATCTTGACTACGCCAATAGGAAACAGCATGTGAGGGAAATTGCCGAGTGGTTCCGCACCAGCGGAATCCCCCTGCACTCGGTGCATTCGCCCATGTTTGCCGATTATGAATGGGGCCGCGCGGGGGCGCCACCTATCAATGTCACTTCGACGGACCGCGCCGGCCGTATCGAGGCCATGGACGAGATCAAGCGTGCCCTCGAGATCGCGGAGCAGATTCCCTTCCGCTTTCTTGTGCAACACTTGGGCGTGGGCAACGAGTCGTTCAGTGAGCATAAGTTCGAAGCGGCCATGACTTCGATCGAACACCTCCGGGCGTTCGCCAAGCCCCTGGGGGTACGCATTCTGCTGGAGAACATTCCAAACGAAATGTCGACGCCCGACAAGCTGATCGACTTCATCCAAAAAACCCACTTTGACGATGTAGGCGTATGCTTTGACGTGGGGCACGCCCATCTGATGAGCAGCGTGCCGGAAGCTTTCGAGACGCTCAAAACTTATATTCACTCAACTCATGTTCACGATAACCACAAGGACAAGGACGCGCACCTGTGGCCGGGCAAGGGAAACATCAACTGGAGCGAAACCATGCAGTTGTTGCGGTCTGCCCCGAACGTGCCACCGCTGTTGCTCGAAATCGAAGGAGAAGAAAGAGTCAGCCCATTCGAAGCAATGAGCGAGGTCTTCGAGAAACTGGGGAGCAACTGAGCCGCCGATTCATTGCGGAACAGTAATGAACCGTCGCCGATGAATCAAGCTCACACGAAATCGATGAGCACGGTAACGCAAACGGTGGTTACGACAGTTGGCGAAATCGGCCAGCATGAAGGCCGGACGGTCACCATTTGCGGCTGGCTTTATAACCTGCGCACGAGTGGCAAGTTGTTGTTTCCTATTTTTCGAGATGGCTCGGGCATGATTCAAGGGGTGGTTCTCAAGAACGCGGTTCCCGCTGCCGTATTCGATGCGGTTAAAGGGTTGACACAAGAATCGAGTGTCATCGTCGAAGGCAAGGTGCGCGCCGACAAGCGTGCCCCGGGGGGCTACGAGCTGGACGTTAGCAATGTGCAAGTCCTCCAGAGGGTGCCCGAGACCGATCCCTATCCCATTACCCCCAAAGAACATGGCACCGACTTCCTCATGGATCATCGGCATCTGTGGGTGCGCAGCCCCCGGCAGGCGGCCATCCTGCGCATGCGCGCTGAGATCATAAGAGCGGCGCGCGATTTTTTTGATCAACGCGGCTTCACACTGACCGACCCGCCGATTCTAACCCCGGCTGCCTGCGAAGGTACAACCACTTTGTTTCCCGTAAATTATTTCGACGAGCAGGCTTATCTCACACAATCTGGTCAGCTATACATCGAAGCGACCGCCATGGCGCTCGGCAAGGTATATTCCTTTGGGCCTACGTTTCGCGCGGAAAAGTCCAAAACCCGACGGCACCTCACCGAATTTTGGATGATCGAACCGGAGGTTGCTTACGCCACGCTCGAGGACATCATGGAATTGGCCGAGAGCTTCATCACAGCAATTGTAAAGCGCTGCCTCGAGCACCGATGCTCGGATCTGGAGATGATCGGGCGCGACCTCGCGAAGCTTGCCAGGATTGAACCACCCTTCCCTCGGCTTTCTTATGATCAGGCGGTCACAATGCTCCAACAAGCCCACGCCAAAGGAGCTCTTGAGCACAGATTTGAATGGGGTGGCGATCTCGGCTCTCCCGATGAGACCTATCTTTCCTCGCAGTTCGATAAGCCCGTCATGGTTCACCGTTATCCTGCCGCCGTGAAGGCCTTCTACATGGAGCCGGATCCAGCGCGGCCGGAATTGGCTCTCTGCCTCGATGTGCTCGCGCCCGAGGGGTACGGCGAAATTATCGGCGGCTCCCAGCGCACCGCGTCATACGATTTACTGATTCAGCGCATTCACGAGCACCGATTACCGGAAGAGGCCTTTAGGTGGTATTTGGACTTGCGCAAGTACGGCAGCGTGCCCCATGCCGGCTTTGGGATGGGGATTGAACGGGCTGTGGCCTGGATTTGCGGCCTCGAACACGTACGCGAGACCATTCCGTTTCCGCGCATGTTGTATCGGCTGTATCCGTAGCCCGCTGTATTCGTACCCTTGAGTGCTGGACCGGTGGCCTGCGCAGCGCAGGAATCCTCCGAGCCGGGCCCTGCAAGATTGAAGTTATGGCCACGACTAGTTTTGTTCCCATCAGCAGCATCACTCCGCGCAAAATCCGTGTCATTGGCGTTCCTCTTGATCTCGGGCAATCACGCCGAGGCGTAGATATGGGCCCATCCGCGGTCCGGGTTGCGGGACTCGAGGCACGACTGGAGGCTCTCGGCCATGTGGTCGAAGACGCTGGCAATATAGCGGTGGCGATCGCCGAACAAAAGAAAGAAGGCGATCGCCGCGCAAAATATCTCAAAGAGATCACGGCAACGTGTACCAAGCACGCTGAGCTGGTGCTGAAGACGCTCGAAACCGGCAAAATACCCGTGGTCCTCGGCGGCGACCATTCGGTCGCGGCCGGCACGGTCGCTGGCGTCGCGGAGTTTTACCACAAACACAAACAAAAAGTCGGCCTCCTCTGGATCGACGCGCACAGCGACATCAACACACCCGAGACCTCACCGAGCGGTAACGTTCATGGTATGCCCTTGGCGGCCATCATGGGTCTCGGTCCACCTGAACTCGCCAACATTTTTGATTTTCATCCCAAGGTGCTGGCCGAAAACTGTGTCTTGATCGGGGTACGCGATATTGACGGCATTGAGAAAGAAAACATCCGCCGTGCCGGTGTGGAAGTGTTCACTATGCGGGATATCGATGAGCGAGGCATGCGGGCCGTGATGGAGGAGGCTCTGCGCCTGGCCGGGCGTGGCACCGCCGGCTATCACGTGTCCTTGGACATGGACTGGATCGACCCGGAAGATGCGCCCGGAGTAGGCACGCCGGTGCGGGGCGGGGCAACCTACCGCGAAGCTCACCTGGCGATGGAAATTATAGCCGACCATGGCCGCATGCTAAGTTTCGAAATCGTGGAGGTAAATCCCGTCATCGATGAGCACAATAGAACCGCCGATCTGGCGGTCGAACTAACGTTGTCAGCCTTTGGCAAAAAAATACTCTAGCCAGGGGTTGCGACAACATGGTCAAGCAAAAGGTGCGCTGGTTCGCCGCAGCGCCGCTAGTTGCCAGGCTCCGGCTCTCGAGGTTCAAGAGCGCACTCGGGCAGGACGGACTTGGCAACGGGCAAACCCTTCCCGTGAACCGGGCAACAGAGTGCAGGATGCGGCCTCGCGCTTGCACCGCAAGGCCGGTATTTGGCACCTGCGGCATCGGAACCCGACCACGAGCTCAACGCTCCCTCTTCGGGCGTCCTACAAAAAAGATGAGCTATTCGTAGCGCAGACTCTCGACCGGATCCAGCTGCGCCGCCCGCGAAGCGGGAACAGTCCCGAACAGGATACCGACAGCGGAAGAAACGATTAAAGCTACGACCGCGGACCAGCCGGACACCGGTACGCGATAATCTGAGACGAAGCGAATGGAGAAAGGCAGAGCCAGACCAATTACGATCCCCGCGATCCCGCCGAACAGCGAGATCAAGATAGCTTCGGAGAGGAACTGAAACTGAATTTCGCGGTTGGTGGCGCCAATAGCCTTCCTGATGCCGATCTCGCGGATACGGGAGGTCACGGTAGCCAGCATGATGTTCATGATGCCGATTCCACTCACCAGCAGTACCACCAAGGACACGGCTAGCAACACCATAGTCAGGGCATTCGCCGTGCGCTCTGCCACCACCAGCAGTTGACTGAGGTTTTGCACGCTATAAACCGATTCCGGGCGGTGCCGAGACTCGAGCACTCGCTTGATGTGCTCGGTCGTCGAGGGCACGAGGGACTGGTCGGCCACTGAAAAGTACATCAGCTTCACCGTCGGGGTATTGGTAAACAAGCGGCTCACGGTGTAAGGAATGACCATAGTATTGCTCTGAACTTCGGTTTGACCAAAGGTTTCGACGCTCTCCTTGAAGGTGCCGATGATGGTGAAAGGAAGGCCGCTGAACTTGAGAACCTGGCCTATGGCGGCGTGGGGTGAACCATACAAATCATCGGCTATTTTCACGGTGATGATACCCACCTTGTTTCGTGCCTGTGAGTCTTGCTCGTCGAAGAAGCGTCCACTCACCACCACCAAGTTGCGGACCCAGCGATACTCGGGAAAAACTCCCAGTAAACGTACATCCCTCTCTTTGCCATTGACCGACACACGGTCATCGAGGGGTACGACCGGTGAAGCATTGGTGATTCCGCTGACCTGTTCGCGGATTGCGCGTAGGTCGGAAACCGTCAGGGGATCGGGCGTGGTCGCCGTAATCCGATCAGCGCCACCTTCGTACTCCACAAAGACTTCATTGGCGCCGATTGCCTGGATCTGGTTGAGGACATATTCCTTGCCGGTTAGACCGATGGTCACGACCAGGATGAGGGACGCGGTACCGATAGTCATGCCCAAAGACGTGAGTAGAAAGCGCACCTTGTTGCTGCAGAAGGTGTCATAGGCGAAACTCAGGATCTCACCGAAAACGAGTTGCGGTTTTTCAGCCGTTCGAGTCAGTGTGGGCATCTCGCTGGTTGGATGCTAAGCGAACCGATTTTGAGGCGTAATTACGATGGCAGCCAGCACGCGCCTTCGCCGCATCCTAAAACCTGGTTTGACTTGGCAGTGAAGCCTATGTTCAAGTACGCCTTGCGCAAACAGCTTAAGTTTACCGGATTCCAGGAGAAAGCCAGCAGCGATGAAGCCAATAATGCCGGGCAGCGACTCCCGCGGGCGCCCGAATTCTGAATTTTGTTTGCTGTTTTGCGCGACCCTGGCGGCATTGACCGTCCGCCTGGTGGTGATGGCCATTCTTTATTCCGAACAACTGGATCCAGCTGGCGATCACTGGAAATTCGCTTATGAGACGGGGCGGATTGCTCGCTCTTTGGCAACCGGGCAGGGGTTCGGCAATCCTTTATTCGAAAACACCGGTCCGACCGCCTTTCTCACTCCGGTTTATCCCGCTATCGTAGCCTTGATTTTCAAGCTGTTCGGTGTCTATACCAAGGCCTCGGCCATCGTGATCCTTAGCTTGCAGGCTGCGATTTCGTCCTTCACCGCTATACCCGTGTTCTTCTTCGCCCGCAAAAGCTTCGGCGCACAAGTAGCGAATTGGTCAGCGTGGGCATGGGCTTTTTTCCCCTACGCCGTGTACTTTTCCGTGGAACGTATCTGGTCCACGTGGCTGTCGACTCTATTGCTGAGCATACTTTTCTGGATGGCTATATCGATCGATGCGCGCACCCGAATTTGGACTTGGCTTGGCTTCGGCGTACTGTTCGGCATCACGGCGTTGACCGACCCGGTGGTGCTTTCGGTCTTACCCCTCCTCGTTGGGTGGATGTGCTATCGCCTGGCTCGGCGATCAGCTCCTTGGCTGACTCAGGCGGGGCTGGCAATGCTGGCATTGGTCCTGTGTGTGTCCCCTTGGTTCGTGCGGAATTACCGCGTTTTTCATCGATTTGTTCCCTTTCGCGACACCCTAGGAATGGAGCTGCTGATCGGAAATAATGGCGACACGTTTCATTGGCGTCCAGCGGAAATCGGCCCCTGGCATAACCATCATGATTGGGAACAATTCAAAGCCTTGGGAGAGCTCTCCTATATGGGCCGCGACCAACGTTGGGCACTGGCCTTCATCAGATCTCATCCGGGATTTTTCCTCGGAACTACCCTGCGGCGGGTGGTCTACTTGTGGACTGGCTTTTGGAGTTTCAACCGAGAGTACCTCGCCCAAGAACCCTTCGATCTCCCTAATATTATCTTTAGCACCAGCTTGACGTCGCTTTCGTTGCTTGGGCTATGGCGCGCCTTCCGGATAGACAAGTTGAATGCGGCGCCCTACGCCATCGTCATGCTGTGCTTCCCTTTGATTTACTACGTCACCCATGTAGAAGTTTATTATCGACGCCAAATTGATCCGATGATTTTGGTGCTTGCCGTCTATGGTGTTCTCGCCATTCAAAGCAAACGGAGCCGCGCTCGTGAGGCCCGCGAACAGGAGCTCGAGTTGGCCTAGAGCGGCCGCTCGGAAACGGTCCATGATGATCCCGACCCCAAGCCTCACCGCTTCTCTTCCTTATTTCATCGCCCGCCTGGCGTCCTCGCGGCTCGTGGAGCTCACCGTTGCGTGGTAAAGAACTCCTGATCCTGGTCGTCCTCACGCTGGGAGCACTAGGCGTGCACGGCTACCATCCCGCGGCCGAGGATGCCGAGATTTATCTGCCGACCATTGTTTCTCTCCTGCATCCCCAACTATTTCCCTTCCATCGAGAATTTTTTCACTCTCACTCCACACTCACGCTGTTTCCGCAACTGATTGCCTGGTCTGTCAAGCTGACCCATCTGCCGCTTTCCGTAATGTTGCTTGCCTGGCAGGTGGCCTCCATTTTCCTGGTGCTCCTGGCCTGCTATGTGCTTGCGCGCAGGCTTTTCCAAAACGGTATTGCGGCCTGGGGTGGCGTCATCCTGGTAGCCGCGCTGCTGACACTGCCGGTCGCAGGCACATCCTTGTACATCATGGATCATTACATCAACCCCAGGCACTTCTCCGCCTTTGCCGCGATCTTCTCGATCCTGGCTGTGCTCGAGGGACGATACCTTCGAGCCGGGCTTTGGCTGGCCTTTGCCGCCATGGTTCATCCTCTCATGGCCTCTTATGCTATCTCCTACTCTGTTCTGCTGGGGTGGATGGGGCGAAGAGACCGGACCCATACCGCTGGCGTGAGCAGAGTTGGGGCGGCATTTGTTGTGCCGTTCCGAAGCCTATTTCAGGCACCTTCACCCGCCTACCTCGAGGCAACGCGCTACCACCCCGCTCTTTACCTGCTCAATTGGCGCTGGTATGAGTGGCTGGGAATCGTAGCTCCGCTGGTTTTGCTGGCCTACCTCGTAAAGCTCGCTCGCGCTCGTCGATCGAGAGAAGTGGAGCTGCTGTGCCGGGCGCTGGTCGTCTATGAACTGGTTTATTTTGCCGGCGCGCTGGTGATCTCGATTCCTACTCGCTTTGCCGCGCTGGCGCGAGTCCAGCCCTTACGCGCATTACACTTGCTCTACCTTCTGCTGTTCGTATTGCTGGGAGGCTTGGCCGCCGAGTACGTTCTCGACAAGCGCATTTGGCGTTGGATCGCACTCTATGTACCGCTTTGCGCAGGCATGTTTGCGGCTTCGCGGGCTACCTTCCCTGCCAGTGCCCATATCGAGTGGCCGGGAGCGGCTCCCAAAAACGCTTGGGTCGCGTCCTTCGAGTGGGTTCGAGAGAACACGCCCAGCAATGCCCTGTTTGCGCTCGATCCAATGCACATGTGCATCCGCGGCGAGGATGCCAACGGCTTCCGGGCCGTGGCCGAACGGAGCATGCTGGCCGATGCGGTAAAGGATAGCGGCGCTGTCACCATGTTCCCGCCATTGGCACAAGAGTGGCTGGAACAGGTTCAGGCGCAGACAGGCTGGAAAGATTTCCGTGTGCGGGACTTTGAACGATTGCGGGCACGCTACGGTGTTGAGTGGGTTATCCTGCAGCAACCGGGAATTTCTGCTTTCAGTTGCCCGTATCAAAACCGGGCTGTCGTCGTGTGCCACGTAGACTGAATCCGCATAAACGTTGGTTTCAGCGATTTTCTTGAGAACAGTTGAGAGGCGACCCAAACTTTCAGATGCAAAGGGCATGATGATTTTCCTGGGGGCGTGGTACCAGCAACTGCCAACGCTGCCAAAAGGCTCGCGGCTAAATCTCCCTTTCCGGCATTCTATGCACCCGGTTTGGTTGTTCCTGCCCGGCCGAGAGTTTCCCACGCGGCGAAGGAAGGAAGTGACTTCGACCCCATCCCTGCCTACCAAGACCGACATAGACGGTTGAATTTAGCCTTCCTCTCAATCCCGGTTGGCGGCGGGAGTGAGGCAGTGCGGCTCCGGGAGAAGAGCATGACCCTTGCTGAAAATTGCGCGTCTACTGAACCGCGTTTGATCTTCACCACCGATGAGCGATCGCGCGAACGGCTTCCAGAACCCTTGACCTGTCCCGAGAACGTCTCACGCCTAGCAGCCTCGCGCTTTACTGACAACGGGAGACACTAATGGAAGTATTGCGACTCGCTCGATCGACTATCGCCCTGGTCCCGCGACGGGATGGATAAGGCGGCGCTCATCTGGCTGGACAGGAAAACGGTGCCTACGACTCCCTGGGCAAAGGACAAGTTCGGTTTTTCGCATCAGGCCAGCCGCATCCTCGTCGACTTTCGCAAAACCACAAGGGAAAGAACGTTGCTCCCCCTCGTGGAGGAGCCCCGCGTGGCGGCGTCTGAATGCAAGCTTCCTGCTAAAATAGGTCAGCCTCGGGCACCGCTCGACGAACGCTTCGATGTCCCGTAAACGAACTCTATTTGAAAAACTTTGGGACGACCATCTCGTCTGGCAAAACCAGGACGAGGTTGCGCTGCTGTACATTGATCTGCATCTCGTCCACGAAGTAACGTCTCCGCAGGCCTTCGACGGGTTGCGAGCGAACCGCCGGCGGGTCAGACAACCGCTGCGCACGGTGGCTACGGTTGATCATAACGTGCCCACCACCCCGCGCGGTTTGCCGATTAGCGATCCGATCGCCCTCCGCCAAATCGAAGCGCTTGAGCAAAACGCAAAGGAATTTGGTGTACCGCTGTTCGACATAGGCGCCGACGAGCAAGGGATCGTTCACGTGATCGGCCCCGAGCTGGGCCTTACCCAGCCCGGCATGACCATTGTGTGCGGCGATAGTCACACCAGTACCCACGGAGCGTTCGGCGCTTTAGCCTTTGGCATTGGCACCTCGGAGGTCGAACACGTCCTGGCCACGCAGTGCCTGCCGCAAAAAAAGCCCAAAAGCATGCTGCTCGAAATTCGCGGTGCCCTGGGGGAAGGTGTCACGGCCAAGGACCTGGCACTCGGAATCATTCGGCAGATCGGCACCGATGGCGCTACCGGTTATGTGATCGAGTATGGCGGAGAAGTCGTTCGAGCCCTCTCGATCGAGGCGCGCATGACGCTGTGCAACATGAGCATTGAGGCGGGGGCACGGGCGGGCATGATTGCACCTGATGGGAAGACGATCGCTTACCTTGAGGGACGAAGATTTGCCCCCCAGGACGACGAGTGGCAGCAGGCCATCGAACGCTGGCGCCACCTGCCCTCCGATCCGGGCGCCG
The DNA here is from genome assembly GCA_019244045.1 of Acidobacteriota bacterium. Taxonomy (GTDB): domain Bacteria; phylum Acidobacteriota; class Terriglobia; order Terriglobales; family Acidobacteriaceae; genus Gp1-AA122. The sequence continues at coordinate 11,643 of JAFATF010000432.1, forward strand.
GTTACGATAAAGTGGTCGAGATCGATGCTGGTCAGCTTTCGCCTTTTGTGACCTGGGGAACCAACCCGGCCATGGTGGTCGAGGTTACGGGCCGGGTGCCTGAATTAAGCACTTTTTCGACCCAGAGCGAGCGGCGTTCGGCCGAGCGCATGCTCGAGTACATGGCGCTCGAACCTGGAAAAAGAGTGCAAGACATCGCGATTGACCGGGTTTTCATCGGTTCCTGCACCAATTCCCGACTGGAAGACCTGCGCGCCGCTGCTCGCATCGCCAAGGGTTATCGCGTGCATTCAAAGGTGAGGGCTATGGTGGTACCGGGTTCGCAAGCGGTAAAGCGTGCTGCGGAGCGGGAAGGTCTTGACCGGATATTTCTGCAGGCAGGTTTCGAATGGCGCGAATCGGGCTGCTCGATGTGCCTGGGAATGAATCCTGACATCCTCGAGCCGGGAGAGCGTTGCGCGTCGACCAGCAATCGCAATTTCGAGGGACGACAGGGGCGCGGCGGACGGACTCACCTGGTCAATCCTATGATGGCCGCCGCTGCCGCCATTGCAGGGCATTTTACCGATATTCGCAACTGGCATTTTCATTGATGGCATGAATCGCTTTCGCACCCATACCGGCCTCGTGGCGCCGCTCGATCGCAGTAATATCGATACTGACCAGATCATACCCAAGCAGTTCCTAAAACGGATCGAGCGCAGCGGATTCGGGCAGTTCCTATTTTATGACTGGCGTCACGGTTCATCCGGCGAGATCGAGCCGGAATTCGTTCTCAATCAGGCGCGCTACCAAAGCACCAGCATTTTGGTGACCGGCAAAAATTTCGGTTGCGGCTCCTCGCGCGAGCATGCCGTCTGGGCGCTCTCCGATTTCGGCTTCCGGGTGGTGCTGGCTCCTTCGTTTGCCGATATCTTCGCCAACAACGCGGCAAAGAACGGGCTCCTCACGGTTGCCCTCTCGCCCGGGCAAGTCACCGAGCTGGTTCGGCGAGCCAGGGAGGGCGAGCCCTATCGATTAACCATTGACCTTGAACAGCAGAAAGTCAGTGACGCGCAGGGATTCTCAGCAGAGTTCCAGATGGACAACTTTGTGCGCCACTGCCTGCTCGAGGGTTTGGACCATATCGGCCTGACGCTGGAGCATGAAGAGGAAATCGCCAGGTACGAAGCCCGCCATCCCCTTCCCTCTCGAATCCGAATCGCCTTTCATCGCTAACCGCGCTGCCCAAGGAGAAATTGATGGGCTAGAACCTACATCGGCTCAGAATGAAAACTAGGGGAATCACTCTATGGCGGGCGCGAACAGGCCAACGCCAAGCTAATAGAAGACCCGCTCGGAGGTGTTACTTGGACGCGAGCATGGACGAGAATCTGAAAGCGGCGGCTGAGAAAGCGAACGACGAAGCGAGCGCCTACCAGGCCGAAACAACCGCAGAGGCGCAGGAGGACCGGATCCGGGATAAAACGCTCGATCAGACGATTGCTGATTCGTTTCCCACGAGCGATCCGCCCTCGAGTATTCCCGATCCGGTGGCCGCACACGGCATAGATCGGTCGTCGGGTTCTTTAGACGAGCTAATTGCAGATCTTCCCCCCGGCAGCTGGGCGGCCATCTCGGACAGCGAGCGGCGCGTCGTGGGCACAGGCGCGACAGAAAAAGAAGCGCTCGAGAGTGCCGCCGGTTGCCAGCCGAGCCAGCTTCGAGTGGTGCGCGTGCCCCAGGATCCGGAGGTGCCCGAGCGGGCCGCTTGACCATCCAGGCATGCACAGATTGGCTATCCAAAGCCGTAAAAAGCGCGACATCGTTGATATCACCGCCGTCATAGAGAAGGCGCTCAATCACTACAATGGCCGATCCGGCACGTGCCATATTTCCATCCTGCACACAACCGCCGCTCTCACCACCGCCGACCTCGATCCCGGTACCGACCTCGACATGCTCGATGCCTTTGAGGAGATGATTCCGAAACTCCACTACCGGCATCCGCATAATCCGGCGCATGTTCCCGACCATATCCTCTCTTCTCTCATCGGCACCTCGGTAGCAGTCGCGGTCGACCAGGGCCGGCTGCTGCTGGGCACCTGGCAAAGAATCGTACTGGTCGAGCTCGATGGGCCTCGGCAGCGGGATGTGGTGGTGGCGTTCTCGGCCGAAGATTAAGCAAAAGCAACAGCCGGGCGATTCATCGGAGTCTCAAGGCAGATGATGTCGGGGGACGATCATGCATTTGGGCTTGGTCAAAAACGGTATCTTCGTTGCGATCATAGCCCATGGCCTGATTGGAAATTCCCTGGTGTGGGACAAGGTCCTTCTGCGGCGGCCGCAAACCATGAACCTGGTCTCCTTTGTGTTCTGGCTGGGCTTCATCAGCATCTTTGGCCTGCTACTGATTCCTTTTGGATTCCGCTGGCCGGATTTCGAAACCGCGGCGCTGGCCTTTGCTGCCGGCCTGCTGCATCTGGCGGCAAATTACTTCTATTACGCAGCCCTGAAAGCGGGCGAGGCCTCGCAGACGCTGGCCATGGTGGGCGGATTTTCGCCTGTGGCCACGGCGCTGATGGCAATCGCCCTGCTAAAACACCCGCTCGGCGAAGGCAGCATGGCCGGCTTTATCCTGCTGGTGTTCGGCGGCTTTGTGATGTTTTTCTCCGAGAAGCTGAACCTGAGACTGGTTCTGCCCACGGTGCTGCTGGCATCGGTCTCCTTCGGCCTGGTGAACGTCACGCAGAAGCTGGCCTTCGAGCGCACCAATTTTGTAAGCGGATATGTGTTTTTCACCTTCGGAACCTTCATCGGTTCACTGTTGCTGCTGGTTCGAGGCTCGTGGCGCAGGCAGATTTTCGAGAGCTCGGAAAAGGCCGAACCGAGTAGCCGGTTCTGGTATTTCGTCAACCGCTTCATTTCCGGCGTGGGCTCATTTCTGACGTTCTACGCAATTAGCTTAACGGCTCCAGCCATCGTGGACGCAATCACAGGATTGCGCTACGTGATCATATTTGTTGTCGCCTATGGTATTACCCGGCTGCGCCCCGCCTGGTTGCGGGAGAACTTCACCGGTTTTGCCCTGCTGGGTAAGACGGCCGCAACATTGCTGGTGGTGGCTGGATTGGTCCTTTTGGGGCTGAAAAACGGCCAAGGCGGACTGGGCTCAAAGGCGGTCGACTACCACTCCAGCAAGGCCACTCCGGCTGCCACCAGGATAGCCGCTGCCCAGCGGCGCGATCTGACATCTTCCTTCAGTACGTACTTGGCAAGGAGGGTTTCGAGCAGGTAGCTGATCGCGGTAGCGGGCACCGCAAAACTGACATTGGCGATCGACAAAAGCGAGAGTAGGGCAAAAAAGGACACGGCGAGAGCGCCGAGCCCGCCGAGCACGAGCGGGTTGCGAAATATATGACCCACCATTCGAACCAGTGTGCCGGGGCTGAGGTCCTCGATTTCGCCCTGGCGTTTCATGCCGGCAGTATTCAGCACGTCCCCAATCGTGTTACAGACTGCGATGATTCCAACCAGGAGCCATTTCATAGGAGATGTTCGGGAGGACCTTTCGTGGTGCGGGCGGGTGTTTCTTCGGCCAAGATGACGCCGAGCGTGATGATCATGATGCCGAACCAACGGGTCGAGGAGATTCGATCGTGCAGAACAAAATGGCCCGTGAGGGCGATTAACACATAGGCGCTTGCGGTCACCGGCAGGACGAAAGTAAGGTCGGCGGCACTCAGCAGAGCCAAGTCACTGGCCATCCAGATCACCAGGATGCACACGCCCACCACTATCCACGGATCGGAAAACGCGCGCATATAATCGCCCGGCGAGGCAGAGACAATTCGGCCCACATGGTGCATACCGAGACTTAACATGACGTTGCCGATCACGTTGCTGGCCACCACCATCAGCGTGAGTACTCGGGTCTTGCGTACTGCGCCGGGAGTGGCGGTTTCTTTTTCTTGAGTGAGCGACATTCGACCCATTGGATAATCTTATCGGCCACCCCTAGCGGGCAACCGATTCTGCGCGGCCCGGGTAACGGATCTACTCAGCGTTTTGGCCGGTACACATCCGTGCTGGTGCCGTAGAAGACTTCGGCAGCGTTCATGATGGTTTCCGACAACGTGGGATGCGGATGAATGGTAAGCTCCAAGTCACCTGCCAAGGCGCCCATCTCGATGGCGAGCGTGCCTTCGGCGATCAATTCGCCGGCTCCGGGCCCGACAATTCCGACACCCAAGACGCGCTCATTCTCCGGATCAATGAGCAACTTGGTCAGGCCGTCGGTGCGATCGAGTGTGAGTGAGCGGCCTGAAGCTGCCCAGGGAAATTTAGCTACCTTGACTTGCTTGCCCCGAGCGCGGGCCTCGGTCTCGGTAAGCCCTGTCCAAGCGACTTCCGGGTCGGTGAACACGACGGCGGGAATGGCGTTGGGCTCGAAGGTGTACTTGTGCCCGGCAATGACCTCGACCGCCGTTCGCCCTTCATGGGTAGCCTTGTGGGCCAGCATGGGCTCGCCCACGACGTCTCCGATAGCAAAAATTGCCGGATCATCGGTCGCGAGCTGCTGGTTGACCGCAATGAATCGCTTGGGGCCAATCTTGACACGGGTCTTCTCAAGACCCGCTATTTCAGAATTTGGCTTACGACCAACGGAAACCAGCACTTTGTCAAACAGTTTTCCGCCTTCCTTCAGCGCCTTGCCTTGCAAGCTGGCGCGGATGCCGTTCTTCTCCTCTTTCAACGACTCGACGGTAGTGTTCAGCAAGATGGCATCGAAGATCTTCTCCAGCCGCTTCTGCAGCGGAAGGACCAGATCACGATCTGCGCCCGGAAGCAGGCCCTCGGTCATCTCGACCACCGTTACGCGCGTTCCCAGGGCGGCGTAGACGGATCCCAATTCCAGACCGATATAGCCGCCGCCCACAACCAGCAATGTCCTGGGAATGTCCTCAACCTCGAGAGCTCCGGTCGAATCGAGCATACGTGGAGAATCGAGTTGCAAACTGGGAATCACCGCCGGGCGCGAACCGGTCGCGAGAATGATGCGATCAAAACTGAGCGACTCGGGGGGGCGTTTGGTTCTTTCGACCCGCAGGGTATTGGAATTTTCAAAGCCCGCTTTACCCTGGACGTATTCAACGGAACGCTGCTTGGCCAATTGCCCCAACCCGCCGGTAAGTTTCTTCACAACGCTTTCTTTCCACGCGCGCAGGCGAGCGACATCGACCTGGGACGAGCCAAACTCGATGCCCCAATTCTTCGCCTGCCGTGCCTCTTCGATCACCTTAGCGACGTGCAGCAGCGCCTTCGATGGAATGCAACCACGATACAAGCACACTCCGCCGGGATTTGTCTCCGGGTCGATCAGGGTTACCTTCATGCCCAGGTCGGCGGCCAGAAAGGCCGCGGCGTACCCGCCCGGTCCTCCTCCGACTACCGCAACGCGCAACTTTGACCCATCCGCCATATAAGTCCTCTTTACCAAGTTATCTTGGATTGCTAAAAGACTCTCGTTGTTTAACCTTGAACCGAGAGCAAGAACGGCTGTTCGAAAGCTTCCGCCACCCAACGCAGAAAGCGGGCGGCATCGGCTCCGTCGATGAGACGATGATCGTAGGAGAGCGAAAGCGGCAGGATGAGCCGCGGCTCAAATTTGCCATTGATCCACTCCGGCTCCATGCGCGAGCGAGACAGGCCGAGAATTGCAACCTCGGGGTGGTTCACGATAGGACTAAATCCAGTGCCGCCGATACCCCCCAAGTTGGTAATGGTAAAGGTTCCGCCCTCCATCTCCTCAGGTGCCAGCTTCTTGTCACGCGCTTTCTTGGACAGTTGCGCCAGCTCAGAGGCGAGCTCGACAATATTCTTCTTGTCCACCTCGCGCAGAACAGGAACCAGTAAACCCCGCTCGGTATCCACCGCAACCCCAATATTCACATACTGTTTGTAGACGATCTCGCCACGTTCCAGGTCGATCGAGGCATTGAACTGGGGGAAGATCTTCAATGCCGATGCGGCGATCTTCAGCGCGATAGCGGTGACCGTCATCTTACCGCCTGCTTCTTCTACCTTGGTGGCAAAGCGCGCCCGCAGCTGTTCGAGCTCGGTGATATCGGCACGATCGTTTTGCGTGACGTGGGGAACCGTGTTCCAGGCTTCCCGCAGATGTTCCGCCGTCTTGCGTCGGACGGCGCGCATCGAGACACGCTCAATTTTTCCCCACTTGGCAAAGTCGGGGAGTTTCGGCTCAGCCAAACTGCGTGGCACCTGCGCCCGGGAAGCGGCTGTTGCCAGCAACTGCTTGGCGTGCGCCTTAACATCGTCTTCGCTGATGCGGCGCCCGGGGCCAGTTGCCTTCACCTCGTAAATATCGACTCCCAGCTCGCGGGCGAGTCTGCGCACCATGGGCGCTGCCGGAATGGGCGGCCGATGCTCGGTCCCAGCAACTTTGCCCAATTGCGCGGGCAGTTGAAAGGCCGGCGGGGGGTGAAAGGGCAGGTCGGGAGGTAAGGCTTGCTCTTCACGCTTGCCTTCGGCCTGAATGGCCGCTTGAAAGGCCAAGCGGGCGCCGTGCTGACCGGAAGCGTGTTCGACCGGCTCCGGCTTAGGCTGGGGCGGAGCTGCTACGGTGGGGCCTTCGAGCGTGAAGATGAGCTGCCCCACCTTGAGCTTGTCGCCTTCTTTGACGTGCAGGTCCTTTACCACTCCGGCCACCGAACAAGGCACCTCGACGACCGCCTTATCCGTCTCGAGCTCGAGGACAGGCTGCCCTTCCAAAACTTTCGTGCCAGGCGAGATCATGAGCCGGATTAGGTCACCCTGCTCGATGTTTTCTCCAAGTTCGGGTAGGCGAAATTCGCTCGCCCGGCGCGGCTCCTCATGGGAATCGGGTGGGGGAAGAGGTTGGGCGCTTGGGGCAGCCGTTTCGGCCGTGGCCCTGCCTGCATCTTTTGTGGCCGCCCGGAGCTCGGGGGTCTCGGGATGCTCTTTCTTCTTATTTCCTCCATTTCGTTTAGCACCATCGTCCACCGTAAAGATAACCTGACCGACTTTCAGCTTCTCGCCCTCTTTCACCCGAACTTCCTTAATCACGCCGCTGACCGAGGACGGGACCTCGACCACCGCTTTGTCGGTTTCCAGTTCCATCACGGGCTGACCCTCGTTCACTCGCGTCCCAGGCTCGACCATGAGACGGACCAGATCGCCTTGTTCGATATTTTCACCGAGTTCCGGTAGCTTGAACTCCGTCATGCTCCCATCCCTTTTCTACCGGCTCACAGGACTAGGCCGGTCGGCCTCAACGCCTAAATCTTGGATCGCCCGCCGCACGGTTTCCGAGCCAACTTTACCTTCGCGGAACAGGGCACTGAGAGTGGCCACCACCACATGTTTGGCATCAACCTCGAAAAAGTCACGCAAAGCAGATCGATTGTCGCTGCGACCGAATCCATCGGTTCCGAGCGCCACTAATTTTCCGGGAACCCAGGCGGAAATGCTCTCGGGCAGAACCTTCATGTAATCCGACGCGGCCAGAAAAATGCCGGGGGCATCTTTCAGACACTGGGTCACATAAGGCACTTTCGCTCTTTGCTCCGGGTGCAGCAGATTCCAGCGTTCGCAGTCGTTGCCATCCTGGTTCAGCTGCTTGTAGCTGGTAACGCTCCACACGTCGGCGGCCACACCGTATTTCTCGCCTAGAATCTGCTGTGCCTTGAGCACTTCGAACAGGATTGTGCCGCTTCCCATCAGCTGCGCGTGCAACTTGGAATCTTTAATACTGGAGACCTTGAAGCGGTACATACCTTTCAAAATGCCGCGCCGCACCTCTTCGCCCTCCGGCATGGCAGGCATGGGTAGTGGCTCATTGGTGACGGTCAGGTAGTAGAAGACGGACTCACCCTTCACGTACATGCGTTCGATGCCTTCCTGAATGATCACCGCGATTTCGTAGGCGAACGCCGGATCGTACGCTAGCAGGTTCGGCACGCTCAGTGCCAGGACGTGGCTATGCCCGTCCTGGTGCTGCAAGCCTTCTCCCGCCAGGGTAGTGCGGCCGGCGGTACCACCGAGCAAGAACCCGCGGGTGCGCATGTCGGCCGCCGCCCAGATCAGATCTCCGATGCGTTGAAAGCCAAACATCGAGTAATAGATAAAGAACGGGATGGTATTGATCGCATGATTGGCGTAGGCCGTACCGGCGGCGATGAAGGAGCATACGGAACCCGCCTCGGTGATGCCCTCTTCGAGAATCTGCCCATTCTCGGCCTCTTTGTAATAGAGCAGCGTGTCCATGTCGACCGGCTGATATAGCTGTCCGACACTTGAATAGATCCCGACTTGCCGGAACAGTGCTTCCATGCCGAAGGTACGCGCTTCGTCGGGAATAATGGGCACAATCAGTTTGCCGATCTGGGGGTCGCGCAGGAGCTTGGCCAGCAGCCGGACAAAGACCATGGTGGTCGAAACTTCCCGGCCTTCGGTTCCCTTATAGAATTCCTCAAAGTGCGCCTCGGAGAGCGGTCGGATGGGAACGGCACGCACTTTGCGCTCCGGCAAATAACCACCCAGCTGTCGCCGTCGCTCCTGCATATACTGAACTTCTGCGCTGTCGTCGGAGGGGCGATAGAAGGGCGCCTCGTGCAGCTGTTCATCCGCGATGGGAATACCAAAGCGCGAACGGAACATCCGCAACTCTTCGTCGTTGAGCTTTTTTTGCTGGTGAGTAATATTTTTCCCCTCACCCGCTTCACCGAGACCGTAGCCTTTAATGGTTTTGGCGAGAATAATGGTGGGCGATCCAGTATGCTCGACCGCCGCCTTGTAGGCGGCGTAAACCTTAAGGGGATCATGTCCACCGAGGCGCATGCGCGCCAGTTGCTCGTCGGAGAGGTGCTCAACCATTTTTAAAAGCCGGGGATCGGTCCCAAAGAAGTTTTGCCGGAAATACGCGCCGCTCTCGACGAAGTACTTCTGATATTGCCCGTCGGTGATCTCGCCCATACGGCGCACCAGCAAGCCGTCGCGGTCGCTCTGGATCAGGCGATCCCAATCCGTTCCCCAGATCACTTTAATGACGTTCCAGCCGGCGCCGCGGAAAATGGCCTCAAGCTCCTGAATGATCTTGCCGTTCCCGCGTACCGGTCCATCAAGCCGCTGCAGATTGCAGTTCACGACGAAGATCAAATTGTCCAGCCTCTCCCGGGAAGCCAGGGTGATTGATCCCAGTGATTCTGGCTCGTCCATCTCACCGTCGCCGAGAAAGGCCCAGACCCTACCGCCGCGCGATTGCTTGAGGCCCCTGTTTTCCAAGTACTTGATGAAGCGCGCTTGGTAGATTGCCTGGATCGGACCCAGTCCCATGGAGACAGTGGGAAACTCCCAGAACTCCGGCATGAGCCAAGGATGGGGATAAGAAGAAAGCCCGCCTCCGGGGTTCAGCTCGCGTCGAAAGTTTTCGAGCTTCTGCCGCGGGATGCGGCCCTCGAGGTACGCCCGTCCATAGATGCCGGGCGCGGCATGGCCCTGAAAATAGACGAGGTCGCGATCACCCGATTCGGTGCGTGCCTGGAGGAAGTGGTTGAAGGCGACTTCGTACAGAGTGGCTGCGGAGGCATAGGTTGAAATGTGTCCCCCGATGCCTTCCTGAAGCTTATTGGCGCGAACCACCATGGCCAGGGCATTCCACCGAACTAAACTCTTAATGCGTCGCTCCATCTCCTGGCTGCCCGGAAAAGGGGGTTGTTGGGTAGCCGGAATCGTGTTCTGGTAAGGCGTGGTCGCAATGAAGGGCAGGTTAATACCGGCAGAACGCCGCGCGTGCAACGCCAATTGCTGCAGCAGCCTGCCGGCGCGATCCGCCCCCCCTTGAGTCAGAACATAGTCGAGCGAATCGATCCACTCTCGAGTCTCGAGCACCTCGAGACCATTGGTCTGGGTTTCGGCCACGTTGGAATTCTCCCGTGATGAGTGCTAGACGTCCCATGATATCAACTCTTAGTCCCGGCATGGGCGAAGCCTCGAGGGGCTTTGCGCGTGGGTTTGGCGAGATTTGCGCCCCCGCGGGAAGTAAAATGGCCT
>JAFATF010000022.1 GCA_019244045.1 Acidobacteriota bacterium
AAGTGAGCAGTCGCGTTCGGTTTACATCGACAAGGGCTCGGCCGACGGCGTCAAGTCCGATCAGGCGGTCATCACAGCCGAGGGCATCGTCGGCAAAGTTATCGACGTCTACCAAGAACACACCGCCAAGGTATTACTGGTAAATGATCAGACTAGCGGCGTCGGGGTCGTCCTTGAGAAATCGCGGCTGCAAGGAATTCTGCGGGGGACTCCATCGGGCGAACTTGTGGTAGAGAAGATTCTGAGCGATGAGTCGGTGGAAGCGGGCGAGCGCGTGCTCACCAGCGGCGGCGACCAGATTTTTCCCAAAGGCCTTGCGGTTGGAGTGGTCAATCGGGCGGCAGCAGGTTCGGATTCGTTCTTGAACATTCGACTGAAGCCTGCAGTGAACCTGAGCAAGTTGGAAGAAGTGCTGGTAGTTACCGCTGTCGAGACGCGCTCGCCATCCCTGGCCGAAGCCGGGGGACGGGTACGAGCGGCTGACATACTGGCTGAACGGCTCCCTTCCGTACCCCGAAAGCCCGCTGCTGACCCGAACAAGCCCTCGAGCGCGAGCGGTGTTGGCCATGACGACAAGGTAGCGGCCGGGGATCGCACCGAGAACTTGAGCGCCGCTCGAAAAACCCTTGCGCCAGAAGCCTCGGCCCCCTCTAGAAGTGGGTCTCGGCCAAACCCTTCCCTAAGCACCGCGCCCCGGGCAACAGGCGCGAAGGGCCTCGAGGCGATCACGGGAAGCGAGCGTAATCAAACGGGGGGGGTGCCAGCCAACTCCATGTCCGTTGCTAAAGCAGCGAAGCCGTACGAGATGGTCCCCCCCTCCTCAGCCAATGCCCAACCATTGCTGGTCGCGAAACCGGCGAATCAGGCAGACGGAGCTGTGGTAAAGCCTGAAAAGGCGAAGCCCGCAAGCAAGAGCGCCCCTGCGGCTAAACCCAAGCCGACAGCGCCGGTGGAGGATAACCCTCAGTAGCGTGCCCATCCTCTACGATTCGCAGGAGCAGGTGGAGGTCTATCGCTTCAATTTTCCGACCGCCATCTTGCTTCCTTTGGCGGCATTGTTTCTGCAGGCGTTCGTTCCTCTGCGCTTCTCCTGGTTCGGCATGTTTGACCTGCCCCTGCTGGTCGTGATCTTTTTTGCTATTGCTCGCCGCAGCCAGATTTCTGGACTCTTGACGGGAGCTGTCATCGGCCTCCTACAGGACTCCCTCACCCACCAGCCGATCGGCTTGTATGGCATTTCAAAAACGGTGGTGGGATTTGGTGCTTCCTCGCTTGGCGTCAAGATTGATGTCGAGAACATAGGCGCCCGCTTTCTATGTACAGTGTTCTTCTACCTGGTACATGAGATCGTATATTTCGTTGTCGCCCGGGGCATGGTACAGCTCGATCTGCACTGGAGCTGGTCTCATGAGTTTTGGGCGAGCCTGGCGAACGGACTCGTGGCGGTACTCTTGTTCGCGCTGTTGGATCGGCTGAAGCAAAGGGCATGAGAGCAATTCTCCGTTCGCGGCGGGAATCGCCGCCGTCAAGTTTGGACGCGCGGGGATGTAGAAATACGGTGAGCTTTCGCCGAGTAGTGACTTTCGTCACCAGCAAGAGGCGTGACCAATCTAGCGCTCGAGAGTAGAGTTCAATGAAGACACAACTCGGAGCCGAGTACGACCAAACCGAGACCCGATGTTAGAGCGCGATGACAAAGTCTCTCCGATCCGGCTCACCGCCGTGCAGTACATCATTGTCGGCATTTTCCTGGTTTTGACGTATGGTCTGTGGCGGCTGCAGGTGATGAACAGTGATATCTATGCCAGCCTGGCTGAGAAGAACCGGGTTCGGAACGTTCCCATTCTGGCCCCACGGGGCAAGCTTCTCGATCGCGAAGGCCGAACTATCGTCGATAATTACCCCTCATTCTCCGCGCTGCTCCTACGAGATCAAAGCCGCGACCTCAATGCGGATGCCGATCTGATTGCTCGCGGCCTCAACCTCAAAGCCGACGAGGTGCGCGAGCGGATCAAAAAATTCTCTTGGCTTCCCCAGTATCAACCGATCTTTTTGAAGGAAGACATCACCCCGGATGAGTTGGCGTTTGTCGAGGCGCACCGTAACGAATTGCCGGAACTGGACACGATTATGTCCCATCGCCGGCTGTATCCGAAGAGCGGATTCATGGCGCATCTGATCGGGTATGTCGGGGAAGTGACGGAGGACATGCTGAACCAGCCGCAATTTGAGTTTTACAATCCGGGCGACGTCGTGGGAATTTCCGGTATCGAAAAGCAATACAACCAGCTTCTGATGGGCAAGAACGGCTCACGGCGCTCTGTGGTGACCAGCCGAGGAAAGGAAGTACAGCGGCTCGACGAGACACCCGCCGTACCGGGCAAGCAGCTGAAGCTCACCGTCGATATCGATTTGCAAATCGCTGCCGAACAAGCCATGGAAGACAAAAATGGTGCCATTGTGGCCATGGATCCCCATACTGGCGAGATCCTCGCCATGGTCAGCCGCCCGACCTACGACCCCAATGATTTCGCCGTGCGGATCTCGCGGGATGAATGGAACAGACTTGTCACCGATCCAGAACATCCACTGCTCAACAAAGCCATTCAGGCGCAACTTGCCCCCGGATCAACGTTTAAGATCATCATGGCCACCGCCGGTTTGCAGGAAGGTGTTGCCCAAGATCTGCGTGTAAATTGCCCCGGCGGAGCAACCTTTTACGGCCGCTACTTCAAGTGCTGGATTACCAGCCTGCACCGCGTACATGGAGCGGTGGACATCACGAAAGGCATTTATCAGTCGTGCGACGTTTTCTTTTATACCCTGGCCGAGAGACTCGGTATCGGACGCATCGCCCAATATGCGACCGCCTTCGGGCTGGGGCAGAGGACCGGGATCGACTTGCCGCAGGAGGTCAGCGGGGTTATGCCCTCGGAGCAGTGGAAAATAAAGAACTTCAAGCAAAAGTGGTTCGCGGGGGAGACGATCTCGGTTGGCATTGGGCAAGGTGCGGTCGCGGTTACACCGATCCAACTGGCTCGCGCCATCGGTGGAATCGCAAGTGGGGGCGTGCTGCGGCGCCCGCATGTTGCTTTTCCTTCGGATGTACCTGCCAATGTCATGCCGGTGTCAAATGTGCCCGAAGAAGTGAGGATTCCGATCGATCCCAAGAATTGGGAAATCATTACTGATGCCATGGCGCAGGTCACCACGGCGGCGGGAACGGCGGGAAGTGCGCATCTGGAGGGCATTGACTTTGCCGGCAAAACGGGCAGTGCGCAGACAATTAGCAACACGGCAAAGGCAAAGCTGGCTCATGGCAAAGAAGATTACAAAGACAACGCCTGGTTCGTTGGCGTTGTGCCACGCAGAAATCCTGAAATGGTCGTCGCTGTCCTATTCGAGGGAGGCGAACATGGTCAGTTTGCCGCCCGTTTGGCAGCGCAGGTGGTTAGGGCGTATGTGGAGAAGCGACGTCGGCAGCCCACCAAGGTAGCCAAGCGGGGTGGCCCCACTGAAGTGGAGATGGGGGGCGTATGGTCTCTGCCTGTCGAGGAGAGCGCAGGTGGCCAGACTGTGCACGCTGGGCATTTCTTCGTTGACCTCTCCACCCATCGGTTGTCACTGGCGACGGTTGCGCCCGGCGTCGAATAATTTAGCCATGTCTCGTTACGTTTCATTTCGGGATTTTGACTGGCCTCTGTTGGGGTTTGTGCTGTTGATTTGTGCCATTGGCGTGACTGAAATCTACAGTGCCACGCTGCACACGAAGTTCGCCGGGGCACACCTCAAGCAGGTTTATTGGATAATCGGCGGGGTGATTGGCATGTTCTTGATCAGCCTGATCAACTATCAGGCGATGCTGGAGCAGGTTCACTGGATGTACATTGCTTCGGTGGCGTCGTTGGTGTCGGTTCTGGTGTTCGGACAAAAGTACCTGGGCGCGCGCCGCTGGATCAAGATGCCGGGATTCCATTTTCAGCCTTCCGAATGGGTGAAACTGATTTTGATCTTGGCCATGGCACGATATTTTGCCGAAATGCGCCACAAGGATCTGTCTTGGTCCGATTTCATCAAGGCGGGCATGGTCGTTGGAATTCCCATGTTGATGGTTCTGGCCCAACCCGACATGGGCACGGCATTAACTTACCTGCCCATCGCGGTCATGGGTCTTTTCCTGGGTGGCCTGAGGCTGAAGCAGGCACTTGCAGTCGTGATGCTTGCTGGCATGATGCTTCCCATCGGATTGAAAGTGCTGAAACCCTATCAGAAGGAACGTTTGACCAGCTTCATGAATCCGGAGGCGGACAAGCAGGGCTCCGGGTACCAAGTTATACAATCCCAGATTGCCGTCGGTTCGGGCGGAATCTGGGGAAAGGGCACGGCCAAAGGCTCGCAGACGCACCTTGCCTACTTGCCCGTGCCGCAAACCGATTTCATTTTTGCTGCCTTCTCCGAGGAACATGGGTTTGTGGGCGCCTTAGCGGTTCTGCTGCTATACTTCATAGTGCTGATGCGTTTGACGCAGAACGCGCAGACAGCGCCCGACCGCGCAGGCGCGTTTATCGTCATGGGGGTGGTAGCTGTGCTGAGCTTCCACATCCTGGTGAACATTGGCATGGTGGTTGGCTTTATGCCGGTCACGGGAATACCGCTGCCATTGATGAGTTATGGCGGCTCTTCCGTTCTGTTCATGTTTTTGGCGCTGGGAATTGTGATGAACATACGCATGCGCCGTTTTGTCAACTGAGCAGAGCTGGGGAAGGGAAGTAGTGCTGCGCATGGGCGCAGCTTTAGAAGATTACGATCGCCCTCGCGTGAAGAGGGCACTTACCGGCCAAAAGGAGAATTAAGGCCGGGCAGGATTCGAGCAAGCATTGCCGGGCGGGTAACGGCCCCCTCACAGCGAGAAGGCGGTCACAAACCCGGCGCAGGGCACAAGTACAATAAGTGCAAACCGATTCCCAAGCTTGTACGAACACTTGCGAGGGGAGTTCCCCTTGGGTGGGTGTGTATCTAGCTGGTTTCCGGGTCGCTACGCCCGATCCTTCCTGCCTATTCCTGACGTTGCGCCGGTGATCCCTGTCTCCTTTGGATCGGGGACAGAACCGGAGCTAGCATGACAAGGGAATTATTTGTGTCTTCCACCCCACATGAGACCAAGGTGGGTCTGGTTGAAGAAGATCAACTCGCCGAGATTTATCTCGAGCGGGAAAACGAATACACACTGGCCGGGTCCATCTACAAGGGACGAGTCACGCGGGTTCTGCCTGGCATGCAGTCGGCCTTCGTGGACATTGGCCTAGAGCGCGATGCCTTCCTCTATGTTTCCGACTTCATGGAATTGGAAGAACATGATGCCGACCTAACCGATGTGGTTGCTGTCAGAGGGGGAGTGCATGAAGTCGCGCCACCGGCCCAGGTTCAGGACGCGAGCGCGGCCGAGCCCCGCCCGGCGGCAGGCGGCCCAAGCTTCGTCATCGAATCTGAGCCGTTTAATGAGCCGTCCGAGGCGCCACCGTCCGAGCCTTCACAGGCCGCGGAACCCAGCAATACCGCGGACTCAGAAGCACGTGAGCCCAGAGGTTGGCGCGGGCGCCGGCGTCGCCGCGGACGCCGTGGGGAAAGGGGTCAGCATGAGCGCGGACTGGCCGAAGGCAGGTACGCCCGTTCCTCAGAGGCAACATCTCAATCGCCGGGAGATCGGACCGAAAGGCTTCGATCTGACTATGGACCGCCTCCTGGATACCAGCCCATCATCCTGCCGGGCGAATCAATTTCCAAGTATCAGCGCTACCAAAACCAGGTATCCACTTCGCCAGTTGACAAAGCTTTAATTGGAAGCCCGGAGCTTCCAGCCGCGCTGATATCGGAGGCGTTTCCGGAGGACGAGCCGCTATTTTCTCGCCCCGAAAAAATTTCGCAACAGAAACTCGAGTTGGACTCCGCGTCGAAGCGTGGCTCTGCTGCCCGAACTCGCCGGCAAGTAAAGGACGAGGAGCCAACCGAAGTTGCCGACTCGATAGCCAAGGCTGCCGTACCCGCCGAAGCCGGGCATGATTCGGACCGGCAGATTAGGGGTGCCTCTGCTTTTGAAGGTGCAGCTGGCGAGGCGCAGGCCGATCGGTCAGAACATAGTACCGTTGTCGAGACGCAGGCAGGCACGCAGGAGCGCTCCCATGCTTTGGGCTACGGTTCGGCGGCGGGGATGCTTGAAGAAGAGGAGATCGACGAAGAAGAAGCCGACCTCTCGTCTTATGTGGAAGAGCTCGAGGAGGATGCGCAGTTCGAGGAACTGGAAGAAGAAACCACCGAGCGTGACCTGGCGCCCTCGCCCGCAGCAAGGGAAGCCGAAGCAGTGGACCAGCTGGCAGTGGAGGCTCGCGAGGTGCAGCCGGGCGAGGAAGACGGTCGATTGGAAGAGCAGACCGAAGAAGCCGAGCTCGAGGAGGCGCAAGACCAAGCCGAAGCCTTGCTTGATGCCGAGGCACACGACGGCGGCCCCGGCGACACGCGTGCCGAGGTACGCGCTCCGCAGGCAACTGCAGCTTATCAACAGCGGGTGCAGCCTCAGCATCCTGGTTACGAGCGCCGCCGCGGCGGGGGCGGACGCCGGCCTTTGGGACGACGTTTTCGTTCCCGGCGGGACTTCCCGTCTCGTCCGGCCCCGCTCATCTCCGACCTTTTGAAAGAGGGTCAGGAGGTTCTGGTGCAGATTGCCAAAGAACCGATCGGCAAAAAAGGTGCTCGCATCACCAGTCATATCGCACTGCCCGGGCGCTTTCTCGTATACATGCCAACCGTTAATCACACCGGGGTATCCCGCAAAATTGCTTCCGAGGATGAGCGGCAGCGCCTGAAGCGCATTGTTCTCAGCGAACGCGAAAACGGTCACGGCGGGTTCATTGTGCGCACTGCAGCGCAAGGAGCTGCCGAGGAAGAGTTGCGGGCCGACATCCGTTTTCTGAAGGGATTGTGGAACGAGATCAAGAATCGTGCAGAAAACGGCAAAGCACCGGCATTGATCTATCACGATCTCAACGTTGTGGAGCGAGTTCTGCGTGACCAGGTGACAAGCGACTTTTCGCAAATCTGGGTTGATACAGAGCAGGAATATGAGCGCATCCTCCGCTTTGCTAATCGCTTCCAACCCGGGCTGGTCAAACGGGTAAAGCTCTATACCAAACAGACTCCGCTGTTCGAGCAGTTTGGCCTCAATGAGGAGATCAACAAAGCGCTCAAGTCAAAGGTATGGCTCAAGAGCGGTGGCTATATCGTAATCAACCAAACCGAAGCGCTGGTAGCAATCGACGTTAACACCGGCAAGTACGTTGGCAAGACCTCGCGCCTCGAAGATACCATTGTGAAAACCAATGTAGATGCGATTAAGGAGATCGTACGCCAGATAAGGCTACGCGACTTAGGCGGAATCATCGTGATCGATTTCATCGACATGGACGAGCGTCGCAATCGCCAAAAAGTGATGCAGGCATTGGAGGAGGCCCTGCGCGCTGACCGAGCGCCCTCCAAGGCTCTGCAATTCAACGATTTCGGGCTGGTGGCCATCACGCGCAAGCGAGTGAAACAGTCGCTTGAGCGGACCATCGGCACGCCTTGCCCTTATTGCACGGCCACGGGATACGTCAAGTCCGTCAACACAATATGTAACGAGATTTACGTCGAAATGCGTAAAATGACCAGGCACCTCGAGCACACCGATGTGATGCTGCGCGTGAATCCGGAGGTCGCCAAGGTTCTCAAGGCGAACAACGGCCGCTGGTTGAGCGAAATGGAAGAACTGACGGGAAAGAGCATTATCGTGAAGAGCGATCCCGCAGTGCATCAAGAGCAGTTCGATATCGATTAGCTACCTGAGGGTCAGAGCGCGAGGGCGGTTCAAGCGCGACAAAACTGGCTGCCATCGCGGCAGCCAGTTTTGCCTTGCAGAAGCTTGCCCGCCCCTATTAGGCTCGCGCTATTGTGGCGGAGCGGTCTTGTCTTCCACCTTCGAAGCTCCCTGGCGAGTCTTATGGGCTGCTTTGTGGGCTCCTTTTTTGGTCTGGTGCTTTGCCTTCCTCGCCGTCTTCTTACTTGCGTGTCCCACGTCTTGGCCGGCGGACTTAGTGGCGTTTCCCGCGTCTTTCATATCTTGTCCAGCACTCTGGGCGGCTTGTGCGAGCCCCCAGGTGCCAAGCACTGCCGCAAGTGTTGCCAGGCCTAAGATTTTCAGTCCTAATTGCATCGTCTGCCCTCCTCAGACCGCACTGCGACGGCCAGTCAGCAGGTTAATAACCAGAACTACCACCGCGATGACCAGCAGCAGATGAATCAGGCTGCCCGCCACGTGGAAACTGAACCCTAGCAACCACAGGACCAGCAAAATAACAAAAATCGTCCAAAGCATGGTTCCACCTCCGATTTCCGCTATTCGATACCGGCAACCCCGCGTCTGGTTGTATAGGGTCTAGGTACTTTGATAAACATTTCACCCATTTTTGGGTGTCCAGCAACGGATTCCCCGTCTGCGGGCGATCGCGTGATCCGCATTTACTAGGATTTCGGCCTTACCTAAGCCAGGTCTGCGGCAATAAATCGAGCCATTTCTGATGTTGGAAGACTGGCTACTTTGCCTAAGATTGCATGCCGAGTAGGGGGCAAATGATGGGGCACAGGAAACTGTGCCAAAGGGTGCATTTCTACACCTGGCAATTCGTAGGCTCGCGTAGTCTCGCGCCCAAATCGCGTGGCAAACCGAGAAGCCATATACGTACGTCGTACGGTGACGTGCGGGAGCAGATCACCCGTCAAAAGCAATTGAGCACGGCGCGCTTATCGAAGCACATGAGTCGGGTTGAACTCAAGACATATCGGTGAACGGCAATATAGGCGCAGGGGAGGTTTCTCGCCACGAAATAGGGTGAGCACAGGGGATCGACAATAGCTCAAGCCTGGGCGCCCGGGTCCTGGAGTGGGTATCCTCCGCCAAGGCCAAGAAAAGGGTATTTTCGCCTCGCGATAGCGACAGGTGTTTGTCATTGCACCTCGTGCCCATCGCTCGACAAGTTTGGGGTCGGGCACGAGCGCAGGGCAGGTGTAACAAATTGCCTAAAGGGCATGCCCATGGTTCGCGCTTTTCGCGCGTGCTACGACGAATGTTTGCTGGGGAAAGAATGAAGGAGCCAGGGTAGCACAGACGGGCACAACGTTTCGCCCGCTTGGCTAGCAAATCAAAGATGATCAACCAGGCGTCAGAGCGTGTCCCCTGAACAAGCATTCTCGTTCGCATCTCCGTGAGACCTCGGTCGGGTCGGCCGCGGTGGTCACGTAGACGCGATGTCGTGCATCTCATCTACACTGGGAATTGTTTACTCCACGTCCGATGGGAGGAAGACATGAACAGGATCTTGGGCTTGTTGATGGTCCTCACGGGGCCGGTTCTGGGGTTGGCTCAGAACACCGCACCTCGAATGCCT
>JAFATF010000306.1 GCA_019244045.1 Acidobacteriota bacterium
GGCGCGTCCTAAACCCGATCCGTTTAGTGGGCCCCATGACGCTGGCATAAAGGCGGTACGCTGGATAGCTTAGGATATGATCCGCAACGCGTTTCACGGCTGGCATGTTGGTATCGTCCAAAATAATTATTCCACCAACAGCCAGCATCTTGTTGATATAAAAAAAGTCGACCAGCGTATGATCGAACGTGTGCCAGCCGTCAATAACCGCCACTTGTATCTCGGTTCCATTTGAAAGAAGCGTCGGTAGTTCAAGTTCCGATTTGGCCTCGTGCAATTCTACCAGGCTGCCAAACCCAGCGCGCTGGACATTTCTGAGCCCTATCCCCCTCCATTGCGTGCGTTGAAATGGATCGATCACTATATGTCGGGCAGTTTTGCCATTCGCGGTAAGCGCATCCCCTATAAAAAGGGTCGAAACACCGTAAGCCATGCCAACCTCAAGGGATGTATTCGGCTTTACTTTCTGGTAAACGCGATTGATTAATTCGCCTTCTTCGGGGCTCATGCTGGAATGCAACGGCAGGGTCTGGTATCCATCCGTAACCGATCCCGATGTCAGAATTTCGACTAACACAGGATTCATTCGGGGCTTTGTTCCTCAAATGGAGAGAGCGCACGATCGACTATCGCAATTTGGATGCGAGCGCGGCACTTACAGTACAAGCGCCAGTTCGGCCTCCACACTCGAAAACAAATAGCGCAGGGTTTTTGCATAATCAACCCGCTTGCCTGTTCGCAAACTTTTATATAATTGTCATAGCTCCTTCCAATGCTGCACCAGTAAATTGCCTGCCCACATGCGCGTCACCGTGGCTATCTGCACCTTCAATCGAGCCGAGTCGCTTCGCAGAACGCTCGAGTCTCTTGCACGCATGCAATCGGCGGAGATCGATTGGGAGTTGGTGGTAGTCAATAACAACTGTACCGATCATACGGACGCAGTGATAGCTGGCTTCGCCAACCTGTTACCAATCCGACGCGAGTTCGAGCGAGAACCCGGTCAATCTAATGCTCGCAACCGAGCAATCGAGGTTGCGACTGGCGATTACATTTTATGGACTGATGATGATGTCATCGTCGATCCCGGATGGCTAGCTGCTTATGCCAACGCGTTTCGCAGCCGGCCTGAGGCGGCGGTGTTTGGTGGTCCAATTAGGCCGAAATACGAGTCACCAGCGGTAAAGTGGATAATCGACAGTGAACGGCTCCTTGGTGGCCCCTATTGCATCCGAGACCTAGGCGATGCTGCAACCCCATTGTCAGTCGCTGGAAACCGATTGCCTCTCGGAGCAAACTTCGCGATTCGCACCGTTGAGCAGCGCGCTTTTCGGTATGACCCGGAGCTCGGCCTCACCCCCCTCCGACAGCGGCGAGGTGACGAGCACGACGTCATAGAACGAATTCTGCAAGCTGGTGCGATCGGCTATCCAGTTCCCGGAGCAATCGTTGAGCACTGCATAGGGCGCGAGAGACAGACGATTGACTATTTGCGCCGATATTACGCCGGTGCGGGTGAACAGGATGCCTTCGTCGAGCGGTATAAAGGCCACGGCCAGAGAGGACCCTTCTGGTTTGGGGTACCGCGATGGCTCTGGTTCGGTCTGGTAGAGGGATGGTTACTGTATCACCTGCACCGGCCGCTCTCGCCGGGACCGGTGTGGGTTCGACATCTAAAGCTTTATGCATATGCGTCAGGGGCCATTCAATTCTGGAGGCGTGAAAGGCGCTACGCTCGTCAATGAACATCGACGACGGTACTCTTTCAAGCCCCGAGCCTTCGAGCGTGCCGGTGCAATGACCCAGCGACCGGATGGCAGCGTCATCCGGACCCCATCGTCGTCCGACCTGCCTCACGCGCGAGTTCTTGACACTGACTGTCGAGACCTCCCTGTCCGGATTGCTCGATTGCGGCGCAGCAAAATGAAAATGGCCGTTGGGGATTGCCCATTTGAGGCACCGGATTTAGAAAGCGGATCCCCGAGCTCTCGATGAAAAGCTCTTGAGTAGCGTCTTAATCCGCCCTGGCAATATAGCTGACACGTTTTTTCGGATCACATTCAATACCGTACGGTCGCGTGGCACGTAATGACGCCATTCAGTCATGCGCAGATATCTGTCGTACTCCCTCCTGCGTGGGTGATCGCAAAAATAGTTCCATGGCTTTTTACTTCCATTGAAGTGAATAATCCGAGCTTCGCGACGCACGCCTTCGATCTCAGATGCTGACAATGGAATTAACGGCGGGTCCCTAAAAAACGACCAAATGACGTTCCACTTATAATCGAGCCGCTTGGTGCGCGCGCTGAAACATGCATTGAGTGCATCCTGATCGACATCAAGCAATAGGTCGGCATGCGCCTCGACATATCGAAGCAATGTGTCTAATGCGCGAGATTGCCGCCACTGCTTGAGATCAATAAGCAAAACCCCAGAGTTGAAATAGCCATCTTCAGGGCGCAAGCCCAACGAAGTCACACCACGATCCGATCCTGGGATGTCAACGGCGCCCAGCAAAGCGCCTTGGAGGTCAAGGTTCCAGAGCGGGGCAACATCTCCAATGACCACGATATCGCTATCTAGGTACAGCACCCGGTCCACATCGCACGAAAAAAAATCTTGAACCCACAACCGAATCCAATTATCGCGCGTGTAATGAGCACTCGGGTTCAGCGGAACAGTAACATTGGCAGGAAAGGTGAACTTTTTGAACGAAAGCGAATGATGAGTAAATCGCATAAGAGAACGTCGAAGCCTCTGTCCGTCCAGTACTTCGGCGGACTGGCCGACGACTACTATGTTGAAAAAGAGCAATGGATTATTAGTAAGCAGGGACGTAAGACAAACTGCTGCGTGCTGCAGATAAAGTGCGTTAGTGCAAAGAAGAATATTTATACGCTTCATGGTAGTACTTGTTATAGTTTATTCATGGTGGTACTTGTTATAGTTCCTCAGCGTCGACGCGAGAAAATACTAGATCAGCTTGCTCGGTTATTTGGCTACGAATACGTTTTGGCGGCAGCACGGGGTACCGATCAATGTAAGGCCCTGGCGTATAAGTATTCCTTAGCTGATAGGCTGAAAAACCTTGCTCATTAAACCCAGTCAAAATTTCATTGATCGAGCTGCCTGCAACCCTTAGTCGTGCGGGACAGAGTTCTACGACTATTTCCAGATCGCGCCGTAAATTCGGGGCAAACTTTATTAGAGCCCTGAGCGGCGGGACCTCTGCACCTTCGAGATCGATTTTCACCATTCTCGCTCTCGCCAGTTCTTCCGGTTTGACAATGCTCTCGAATCGATCGCAACTGACCTTTGCTACAATCGGGCCTCTTGCGTTTGCTGCGATGATCGTCGACGCCCCTAAGTTGTCGGATCCGCCCGAGTATAGACTGACCAAACCGCTTTCTGCAGCAACTGCGGTTAAGGCAGGTCTTACGTTGCCGATTTGGTTGAGGCTCAAATTCTGAAGCAGGGCTTCGAAAATCTGCGGCGCGGCCTCAATGGCGATCACCTTCCCCTCTTTCCCCACAATTTGAGAAGCAAGCAATGAGAAATAACCGATGTTCGCGCCGAGATCTATAAAGACATCGCCTTTGCTGAGCCGCCGCTTTATAAACGCCGTCAGGTCGGGCTCCCAAACGCCGAAGGCCATAATGTACCGCTGAATGAGATCTTTGGTATTGCAGATTATCTTTGCCCCGAACGAGGTCTCGGCGATTTCAATGTAGCGTCGACGGAACAAGAAACGCTCGCCCAATTTCTCCCAAATGAGACCATTCGGTAGGGAAGCAACACGGTGTCTGAAATAACCTAGGAATGCTAGACAGCAAAGTCTAACGATAACCTGATATGTCCGCCCCGCTGGTGAGGCAAGGAGGCGCTTTTCCCAATTCGGCACTCGATCAAACAGCGCGTCGCCTTCAATAGAAATACCTGATGTCAGCCGAGGCTGCATTGCTGCCTTGTCACTAGTCCAAGCGCGAGAGGACATCCGAACTCTCTTCCTATGCCGCCGTGCCATTGATTGGTGATGACAGCGCCGACCTCAGCTCGGTCGGCGTCATAAACGTACCGCTGAGCTCCTCGGAGAAAAATTGGAGATATGCGGCAAGCGTGGCGAGGAAACGCCCTAAGTCGTCCGCTGAGCGCACGTATTCCGTGTTTCCTGGCAGCAATGACGAGCTATGATAGCTTAGCACGAAGACGCGCCTCTCGCGGTTCAGGAGCTTCTGTGTGAGGCGACGTAGCTCGGTTAGGCTAACGCCCTCTGGCGTCATTGGAATTCGTTCCAACACGCGCGAACGGGCGAAGACGCCGGGGGCACGCACTTTCGAAAGTGCAGGTCGCGATAACCGATCGTAGAGCCAGACGGAAAGCGATTCCGAGAGAGGGGGTAGGGTAAACATACCGGTAAAACCCGGCGTCGCCGGTATTTCGAGAAGGGATCCGCCACGACCAAACCAATATGGCCTGTTTGGCGTCAGCCTAAAATCCGGCCCGTCAATGCGGCCCATGTCAATTGCCGGTTGCACGCTCATGTCTACAACATAACCAAGGCTCTCTAATACATCTGCGGCTTCCTCGCCAACTCCGTAACGGCCAGCGCGGTAGCAAACCGGACGAATTCCGAAGCTCGATACGATCGCGTCTGTGAGACATGCAAGCTTTTCCTTTTGAAGCGGAGCTGGAAGGTTATGGCTGAAAGACGTGCGGTTGCTCAGCTCCTCGGCAAAGGGCGGTGTTATCCACGGATGCAAATGCGCACCAATTTCACAGCATCCGGTCTCAAGTATAGCCCGTAATGGCAAGTACCCTTCGGATTGGGTAGCAACAGCGTAGTCAACCAGATATATCGGTTTAACCTTGAACCGATCGAAAATTTCCTGCGCCAACGCTTGGTTACGCAAATTGCGGACCTGTGTGTGAGTGCGTAAGAAGGGCCCCTTCCAGTCAAATTCAGCCTCGGTGTCTATCGCAACGATCAGGATCGGCGGCCCAGGCGGTATTACGGCCAGTTGCCGATGGCACGGCGAGAGTAGCGAAAGTTCTCTGCAGTTCGGTGGACATTCTGCTGGTTGCATTTTTTACCTTGCAAAATCACCGCGCATATGCGCGCCGCTGGACGATTTCTTCTTGATATACTCGTCGATATCCGTTATTGCCAAACCCCTCGGGGGCACGCATCTGAGTCCGTTCTGAGCAACTTTGCTCCTTTGCGCTTTGCGGCTCTCAACTCGCCCAGGTGAAGCTCAGAAGGAGAAATCCTTGCCAATGCGCGATACGATATTATCGCCAAAAACGCCGGTCGGCCAAACGTGATTCGCTCCTCGCGAGCCATAACCACCCTTCGAGCCTCCAAGGCTCCCCATTTATTGTTGTTGCATTGAGATCCGCACAGATGGTGAACACGCCGACAGTGCAGGCAACTGCATCACCGCGATCACGCGAGGGCTGGGCAGTCACTTGGGTGGCAATAATTATTGGGCTTTGCTGGTTTGGCCTGATCTTTCACGCCGAGGTTATAAGCGCGTTTCATGTCTGGATGAACTCGGATGCGTACAACCACTGTTTTTTGGTCGTCCCAGTGGCGGCTTACCTTGCCTGGAACCGGCGTAACGAAATAGCCGCAACTCGCCCCAGCCCTGCACCTTGGATTGCGGTTCTAGCCGTCCCCCTCGCTGGAGCTTGGTTGTTCGCGGAACGATTGGGAATCATGGAGGGCCGACAGCTTTTCGCAATGGCTCTCTTCCAGATTTTGGTTGCTGCTTTACTTGGATTTTCCACCTGGAAAATGCTCTCGGCGCCTTTGCTGTATCTCTTTTTCCTGGTCCCCTTTGGTGAATTCCTAGTTCCCGCATTGCAAGTTCTCGTGGTGCACGTCACCAAGGCTGGGCTTAGTCTGCTTGGTATTCCCAATTACGTCACCGGCATCTCGATCGAGATCCCCGAGGGTAGCTTCTTAGTCCACCAAGCCTGTTCCGGTCTCCGGTTTTTAGTAGCTTCTGCCGCCTTCGCGGCTTTATTCGCGTGCGTTTTTTTTACAAGCCCGCTTCGTCGTGCCGGTTTTATAACCGCCGCGTTAGTCGTAGCGATCTTGGCAAACTGCTTCCGGGTAATCGGTACCATTCTGATTGCGCACTTCATGGGAAATGCAGAGGCAATTGAAGCTGGCCACGTGCTCTGGGGTTGGCTTCTGTATGTAATCATCGGGGGAGTTCTGATTTTTACCGGGTACCTGTTCCGCCAAGAAGGATCTGTGCCCGTTCGGTCAACTTTCACCATCGTGCGCGGTACTACTATCGCGTCGATCTGTGCACTTACCTCGATAATGCTGGTCGCGAGCGTGCCCCGGGTTGCAGCGAATTATCTTGAAACGATCGGGGCTTCCGATGGAGCCACGCTAATAAGTCAGATTGAACCACCCGTACTCTCCGGATGCGTACTGATTCCCGCTTCGAGCACGTCTCCGCCTAGCTTCATAGAAGATAGCCTGCAAAATCGGGATTCGCGCCTGCTGATTTATCGATGCGATGGGAAGGTTTTTTTCCTCACCTTACATCGTTATCCGCCGAGAGTAGCTGTGCGTACGCTGTTTTCATCTATTCGAGCAGCCGAGGCGCCCCGCGATAGCGATATCATTCTGCAAAGCGATAGCGCTGGTGTAAGGACGGGGACAGGAGCCTTACGATGGCGCATTACCGAAAGCTCGACGAAGGCCGGCTATGCCGTAACCGCAGCAGCGCTCTGGCTCAATGGACTACCAAGTGACACCGGAATTACCGCGCGGTATGAGCAAGCTTTGAATTCGTTTCGCTATACGGCCGGATCCCCGATTATGGCCGTCGTGACTCACCTCGAGCACGATAGCGGTGATGAGGCGTGGGGTGCGATGCATCGTTTGCTTCCTCGCACCGCGCCATTGTCAGAGTATGTCTCAAAATGGCTAGCGGCACGATAAGCAACTCGGGTCAAATGATAGATGGCGCCGCCACTCGGCACCGGTCCCGATGGAGCTGAAGCTGGGCTGATGGACAAGCCGGTGCACTCGATCGGTTGACAAGGAGAAGGTCTTTAGCCCCTGGGCCCGTACGGCAGCACATCTCCGAAAACGAGCTCAATGGAAGCGGTTCCCTCGTTCAGAAATCTCTGCTGAATCGAGTCAAGCGACATGACCGGTTTGTGAGAAGTCCCGAACAGATGTCACAACATGATCACCCTCCCGGCGAGCTAAGGGGGATAATAGACGCCGAGAGTGTTCGATGTGCTTTCGACTGAGGGATAAAATTATATGTTTTGGACATGGCGATGGAATGCACTTACCGCTGAACCCGTTTCGTTGACCGTCAACGAGAACAGCGCGCCGACTCCGATCGGCATAACGGCGCCGAGCGATCCAAACTACGGTCCATCGGACCTGACTGTGACAATCACAGGTTTGCCGACCAATGGTAGCGTTTTTATGTCGGACGGTGTCACCCCTGTAAGCAACGGCGAGATCCTAAGCATCATGCAGCTGACCGGGCTGCTGTTTCAGCCGTCGTCCGGAAGCTTTGGCCAGAGTTCCAGATTCAGCTACGAAGTGACCGATCCCACGGGGCTGAGGGCCTGGGGAGAAGCAACCCTCGCGATCGCGCCGGCTTCTTCCTTGCCCCCGGTGACGAGGGCGACTGTCTTAAGTGTCGCCGAGAACAGCGGCCCCGCGCCCATCGGTATTGCGGCTCCGACGGACCCAAACTACTCATCATCGCAATTAAGCGTGATAGTGACCGGGTTGCCGAACGACGGAACAGTGTTCCTCTCGGATGGCACTACTCCAGTACACAACGGCGATACCCTGAGCATCAGCCAGCTGACCGGGCTGATGTTCCAACCTAACGCTGGGACCTTCGGCCAGAGTTCGAGTTTTACGTACAACGTGATGGCTCCTGCCGGGTTAAGTGCAGCAGGTACAGCCACGGTGACAGTCGGACCAGAAAACACGCCTCCGATCACGCCACCGGTTGTTGCGCCAGGGGCTTCAGGATCTTCCGGGTCCCAACCAGGGACAATATGGCAAGATCCGGCATCGGGTGCGGTCGCCGCATCGGGGGCCGTGGTTAATACGCCATTGGTAGTACAGCCCTCCCAAACGGGCGACCTTGTCGGGGTACGTCTGCAGAACACGGGGTCGGGGACGGAGCCGAGCGGCTATGTGACGTTTGGCCAGGTATTCCTGCCGGGGGCGGTCAGACCGGGGGACGGCCTGGTCGCGCGCATCAATGGCGTCAATTATGCCGTGCAGATGGATGTTAAGTCGACCAATGCCGACGGCTCGGTGCGGCAGGCGGTGCTGACGTTGGATGCGCCGGCGATCCCCGCCGGCGGCTCACTCGATCTGATGCTGGCCAAGGGCACCGCGGCCACCCCCTTGCCGGGAGCGCCGAGCGCGGCGGCCCTCTTGGCGAGCGGCTACAATACCGCAGTCAGCTTTACCTTCCACAATGCCGACGGCACGACGACAACCGACAGTGCCTCGGCATCTGCGGCGTTACAGGCCGCGCTCAATGCCGGCAACGTGAAGACCTGGCTGTCGGGTCCCGGGGTCAATGAGTACGACGTCGTTACGACCGTCGATGGCGGCAAGCTGAAGGTCGAGTTCGATATCCGCGCCTATGCCAACGGCACGACGACGACCGACGTCATCTTCGACAACAGCTGGATGTTTTCCCCGGGCAAGACCGACCTCAATTACGACGTGTCAATCAGCCAGGCCGGCCAGCAGGTCTACAGCGCTGCCGGGGTCAAGCAATATCTCTACTCGATGTGGGACTACCAGGTCGCCAGCGCCGGCTCGATCGGTCCCAACGTGCAGTACGACGTTCCCTATCTGATGGCGACCGGCGCGGTCCCCGCCTTTGACACCTCCAATGGCGTCGACCCGTCGACCTTCCAAAGCCTGACCGCGGCCGAGACCGGACCCATGGGGACCGGCGGGGTGGACACCTACATGCCCGGGACGGGCGGCCGCGTCGATATCGGGGTGCAGCCGAACTGGACAGCGCAGTGGCTCTTGAGCCAGAACGCCACCGCCTACCAGGTCATGATGGCCAACGCCAATGCCTCGGGCAGCGTCCCCTGGCAATACACCGATGAGAGCACCGGCGCGCCCGTCAACGGGTTCACCTACAACAATTTCGGCTACGTCACGGTGCCGGTGAATGGCTGGCCGCAGGTCTCGCCGGACGGTCATCCCACCGCCGATGGCGACCCCTGGTCGCCCGATCCGGCGCACATGCCGGATCTGAACTACCTGCCCTACCTGACCACCGGCAGCCATTATCAGCTCGAATTGCTGCAGGCGCAGGCGAATTACGCGATCCTCTCTGTCGACGGCTACGCCACCTCCTACGACACCTCGAACACCGTGCCGATGGGGTTTACCGGTTCCTTCATTAACATCCCGGGCGCACCGGACCCAACCACGAACAGTCCGAGCAACGGCAATCAGCCCCGGGCCGTCGCCTGGGAATTGCGCGAGGTCGCCGAGGCCGCCTACCTCACCCCCGACAGCGATCCGATGAAGGCCTACTTTGTCAATCAGCTCGATATCGGCATGAAGGGGCTCGTCCAGGAGTACATTGTCGACAATTTCAACGGCCAATACGGACAGCTGAACGGCTTTATCCAGGGCTCCACCGGTCCCAATATGGGGGAGGATGCGCCGTGGGAAGATGATTACCTCGTCACCTCTTTGGCCGAGGTTGCGGCGATGAATATCCCGCAGGCTTCGGCCGAAGCGGTGCAGATGCTGCAGTACATGAACAACTGGGTGTCGGGTCTGTTCACCAATGGCCCCAATGGCTACAACCCGCTCGACGGCACCCCCTACAAGTTGAATGTCAACGATCCCACAACGGGAGCCCCCTACACGACCTGGAGCCAGCTGTTCAATGCGAATATCACGCCGGGTTTCCAAGAAGGCGATGGCGGCGTCCAGGCCAACCCGACCTCGCTGATCAATTGGGCGACGCAGACCTATGGCGGCTACGGCCCGATCGCCAAAGCCGCCTTAGCTGACGAGATCACCTTTACCCAATCGCCGCAAGCCATCCAGGCCTACGGCTTTGTCGTCAGCCAGATCGCTTATGCCTTCACCCTCGCCGGCGAGAGCGAAACGCAGGCCTACCAGCAATACCCGCAATTCAGCATCGTGCCGCGCCTGCCGGACGGCACCTGGCTGGAAAACAGCCAGATGCAGATCGATACCTCCGGCGCCAGCACCGTCACCCTGACCGCCAGAGGGGGCGACTCGCTCTTGGCGGTGGTCGGCAATGGAACCGCAACCCTGACCGGCGGCAATGGCGGCACCGATCTGCTCTATGGCGGCGGCGGCCGGACGACGCTGGTCGCCGGCACCGGCAACGATTACCTGTTCGGCGGCTCGGGGCCGACGACCTTTGTCGACAATACCGGCAACAACTACCTGCATGGCGGCACCGGCGCCAATACCTACCAGTTCACCGACAGCCATTCCGGGCACGACACGATCGCCAACTTCAACCCGGCCACCGACCACATCCAGGTTGCGGCGAACCTGAACGGCAACGGTATTGCCTCGGGCGCGCAACTCCTGGCCGGCGCCACCCTCAGCAACGGCAATACCGTCCTCCACCTCAGCCCCAACGACGACATCACGCTCCTTGGGGTTTCCAACCCATCGAGCCTTCTGGCCTCAATCCTCGTATCATAATGGAGTATCGTGCTGGCCGCGGGAACTCTTGCTAAAATCGGGTCGGTACAAAAACGGGAGCTGGCACAATCTTTCAGTTCACTGTATTGTATGCAGAACCATGGCCGCTTGGCTGAATGATAATCAGTTATGGTCGCGTGCGGCCTCCCGAGTCGAGCGATCCTGGGCGAAGTTCTCATTCGACCGGGTGGCGGCGAAGCTCCTAAACACCGAGCCTTTGCCGATCCAGGGGGACTCACCTCTGTTCCTCAGCCTTATCTGTCACCGGGACATTATTTCATATTTAGCAGCTATCAAGTCTCTTTACGTTCAGTTCGGGCGAGGGCGTGTACTGGTTGTCGACGACGGCTCACTAACGGCCCGAGATCAGGGTATCCTGTCTTATCACATCCCTGGCGTGAAATTTGTGGATCTTAAGACAATTCAGACTGGCCCCGCGCCGCGCGCCGACTTTTTTTGGGAACGGTTGGTGAAGATCATTCAACTTACGAGCGACAATTACGTCATTCAGCTTGATGCAGATACATTGGTTTCCGATTCAATTCCCGAAGTCGTACAGTGCTGGAAAGATAATAAGTCGTTCTTACTAGGAACCGACGCTGGTAAGTCGATATCAACGGCCCTTGACGCTGCGCGAATGGTACAGGGCTGGATTAAGAAATATGGGTGGACAAACGTGCCCGCGGGTACGGAAGCAGAAGCATCTCTCGATCGACTACCTGAGGCTGCAGATCGGTCGTACGTTCATGCTTCGGCTGGATTTGCTGGTTTTGCTCGGGGCGCATTTTGCATAGCGGACTTAGAGTGGTTTTCGACTGAGATGAGCCAAATGCTCGGCGTTCAGAGATGGATGGAATACGGAACTGAGCAGATTGCGTCGAACTATATCCTCGCTAATTCGCCGGGGGCCGTTGTGCTACCATTCCCTCGGTACGCGTGCTTTGAGCCCCATCTCGAGCGCGGTGATCACGCCTTTCTTCATTTCATCGGAAGCTACCGATATAATGATGGCGTTTACCTCCGGCGAGTTGCTGAATTCATCGCCCGCTATAAAAAGCTGAATATCCGAAACGAATCGCAAACCGCAGCCTGACTGCTCCGTGCAGTTCCGGACCCCTGCAGACGGGGATACAGGATCTGCCGCGATACGATATGCATTGAATCTGCAAAGATACGAAAGCAAGAAAGGGACACGGACGCCAGTTTTCCCATGACACCCTGGTCTGCGATACCCGCGCCAGGCAGGTCGCAGCGGGCAAGATGTAATCTCAAGATAGCCGCGGGCAACTAGACTTCCTCCGGCACATCGTAGGCTTCCTGGTGACAATTCCAAGAGCAAGACTTCTCCGTTCGCCGCAACATATTTCTACGGATCTCTTGTGCTCTCTCGCTATTGTAAATCTCGTCGAAACTTTGCGTCCCAAGATTGCCCAGCGTGTGCAATGAGCACACCCGGTAATCCC
>JAFATF010000370.1 GCA_019244045.1 Acidobacteriota bacterium
ATCACCTGTTCAATAACTTTGGGTGTTTCTATATGCTTTTGTGCAGCGGGAGGCGTGAGTGCCTCCAAGGTCTCTCTGCAAATACCGCATCTGCCTTTCCCTTCCCTGCATTCGTTTGAGGGTATCTCAATGCCACAGTCTATACAGACATGCACAAGCTGATCCTCTTGCAGATCTGCGTCACAGTAACCGCACCGCCTCACATACATCGCATCCATATACCATTCCCGATCAGTTACTTCGTTCTTCATGGCGCCTGCAAAGGTGAGTGGATGCGGCGTGTCAAGGAGGAATACGGGAAGCCTGCGCCCCGTAGGAAATCCTTGACACCCTAGCCGCACCCACGAACTACACAAAGCGCTATGAAGAACGAAGTAGTCCGCCAAGGCAGAGGGGGGGAAGGCGAGGGTTTGTGCGGGCTTGGGGGGCCTGGGACTTGGCGCTTAGCGCCAAGATTACGCCAAGTCTGCGCCAGGACAAAGAAAGAACTTGGGGCCTTTTTTTGGTATTTGCGCCAAGTCTGCGCCATGAACAAGAAGAAAACAATCTGTCGCTCGCGCCCCCTCCCAGTAGGCGCAGGGGAACGGGTGCAGCGGGTTTTGCGAAATAACTGGATAGCCTCTTTGTCGTTACATACCGCTTTTGTATGCCGTCAGATGGGACATGGCGAGACGGAGATAGGTTACCAAGGATGGATGATGAAAGACGTAATGCAAGCGAGGGGGTTTTGAGAAACACGGGGGGCGGACAGGGGGCATGTCTTTCTACTTTTTTTCCGGAGGTTTTTGAGAAGGGAAAAGCTTTCCTCCCCTGTCTTTATCCAGGTAATTGCCCTTTGTGCCCAGTGCCGCCTCAAGCAGGCGCTCGTTACGGTAGAGGGCGCTCTCGGGAATAGAAATTTCCGTCGCTTCAGGATCAAACGGAATTCCGACCACCTCGGCGCAGGCCGCAAGCGCATTGCGCTGTTCAGGCGTTATCTCAATTGTCCGGCGGCCATATTGGTGGGCATATCCCGATAACGCATAAGCTGATACCGAGGCCGCAGTGGAAAACAAATTGAAGCGCTCATGGGCAAGTGCCTTCCATCCCAGGTTAAGGCCGAAGAAAAAATCCTTTCTCCGTTCCACAAGCTCCGGGTCGCTCGATGCCGTGAATTGTCCCTGCCAGCTTAGTTTATCGTGGATTATCTCCTCAGGCGTGCGCCTTTCAAGCGCCAGACCCGCTTCGAGTTTTTGCATATCATCAACATACGCCCGGACCCCCCTGACAAGCTGGTCATGCGTTAACCCTGCCGCATCCCATTCCGGCTCTGGCTTCACCAGGTTAGTTTGAGGATCTGCGTGTCCTTCCGGACTGGAAAATTTGGCTGTGAGTTTCCCCTGCGGTCTCTCCGGACGAAGTTTTTCTATACCCGCTGATTATACCATCCCCTGTCTACATAGAATTTCCGGACCCCAAATAGGGAGACATAACGTCCTTTATGTCTTGCTATTTTTGGTTAAAATGACACTAGACATCCGGGGTTTCGCGTCGCGCAGGTTAGATCACGACATCCGATCCATTTCTTCAAATAGCCCTCGGGCCCGACCTATGCGGACTTAAACACGCGTGACTCCGTCGTCTCGATCACTGAGATCCGCTCGCCCACCCCCATCGGTTTTTTTTGGACAGTTACGCGAGCCCAGGCTGAACCGAGAGCTAGCCCGCTGAGAGCATAACCCAGGAGAGATGCATAATCTGGATGCTCCCATGCGATGGTCCAGACGCCAAAAAACGCCTGCCCTAAAATAGGCTCGCTGCCCGTATGGGTCGTGTAAATATACAAAACTGCTGGAATAGCAATCGCTGCGATCGCGACGGGAACAAAAAAATTATTATAGAGTAACCATCCAGTTCTTGTGATGAAGTATCCAGCAAACGACCAGATCACGAGAAGGATACCGTGATCCATCAAGGGGACAAACGCTTCGGAGGGCTGAAAAGGTGTGCGCAAACGGATTAAAGTTAGGATGACGGTGATCGCCGCCAACGCGGTAAGAACGGTTGCCGCGGTGCCGACATTCGCGTTGTCGGCAAGTTTCCGCGATAGCCGCGCCGTCTCAAACGCAAGGATCATCGTCAATAGGCCGGTTGGGAGATACAGTTGGCTCCAAAATGTGAAGCCTAGAGCCGGTTGGTGCAGCGCTGAGCCGAATAACCGAGTCAACCCAATGTTAGCAAGCAACATGGTGGCGGTTCCGGCGTAGAAGGGGAGGCGGGGTGTCAGCAACGCTCCTAAGCCGGCAACCGCAGCCCACAATGGTAACGATAGTTGAAAAGCGATCCAAACGTGCGGCTGTCCCGAGATAAGGTCAGCACTTAGCGACCATGAGAGCGCGAGGAGAATGGCAAAGATCTGGAAAGGCGTTAGGACTAAACCTTGTAGGCAAAGACGCCATTCTGGCGCTGCGACCAATAGGGCAACAGCAAGTGACAGAACGTAAAGGCCCAAGTTTGAGGTCCATGCATATGAGCCATAATTAACGCCAACAACGAGAGGCAAGGCACCAATGGTGACCAAGACAATGGAGTCCCGCCCCAGCCATATGCCGGCCAAGGCGGTGGCCGGCATATAAGCGATCGGCAGGAACCCGAGTCCTAGCCCGGGATGGATTCCTATCAGCAGGAGCGGCAGTACGATCAGCCAGCGTACTAGAGCCGTTCCCGCATTCAAAATTATTAACCCTATTGCGCGCAAGGCGGGTCGACCGATAGCCCGCCAACCAGATCTTTCAAATCGGGTGAGCCGCGCTACCTCCGGAATGAGCAAGAGAGCGAGCACGGAAGCGATGGCAGATGCAATGGCAAATGCAATGGAAGCAGTAGCCCGTAATACCACTCCGACGTTGGCAACAGAGGCAAACAAAAGCATACCAATTACGGGAACCGTTAAGAGCCCGGCGACGAACAACGGCGTGTACGGTAGATGTAATAAGAACATGTCGCGAAAGAGTAGCGAGCGTGGCCGCTTGGGTTCGGCGCCGTAAACAAGGAGGAGATTGATGTAGATCGTAAAAACTATAATTGTAGCTGTCGGCAGAGGAGGCACAGCTTTGTACCACCCAGCCACCATGAGCGCCCACCCGCCCACTATGAGCAGAAACGGAACAAGCCGGCCCGGAAGGCGTAGCGTACCCTTGCTTCGAAACAGGAATGCCGCTCCGATTTGTGCGCCAATTTGCATACCCGCATAAAGAAGCGCGATCTGAGCAACCTGGATCACATCGAAGAAAGCAAGAGGGACGAGGAGTAGCGCAACCCCGCCGAGCAAGCTCGCTACCGCCGAAGACCAGGTCCGCATCTGAAACTCGCGCGCAAGCACCCAGCCGGACAAAGCGCAATCCAACGCCCACAGACCGATAATCTGCACCGGAACATCAATTGGTCCGTTAGCACTCAAGAATGCCATCGCAGTCGTGATTCTTGTGATAATGAGCGCAAGAACCACGAACGACGAGGAGAGCCTAGTTGCGCTGCCGCGAAGAAAAGACAGCGGCGTGACCGGATCGAGCGGGGCCGGCGAGACTGGTAGCATTGTGCAGACGACGCATGCGGCAGCGAAGAGCAGTAGAAAAGGGAAATCAAGGTTCGGATTTTTAACGCCTATCGTCATTGGCCCTATCATGCCCAAGGCAGCAACAATCGTAGGCCAAGGCCTGAAGGGACTGGGGTGCTCCGGAACGCAACGCTTCATTTGCCACAACCAACCGGCAACACCAATAGGAGGCACTAGCCACAAGACGAGTCGTATCCAATTCCAATACGGGTCTTGCTTTGGAATGGGGACGTAAAAAAATTCCGGAGAAAGTCTCGATACCGTCGCTGAAGAAAAAATGCCGGCAGCGGTCACGATCGCCGAAAGTAGGCCGAGTCGTTCAATGGAGAAAAATGGTGGCTGCAATTCACGGGCCATCGCTTCGGGCGCTTCGAGAGTGACCACGTCCTCCAGGCTCTCACCTCGGCTAAACCGAAGGAAGATCACGTCCCGTAAAGGGCTACCCGCTCGCCGAGATGCCGCGCCAACCGCTTTTTGGAAACTCCATCCGGTATCGCCGCGGTCCGTCGGTTGCAGCCAAGCGTCATAAATCTTACGCGCCTGCCCGAGCCGCTCGGGTTTCAGTTCGCTCACCAAATCGGCCCGTAGCCAATCCGGCAGCCGGCCAAAGCGAAACCACGGCGTGGCCGCGAGAGCGCCGATTGCCTCCTCGTCCAGTTTTAGTGACGCCTCACCGGATTGCGCGAGGCGCTCGGCTACGTACAGCGTCAGGTCAGGGCGTAGCTCAGGGAACAGTGCTAGTACGCGTGCCAACTCTAGCGATGCATCCGGCACCTCGAGCGCTAGTGCGTCGAGCACCGCGTCGCGCTCGCCGCGAGAAGGCGGTTTGTTCGTATGCCATCTGAGTGCCGTGCGGCTCTCCCGTGCCAGCGGGCCAGGGTGGGCCAACTGCTGGCGTAGGGCTAGCCGCGGTCTCTCAGCGTCGTAGCCGGCACGGAGGTAGTCGCCCAGCACCTGTAACCCGGTCGGGGTTGCCGGCAGCACAATGATGCCGCTCTCGGCAAGTTGGCGCTCCCGCCATGACCAGCGCCATCTCGGAAGCGGGGTGAGTAGTACTACCCCGGTCCATTGTTCGACCGCTGCCTCCATGACCTGGCTGATCGATCTGCCTCCCCGGCCGAGCAAAGCTTCGCCGTCGCCGATTAGGAGCAAGTAATCGGCGTTGTGACGTGCAGCGAGGTCACTCAACCGCCACGATGAGCCGTCCTCGCTTTGCACGAAGGTAAAATCGCCGCGGCTCGCGTAAAGCTGGAACGCGACCTGCCCCTCCCTGAAAGACGTCGCAAGCGCGTCGCCTAGCGCGGCTAGATGGTCGTTCGCACACAGCTTCTCCACGACCAGCGGGTAGTCGGGCAGCTGCGGCCGCTTGCCACAGACAGGAATGAACCGGCCGGCCGCGGCTGCGGTCGCACGAGCCGTCGCAGGGACATCGAGGGCAGCTGAGGTAACCAGCCGATGCGCGCGCAACGCCTGCAACGTCCACGTTAAATCCTCCGGTGCAAACAGCTTCAGCGCCGACGACGGCTCTACCAGCCCCTTTTCCAACAGTCCAGGGTCTGGCCAGCGGTCGATTATGGAATGACGCTGCGCGCGCCAGCATCGCAACAACCACCATACCAACAGAGGTGGCATACTAAACGGCAGGGCGATTGCGATTTCGTTCCAATCGGGAGCCACACGTTGCAGCGCGAGTATCCAACCCGGCACCATCATCTCATGTACTGGTCCTACGGGCAGCTCGACAGGCGGTATGGACACGGCCGGTAGATTGGATGAAAAGCCCCAAAACAGCGCCGCAGCGAGTAGGATTAGGCTTGCAAGCGCGAACAAGAAAGTGTTGCGAAAGCGAAGGCGCGACTGCGATTTCGTCGCGGGAGCCGGGTCGACAAGCACTTCACGTGAACTGTTCGTGGTCTTCTGCGCGCTCGAGACGGAATTCTCGTAACTTGAAAGGAGACTCGGCAAAATGTGCTGCTCGACTTCCGAGGTTGTGAGCACCGGTGCAAGCCATGGCGCCGCCGCCGCGAGGGTCACGGGTGCGTCCGGTCTCTTGCGCAGGGCCCGTAATACGGAGGTAGCACGCAATATTTCGCCGGTGCCGATACCAAACCCGCGTCGGCGCAGAAATTCGCCAACCTCAACGAGGTCGGGAGACTGCACCGTGTCTAGGCGGTCGTCACTCACCGCGGGCCCACGCGTCAATGCGTGCGTTGGCGGTATCCTGATCCTGGCTGTCTTTGGCGATGATGCAGACAAGCCGCTTCAGTCGCTCCGCCCGTGATGGGCGATCCGCCGCTTCAACCAGCTCTTCGTCCTCATCGGCCCTCTTCAGCCATTGGAGCAACTCCGCTGTACCTGGCCGCTGCCTCATTTGTTTGCGAAACTGCTCGAAGAGCGCAAGAAGCTGCCCGAGTAGACGCGGTGCCATATTCAGTTCGCCAAGCCGCTCGGCGATGATCGTTCGCAATTCGGAATCAGACGGAAATGGGATATGATGATAGGCGCAGCGGCGCAGAAAGGCGTGTGGGAGGCTCTTCTCACTATTACTAGTGACGATCACCACCGGACGGATCGCCGCGTCGCCTGATGACGGAGCGACTCGGAGCCCCAGTTCCGGCATGGCAAATGCTAACTTCTCAAACTCTTCAAGCAGATCATTGGGCGTGTCACGCGGTGCTTTGTCAATTTCGTCGATCAATACTACCCAGCGTTCCGGCCCGGTCCATTCGGGCGCATTAGGCAGGAGGAGTCTGGCCGTTGGAGGGCCCGGCAAGCGATGCGGACCCAACATGTCGTCGAGGAACGCTTCCCCACCGGTCAGATTGCGGCCGGAACGGTCGAGCAATTGCGCATCAGGACCGCACGCGCGCACGATCGCCTCACCAAAGGGTCGCAATTCCAGGTAATTCAGCATCGGGTTCTCGCGCCGGAGCTGCGCATCGCGGAACCGCCGCACGTCATCGATCCGATAAAGGAGGTCATCGCGGGCGGAGGTCGACTTGACCTGCATCTCAAGATACCGGCTTTGAAACCGCTCGTACGCTAATGCCCTGGCCAGGGTCGATTTGCCGGTGCCGGGCTCACCCGTCACCAGCAGCGGCTGTCCTAGCAGAAGCGCAACCTCCACAGCAGCCTGCAACGCCGCTCCGGGGACGTAACGCCCGGTGCTGCGGAGTTGTGGTTCGAGCGGAGGCGGTAGTTCCGGCTCAGACCGTGTCTCTTTGGCACCTGTGAACAGTGCCTCAGACATGGGTCACCTCTTTGAGTGCGGTTTGCAAGCTCTTGAGAGGAAAAGGATCGGAAAAGCGAACACCTAGCGCGTCCCACAAGCTCGTGAACAGGCGATCGCCAGATCCCATACCAAGTTGCTCCGGAAGCGATCTCGTAACCCAATTCCTAAGATGTAAGCGAGTGCAAGGCTGCAGGTCCTGAAGCACTCCCGGCGATTTCAGTTCCGGCGTCAATAAGGACTGCACGAGCGCCAACATTTCATCTTGCGGCGTTTCAGGCGCGAGCAGTACATGGATAGGAGGGCAGGCATCGTCGGTCGTGAGCTGGGCCCAAAATGATAGCCATTCACGCAACACCGCGGGCGCAGGCAGGCCATTGTTCAGGTTGGCCATCTCGGAATAGAATAGTCGTGGTGCACCAGGCGTGCTGAGTTTCTCACGGAACTTGGCCGGCTCGCGCGGTACATCCTCTTTTGTGCTTAGAAATCTCCAAAGACGTTCCCGTAGCCGCCCCATAGCAACCTCGGTGCCCGTTTTCTTGCCCGGCCACTCAAAGTAGTTGAATTCTCCGCCGTAACTCCATCCCAGGTCCGGCAACGTTCTTTGCCGGAACCGAGACAGTAGCTCCTCGGGCAGATGGTCCGGGTGCCCAGGTATCACGCAGATTAGCGACGATTTCGGGCAGCATTGCTTGAAGGCGTCGCGAAAATCGGCTTCGTGATCTTCCCGATCAACAAGCCAAAGATGCTCCGCCAGTTTTGGCGGCGGCGCGTTCGTGCCGGTGATCTCGAGATCAAGCTCCGCGCCTGGTGCAACCGCGATCCTAAAATCTTCGAATTGTCGCAGTAGCGGCTCCAGCCGCTGTGCCCGGAAGTCTGAGAGCGCATTTCCACGCAGCTGCGTAATGACAACGCCGATCAGGGCTCGCTCGGCCAAAAGCCCAGCCCCGGATATCCCATGCCAATCCAGGCGCGCCTTATCGGCGTTCAGTTCCTTAATTTCGTATAATCCGCCTCGCGCTCCCGAGAGAGGTTCGACACGGCCCGTCAGTTGCACGGTATCCCGTTTGTTGTTTTTATTCATGTCGGCAAATCCCGGAAATCCGCCGGCATGGACAAGAATCTCTGGCTCGTCTTCGCGTTCTTGCCGTGACCGACCAACCAGCACTTTAGCGGCCGCATCGGATGGTGTGGAGCGAAGTCGGATAAGCGCGACGTCTGGTCGTGTCCGGTCTTCAAGGTCTCTTGGATCGTTCGGCCAAATCAAGTCGGCCTGCTCAAGTAGCGCGCCCGGCCCTTGCGCTAGCGCGCGGGCGAATATGGTCAAGTTCGGCGGCGTTCCATTCCACTCTTCAGGCACTAGGACGTGTCGGGCCGTGAGCACAAGACCCGCGCCCAGCAGATAGCCAGTGCCGGCGCTTCCCCGCTGGTCATCCGGCTGCTTGGCTGAAAATATTTCGACTAGACGATATCCCGTGGACGGCACCGCTAATTACCGAGTAAGTTTATTTTCATCCAGCGGCCTCAGACGCACTCTCAGGTCGGCCTTTTTTCCCCAACATTGCTGACCTGGAACTCGCGCCCATCAATGCCGCGAGGCTCAAGCACAAGTTTAAGCTTATGCATCACCTCATTCTGATACTTGCCGTCAGCACCGAGTTCCACCACCCAAAACTTTACCTTACCGGTTGCCCCGCCCTCCTTAGTCACGGCAAGACTAAGTTCAAGCTCGATCGGCTTCAGACCAAAATGCAGATCTTTTCCCTGACCCTCGCTCACGGCATCCAGAAGCTCCGCGCGAAGGTCCGCAATTGCTTCGGCAAGCGGTATTGAGTTAGCCATGTGGAGTCCACCTCTTCTCTAAGTGTATGTCCCGCGAGAGAGACAAGCTGTCATTATATCATGCAGTTTTTTTGGAGGTGTGACTTAGCTCACAATCCCGATCATGCAAAAGCGCAAATCCGATATTCGGTGATCGCATGGACACCTTCTGTCATGTGGGGTGAGCTATCAAGGATACCGACGGCTTGGCCTGGCGAGCGGGGTTCATGCTTCTATCCGTGATCGATCTGCTGCTGCACAACGAGAAGATCCGTAAGGTCATTGATACCATTACCTCCAAGGCGGTGCTGATCCTTGGCCGCTTCACGCCGGAGCGGAAGAAAGTGCTTGATGCGCTGCGAGACGGATTGCGGCAGCGCAATCGTACCTCCATCGTTTCGACTTCAGCAGCCCGCGCAGCAAGAACACCACCGATACGGTCAAGTTACTGGCGCAGCTGGCCCGCTACGTAATCATCGATCTCAGCGACCCGAACAGTGTTCCCTACGAATTGGGGGTGATCTCGATACTGGGACTTGAGACCACCCCGGTCGTCCCGATCATCGTGAGCGACCAGAAACCCTTCCCTATGCTGGATGATGTGCTTAAAGAGCACTGGTCGACCGACCTCATCACGTACCGGGATCTCGACGATCCCCGGGCCATCCTTGATGTAAGGCCCGGATTCGCCAGATGGCCTTGCCGTTTCCTGGTACTCGAGGCTGATTTTTATTCCGTTTCAATGATTTGCAAGTTCGAACCGGAGAAAGTCAGCCGGGCAGCGGGTGAAAGTAGGAATCCACGTTTTCCCCAGGATTTTCAATCCCTTCGGCGGTGCCGCCTCGATCCATCTGGCGAATCCGGGGTAAGGCTTGTGAGCGCCGCGGAGAAGGTTCTGGAGCTTCGGGGGACAAAGCCGGGGTAGCAGTCCCAGATGGCCAGAATACTCAGCCTCGCGGTCACTGGGCCTACTTGACATACCGGTATAAGGTTGCCCGCGAGATATGCAGGGTTTTACAGATCTCCGCGATCGAATTGGATTTATCCGCATACAGCTTGCGGGCGTGCACGACCTTTCCGGATTTGGGGTTGAGCTTCGGACGTCCACCGAGGCGCCCCCGGGCGCGAGCGGCTGACAAGCCTGCTACGGTGCGCTCCTTGATCAAATTGCGCTCGAACTCCGCGAGCGCGCCGAAGATGTGAAAGATGAGCTTCCCGGTTGCGGAGGCCGTGTCGATCCGCTCAGTCAGGCTTTTGAAGACAATCCCCTGCCCGGCGAGGCGGTTCACGAGCTCAATAAGATGGGAGAGAGATCTTGCCAGCCGGTCCAGGCGCCAGACGACCAGGGTATCGCCAGAGCGCAGGTGGGAGAGCGCGTTCTCGAGGCCCGGCCTCTCGGCCTTCGTGCCGGTGATTTTGTCAGTGTAGATATCGGCGTCCAAGACGCCTTCCTTCTTGAGGGCGTCAAGCTGGAGGTCGAGGTTCTGCTCGTTGGTGGAAACCCGGGCGTAGCCAATATACATAAGCTATGTACTCGGTACTATGTACTAAGTACTCGGTACTAGAGTTCAGTGTCTAAAATATCGCCAGCTGCCCCTGTTTCTTCTGCTCCTTACGTTTGAAGTGCAGCCCCAGGACTGCCTTGTACATAACCCGGGTTAATAAGAACACCTGGTTTATCTCCTCAATCTTAGGAACTCTGCCCAATTCATCTTGCAGCGCAACCGCGATCTTGGCTTTGAGTAAGCGTTTCTTCTGCTCAGCAGTCGTACTCATAGAAAAATAGTATCATAAACTCATTTATTTTGTCAAGTAATGAGACTTTGTTTTTGAGATGGAAATATAAGACAGTAGTTCAAGGCTCTTTTGGGAGACAGGACACCCGGCTGGGCATTGTCTCACAAAACGAAGGTTTGTTGATACATTGCTAAGCAACAAGGTTCGAGATTAAACTATGGGGCGATCCGGTTCTGCACTGCTGCGCACCTGAAAAGCCCCGCCGTTGACAGGGCTCTTCGTTTGCCGAACGGCACAGGGAGAAGGCGGGCGGCAGCCTACGAAGGCCGGCATCCTCGCACGCTTGAAGGAGCTGGATCAGCGACCAACCGCCCGGCGGTTCCGCGCCGAACATCCTGTGAAGACTCCGCAGGATAGGAGCCGGCTTTTCAGGATCCCACTCGCTGGAAGGCATCACCCAGATTTCATCAAGGTACCGGACAGGTTGCGCACACGGTGCGCGATTCCTTGTTGCCCAAAACCGACGATTGAGCGATCCTGGTCCCTCAAGTACACGGTATCCGGGAATTTCGGCCAACCAAAAAGGAATGGCACGATGAATGATTTTGTTTTCGATAACAAAGATCGGCTGCCGGCAGGATGGGCAGAGCGTTCGAGTACTGTGGGCGACAGTAAACTACGAGCACAATAAATTCGGACTACAGGGATTCTGAAGGTCATGAGTCACATCCATCACAGTCTTGATCTTTCGCATTTGACAGAGTGGCCGCCACAGCTTACCACTATTGCAGGCATTGCATTGGTCGGTCTCGCAATGTTCCAACCAGAGCTTGCTATACCTGCTCTCGTTACTGGGCTGGTTGCGATCATAGGCGATGACAAGACTCATCTTCCTTGCGGGAAGCCAAGTCTAGACGAATGAAAGTGATAACCTGGGAGGAGGAAAGATCATGAGGAAGATGGCTCTTGCTGCGCTGGTTGCAGTTTTTGCCATAGGCTCGACGATTGGGATAGCCTTGGCCCAAGACACTTGTCGGAGCCAAGC
Organism: Acidobacteriota bacterium; assembly: GCA_019244045.1. GTDB lineage: Bacteria > Acidobacteriota > Terriglobia > Terriglobales > Acidobacteriaceae > Gp1-AA122. The sequence goes on from JAFATF010000370.1 coordinate 11,428, forward strand.
GATTGGCAAGGACGGCAAGCCGCTGACCGGTGCTGCGCTAACCAGCTTCATGAAAAAAGGTGCAAAAGACGCCTGCGAGGCAAAAGCAATCGATAAAACCGGTAAAAAGCTCTCCGGGGCTGCAAAAGCCAGCTTCATGAAGAAATGCCAGAGTGAAGCGTAGCGATTACCCGACCGTCGAACCCGGGACCGCGTCACACATTTCCACTGCCAGCTTGGCTAGGCTGAAATCGCGCGGATCAACGCGGCACTTGGTATGCGGGTTGAGGACTATTTCCCCCAGGGCAAGCGCTGGTAGCTAAGACTTGCGGAAAAGGCGGCAAACATCACGAAATGCCGGTGCACCACACGCTTGAGGAATATCTCAACAGCTACATTGCGGCTGCCGGGATCAAGGGTGAGCTCAAGAGCCGCTATTCCGGGTATCTTACGGGAAGACGAAGATCCTCTCTGAGCGGCAGCTTGATCGCAAAGACGCCTTCGATGGTGCAGCGGCCGGCCAGGTCGTTCCATCCGGCAGAAACACTGGCCCGAGCCGCAGGCTTGGTTATAGGCAACAAAGGCTTCGGCAATCCTGTGCGCCCGGACCGTTACGTGCTCGGCGCAGTCCACTCGTTGCAGGAGCTGAATGCCTCGATTGCCGCAATCTGACCATCTCCTTCCCCGCATGTTCGGGACATCTGTGCGGAAGCGTCCAGCAATGCTGCCTGCGAGATCAGCAGCCCGCAAACGCCACCGCCGCTGATGCTCCCGGAAATTGATCTACCTCAATGTCGGCTGACGCGGCTCATGACAATCATCCTCCTGAGGGAATGAGCGCTGCGCCTTAATGGAGGTTAAAGCCGGCCGCGGCAATTGGCCCAAGATTGGAAGCGCATTTGAGGATGTCTGCGATGACGCTGCCGAAGGCTGGTTCCCGGATTAAGGTACCGTCACAAACCTTGATCCGTGGAGATCGGCTCGTGAGCCTGACCGATCCGCACATTGTTTCGTCCGGTGCGCGTGACCGCCCACGAGCAGACCACGCATGGGTCGAACAGACAATTGTCGACCAAACCGGCCGCAGCTTCCCGCTGGGCGCCTCCGTTATCGGCGAGGGCGTCAACTTTAGCGTGTTCTCAAGGCAGGCGAGGCGGATAGAGCTATTGCTGTTTGATGATGTCAGTGCGTCGCGACCCTCCCGTATGATCGATCTCGATGCGCGCACGCATCGCACCTATCATTATTGGCACGCTTTCGTGCCCGATATCGGTCCCGGACAGATTTATGCACTTCGCGCCAGCGGCCCTTTTGACCCGGTCCGCGGTCTGCGGTTTGACCCAGACAAGGTTCTCCTCGATCCTTACGGACGCGCTGTCGTGGTGCCCGACGCCTATTCTCGCCAGCTCGCGAGCCGGCGCGGCGACAACACCGCGACTGCCATGAAAAGCGTTGTGGTCAACCCTGTCCAGTATGACTGGGAGGGTGATGCTCCGTTGCGGCGGCCCTTCGCCACGACAGTAATCTATGAGATGCATGTCGCCGGCTTCACCCGGGATCCGAGCTCCGGCGTTACGGCCGAGCTGCGCGGGACCTATGCAGGGATGATCGAGAAGATCCCGTACCTGCAGGATCTCGGCATCACCGCGGTCGAGCTGCTTCCCGTCTTTCAGTTCGACCGCCAGGACTGTCCGCCGGGCTTGGTCAATTACTGGGGGTATTCGCCGGTCTCGTTTTTCGCTCCCCATGCCGGCTACAGTTCACGGAAGGACCCGCTCGGCCCCGTCGATGAATTCCGCGATCTCGTCAAAGCACTCCATCGCGCCGGGATCGAGGTGATCCTCGATGTCGTCTATAACCACACGGCCGAGGGCAATGCCGATGGGCCCACAATCTGCTTCCGCGGCCTCGCAAACGAAATCTATTACATCCTCGACAACGACCGTACGCAGTATGCGAATTACAGCGGCACCGGAAATACGCTGAACGCCAATCAATCGATCGTGCGGCGCATGATCGTCGACAGCCTGCGTTATTGGGTTGCCGAAATGCATGTTGACGGTTTTCGCTTCGACCTCGCCTCGATTCTGGCGCGGGACGAAACCGGTCGGCCGCTCGAAAATCCTCCAGTCCTCTGGGACATCGAATCGGATCCCGTGCTTGCCGGCACCAAGCTGATAGCCGAGGCATGGGACGCCGCCGGCCTCTACCAGGTCGGAACCTTCATTGGCGACAGTTGGAAGGAGTGGAACGGCCGGTTCCGCGACGACGTCCGTAGCTTTGTAAAGGCGGATTTTGGCACGGTACAAAAGCTGGTGCAGCGCGTGCTCGGCAGCCCGGATGTCTTCGGACATCAGGAACGGGAACCCGAGCAGAGCATCAACTTCGTGACCTGTCACGACGGCTTTACGCTGAATGACTTAGTCTCGTACAACGGCAAGCACAACGAGACAAATGGCGAAGGCAATCAGGACGGGTCGGACGACAATCTTTCTTGGAATTGTGGGGTCGAAGGTCCGACCGACGAGGCCGTGGTGGAGCGGTTGCGCCGCCGCCAAATCAAGAACCTCATCGTCATTCTGCTGATCTCGATCGGTACGCCGATGCTGCAGATGGGCGACGAAATGCGCCGCAGCCAGCGCGGCAACAACAACCCGTATTGCCAGGACAATGAGGTGAGCTGGCTCGACTGGGGCCTTCTCGACCGCCATCGCGAGCTCTACCGGTTCGTGCAGACCCTGATCGCCCAACGCCTGCGCTGGGTGAGCGCCAGCGGCGAGGAGACCTTGGCACTGAGCCTCAACGATCTGCTGCGCCGCGCCGAGATCGACTGGCATGGTGTCCGCCTCGGCAGCCCGGACTGGGCCGACAACTCGCACAGTATTGCATTTACACTTCGCTTAGGCCGTGGCCGCCTGCCTTTCTGGCTGCATATGATGTTCAACGCCTATTGGGAGGCGCTCGATTTCGACCTGCCGCCCGCATCCGCGACGGCGGTTGCCGGCTGGCGGCGATGGATCGACACATCGCGGGAATCGCCTGACGACATTACTGATCCCTTCACCGCTCCACTGGTGCCGGGGTCGCGGTACCGTGTAGCGCCTCGTTCCGTGACGGCCCTCTTCCTGCGCATCAACCCCATTTGCGGGTTATCCGACTCATCAACACCAGGATCGTGAGCACTGCCATGAGAACTGAACAGCAAATTCACCCCGACACAGCACTTTCTGCCTATGGCAAGGCCCGCTCGACTGTCGAAGGATCACCCCTCGATCCCGACGAGCTGCAGAAAATCGACGCCTATTGGAGGGCGAGCCTCTATCTTTGCATAGGTATGTTGTACCTCAAGGCCAACCCGCTGTTGCGCGAGCCGTTGAGTTTAGAGCACATCAAGCCGCGGTTGCTCGGCCATTGGGGTTCTGACGCCGGCCAAGCTTTCACTTACATCCACTTCAATCGGCTTATCAAAAAGTACGATTTGAATGCAATTTTTATCAGCGGCCCCGGGCACGGAGCACCCGCTGTACTGTCGCAGGCCTATCTCGAAGGGACATACGCCGAAATCTATCCGGAAAAGAGCGAAGACATCGCGGGGCTGCAGCGCTTCTTTAAGCAGTTTTCCTTCCCCGGCGGCATCGGCAGCCACGCCACACCTGAGACGCCTGGCAGCATTCACGAAGGCGGCGAGCTCGGCTACAGCGTCTCGCATGCCTACGGGACTGCCTTTGACAATCCAGATCTGATTACTCTGGTCATGGTGGGGGACGGTGAATCCGAAACCGGCCCCCTGGCCACGAGCTGGCACAGCAACAAATTTCTCAACCCGGTCACCGACGGGGCGGTACTGCCTGTCCTGCATCTCAATGGCTACAAGATCAACAACCCGACGATCCTCGCCCGCATCAGCCACGAGGAGCTCGCAGCGCTGTTCGTCGGTTATGGATATACTCCGTATTTTGTCGAGGGCAGCGATCCAGAAACGATGCACCAGGCGATGGCCGCCACGCTGGAACACTGCGTGCTCGAGATCCGCAATATACAGCAGGAGGCGCGGCAAAGCGGCAAGGCCTTCCGGCCGCGCTGGCCGATGGTCATCCTGCGCAGTCCCAAGGGCTGGACGGCGCCGCGAGAGGTTGAAGGACACTACCTCGAAGGCTTTTGGCGAGCGCACCAGATCCCGCTTCCCGATATCGCGACCAACCCCGGTCAGTTGAAGGTGCTCGAAACGTGGATGCGCAGCTACAAGCCCGAGACACTGTTCGATGACGAGGGGCATCTACTCCCCGAGCTGAAGGCTCTGGCGCCCACGGGCAACCGGCGGATGAGCGCCAATCCGGTTGCCAATGGCGGTCTGTTGCGCCGGTCGCTCGACATGCCCGACTTCCGCGATTTCGCCGTCAAGGTCGAAAAACCCGGCGCCACTCTGGCCGGCAATGTTCCGACCCTCGGCAATTTCCTGCGCGATGTCACGCGGATGAACATGCACAATTTCCGCGTCGTCGGGCCGGACGAAACGCAATCCAACAGGCTCCAGGCGCTCTACGATGTCACTAAAAAAGTGTGGCTGGGAGAATATTTCCCCGAAGACGCTGATGGCGGCGAGCTCGCTCTCAGCGGCCGCGTCATGGAGATGCTCAGCGAGCACACCGTCGAGGGCTGGCTGGAGGGCTATCTGTTGAGCGGCCGGCATGGTCTGATCAACAGTTATGAGCCGTTCATCCACGTCATCGATTCGATGTTTAACCAGCATGCCAAATGGCTGGAAAAGTGTAACGAGCTGCCGTGGCGCGCCAAAATATCGTCTCTTAACCTCTTGATCACCGCGCTGGTTTGGCGCCAGGACCACAATGGATTCACGCATCAAGACCCCGGATTTCTGGACGTAGTGGCGAACAAGAGCCCCAGCGTCGTGCGTGTTTACCTGCCGCCCGACGCCAATTGCCTGCTGTCGGTCGCCGACCACTGCCTGCGCAGCGTCAACTACATCAATGTCATTGTCGCCGACAAACAGGTGCACCTCCAGTACCTTGACATCGAAGCGGCGGTCGAGCACTGCACAAAAGGCATCGGCATTTGGAGCTGGGCGAGCAACGACCAGGGCGCCGAGCCCGATGTCGTCATGGCGAGCTGTGGCGACTGCCCGACGATGGAGTCTTTGGCCGCCACCGCCCTGCTGCGGCAATACCTTCCCGATGTCAAGATCCGCTTTGTCAATGTCGTGGATCTGGCCAAGCTGGTGCCGAATACGGAGCATCCGCACGGGCTGACGGATCGCGAGTTCGAGGCCCTCTTTACTCCGGATAAGCCGGTCGTGTTCAATTTCCATGCCTACCCCTGGCTGATCCACCGTCTCACCTACCACCGTCCCCACCAGCACCACATTCATGTGCGCGGCTACAAGGAGCAGGGCAACATCAATACGCCTTTGGAATTGGCCATTCGCAACCAAACCGATCGATTCAGTTTGGCCATCGACGCGATCGACCGCATGCCGCGGTTCCGGGTCACTGGCTCAAGCGCCCGCGAGGCCCTGCTCAACCAGCAGATCGCATGTAAAAATCACGCCTGGGAGTTCGGCATGGACGCGCCGGACATCACCAATTGGCAGTGGCCGTTTTAAAAGACTAAATGGAGCCAAATAATGAGTCATGGCTTCAAGAGCGTCGCAGCGACGCTGGTCGCTGTAGGGAAAGGGCTCCTCGCCGGTCAGAGCATCCGCCAACCCAGTGGACCAAAAACGACGTTGCGCAAAGCCATGACGATCGCCGCTGGGCTCGGCCTGAGCATGCTTCCCTATCAGCTTCATGCCGCGCCGTCGACCGGCAGCGATACGGTGCAGGGCCTTTACGACGCGCTACTCAACACGATGAAGAACGGCCGGATATTGGGCCAGAGCGGTCGTTTCACGCAACTGGAACCGGTCATTCGCCGCAGCTTCGACATCGCTTCGATGGCGCGGCTGTCGGTTGGCCCGTCCTGGGCCAGTTCGACCGAGGCGCAGCGCCAGCAAATCACAGAAGGCTTCGGGCGCTACATCTCGGCGATTTATGCCGACCGCTTCGACAGCTATGCCGGCCAGAAGCCCGAGGTGACTGGTGAGCAGTCGGCTTCATTGGGTGTCATGGTGAAGAGCCAGATTATCAAAGCCAACGGCGAGCCAGTCGAAGTCGATTATTTAATGCGCCGCAGCAGCGACAGCTGGCGCATCTCCGATATTTATCTCGACGGCGCGATCAGTGAAGTGGCTACTCGCCGATCGGAGTTCGCTGCCATTCTGAAGTCGGACGGCATCGACGGTCTGATCGCCGCCCTGAACCGCAAGGCCGACGTCCTTACTGCGACCACGGCGAAAGCCTTTTAGACGGTGAAGCCGCCGTGCCAAAGCGGACATCAGCCATGCCATCCATCGCTTAGAGAGACCAGTTCGATTAGGAAGGCAAGCCATGTCCGAAAACCACAGCGCTGCGCCGACAGAATCTGGTGTTTTTTCGGCCGCCGATATCAGGCACCGAATGGCCGAGCGCGAGGCGGCGAGGGCCGCCGAAGAACTGCGGCATTCGAAGGACCAGGAGGAAAAGCAAAAGGCGGTTATGGAGGAGTTTCACAAACCGTTCGATCGGTCGTCTGAGCAACTTATGAAAGTTGTGATGCAGCTGGTCAGCCATGCAGCTGAGGGCGGACAGACCAAAGTGCAGGTCTATCGTTTCCCGAATGCGATGTGCAGCGATCGCGGCCGTAGGATCAACAACTCCGAGCCCAACTGGGAAACGACTTTGGAGGGCCGCCCCAAATTCGCGTACGAATTCTGGCGGGATCACCTAAGGCCGCTCGGCTTCCACCTCAGGGCTGAGGTGCTCGATTACCCCGGGGGTATGCCCGGCGACATCGGCTTCATCCTCACCTGGAACCAAGCAGATCAGGGAGATTCTTTAGCAACTCGTGAAGAGTAGGCGGTGCCAAGGGAGGACCTGATGATTACTACGCCAGCATGCCTGGTACCAACACGCTGCAATAGCGCGGCCAGTCTCGGCAATAAACGGATCAGGTGGAGACCATGCCGGTGAGCGACCCGAGCCCGCCGCGTCGCCGTGAATGGCGCGACGAATGAGGGTCCATCGAAAGAGACCAGGCACGTGAACGTATTCGTGATCAGACATGGCGAGACCGCCTGGAGCCTGACCGGCCAGCACACCGGTACGACGGATCTGCCTTTGACCGATAACGGGCGCCGGCTCGCCGAAAGGCTGTTCCCTGTTCTCGCTAAGGAGGCTTTCACACGGGTGCTCGTCAGTCCGATGCAGCGCGCCCGTGAAACCTGCGAATTGGCGGGTCTCGGCAACGCGGCTGTCATCGATCCCGACTTAGTCGAATGGAACTACGGGGAGTACGAGGGGCTGACGCCACAACAGATCCACGAAAAGGCGCCCGGCTGGCTGATTTTTCGCGACGGCTGCCCGGGCGGCGAGATGCCCGAGCAAGTCGGTGCGAGAGCGGATCGAGTGATCGCCCGGGTCCGCGCTGTTGAAGGTAATGTCGCGTTGTTTGCGCACGGACACCTACTCCGCGTTTTCGTGGCGCGTTGGATCGGGCTCCACACGGGCGCCGGAGAGCATTTCCTGCTCGATACGGGCAGTTTGTCCATACTCGGCTATTACCGCGACATTCCCGCCGTCAAGGTTTGGAACGGCCCTTTCCCGGAACCGGCGGATCTGTAGGTCATGCCGTGTGCTAGCCAGAGATAGATGCAATGAATGAAGCAATCAACATTGTGACTGAGGGTGCGCCACCGGAACTTCTCACCCGGTATGGCTGCGGTCCGATCCGGTTTTCCGGGCATGACGATGCTCTCTACGAGCGGCACCTGCTTTTCGATGACGTGGTCGCGCCGGAGGGGGCCGGGCCGCGCGAGCGCTTCAAGGCCGTCGCGCGGTCGGTGCGGGATGTGCTGTCGCAGCGTTGGATCCTGACCGAAGGCACCTATGACCGAGAGAACCCGAAACGGGTCTACTATCTGTCGATGGAATTTCTGATCGGGCGAGCGCTGTCCAACAATGTCATCAATCTTTTGCTCGAGCCCTATGCAAGACGATTGTTCGCGCAGAAGCACCTGGACATTCTCGGTGTTCTCGAGCAGGAACCCGACGCAGGGTTAGGAAATGGCGGGCTCGGGCGCTTGGCAGCGTGCTTTCTCGACTCGATGGCGACGATGCAGCTGCCGGCGATGGGTTACGGGCTGCGCTACGAATACGGGATCTTCAAGCAGTCGATCGTCGATGGCTGGCAACACGAAGAGCCGGACAACTGGCTTCGCCGCCAGGACCCGTGGGAGGTCCCCCGCCCGGACGAAACGGTGGAAGTCAAGCTCAGCTGCTCGATGGAACTATACGAAGGACGGTTGCGGCCTGTCGCCGGACGTCCCTCGACGCTGATCGGCATTCCGTTTGATCGGCCGGTGGTCGGTTACGGCGGCAAAACCATCAACACACTGCGCCTGTGGGCCGCCGCTGCGCCTGACTATTTCAATTTCCAGGAGTTCAGCAGCGGCGATTTTGTCGGCGCATTGGCCGGGACTCTTGCCGCGGAATCCTTGACGCGGGTGCTTTATCCGGATGACTCCACAAGCATGGGTCAGGCATTGCGCTTTGTGCAGGAATATTTCCTTGTCGCCTGCTCGCTTGCCGACCTCGTGCGGCGCTTCCGCCGCGACAATGCCGACTGGAGCACGTTCCCGGACAAGGTCGCGATCCAATTGAACGATACGCACCCGACAATGGCCGTACCGGAGTTGATGCGGATCCTGCTGGATGACGCGCATCTCGGATGGGACCAGGCTTGGAACATTACGCAGAGGACTTTGGCTTACACCAATCACACCTTGCTGCCCGAAGCACTCGAAAAATGGCCGCTCGCCTGGTTCGAGATGCTGTTGCCGCGTCATCTGGAGATCATCTTCGAGATCAATCGGCGCTTTCTCGATACGGTTCGTGCC
>JAFATF010000436.1 GCA_019244045.1 Acidobacteriota bacterium
TCAGCGACAGAAAGAATTGTCATTTCCGAGCTCGGGCTCGCACGAAGGCTTTAACTGGCTGAGATGGCAATCGGGTGACATGCAGTTCTGTCTGGTCTCAGACGCTGCCCCCCTGGACCTTCGTGAACTTAAGGATCTTTTTCGCCCCTAGCGGCGGAGGTTCGGCGCACACCCGAAGCACCGCTCTTTCGGCATATTGGGCGAGTTCATTGCAGCCTGTCCGGATGAATCAGCGCCGACGGCCTGGATAATTCGCCCCGTAGGAGAGAATCGCAGTTGCGCCGCCCCCATGTTACGCCCCGCTCCGTGTAAGGGCTACCTGGGGCTTTTGCACACCAGCGGCCACCAGCAACGCGTGACAGGAAACCTCGCTGATCGTCGCCGAAGTTGATGATTCGGTACGGCCCTTCCCTCCGAACATTCACCGCCTTGCGCGGCAGACAGGATCTCCACTTCAAATCGCTGCCCCTGCACCACCCTCGCCGAGCCCGCTCGCCGCCGCTCAGGCCGTAGAAAATCCCAATAGTTTTCAATTCGCGATCTCATCCCCGCTTTTTGGCGGCGCCCGAGGACTTTCCGCTGCAGCATTACCGTATGCAGCCCTTCCGATGCAACCGAAATCGGCAGCGGCCAACCAGTCGGGCCACCGCCGATGATCGCCAAGCAACAGAATTTACTGTGCGCGCGAGCACCGAAACCTGCGCGCAACATCGGCAGGCCGGCTTTGCACAAGTTTGCTCACGTCGGGAAATGGCACGGCCGCCTCCGATCCAAGCACCTCCACAAGGCATTTGGGCTCAGGATCGCGGCAGACAGTCCACATCGATCCATTGGTAAGGGAGGATTTTCGCGTCCGCAGCCACGTTCCCTATTGGCTTGGCATCTGTTCGTGCCTTTTGTCAGTTCCCACTCCTCTGGCCCGCCACATCTAAATTCTTTTGCAGCTCATCTTGAGAAAACCATCTTCCCCGCAGCAGTACGCCTTCCTGGCGAAAGATATTATTCACATTCTGCAAAGGATTGGCGTTGAGGAGCACCAGATCGGCAATTTTCCCTTTTGCTATGGTCCCAACATACTCGGAACTTCCCAGAAAACGTGCCGCATTGGATGTTCCCGCTTGAAGAACTTCGTACGGAGTCAAACCAGCTTCATACAATTGCTGCAATTCGTCTTTCATAGAAAATCCGGGAATGACACAGGGAACGAAAGGATCGGTGCCGGCCAAAAGCGGGACCCCAGCATCGCGCAGGCCAGCTACTAGTTGTCGCATTATCGAGTATTGCGCGCGTAAGTACGGGATACGTTCAGGCGGCCAGCGCCTTACGTAGGGATTGTCAGGTGGATACCAGCCAAAGTTGCCCGCCCCTACTGCAGCCCCGGTGGTTAGACTCCGGGGCAGGTACTGCATCTCGGGACGCCGTAGCAGCGACTCGAGGTCTGCGACTTGAAAAATGATCTGTTGGAAGACGGAAAGCGTGGGGCTAACCCATGTGCCAGACTGTCGCGTTCTCTTTGAAACATCGCGCACCAGGCGATTAATTTCTGCAGGGTCACTCGGGAGGTTGCGATGAAACTGGAAATAGGAGTAGAGAAACTCTTCCGCATGGACAATAAGGCTTTGGCGTCCCAAGGCAGCATCAATGCCAAGATTGCTCGGCACATGGCCGACGACGCGAATGTGTTCGGTTTGGGCAGTCTCGAAAAGAGCATCGTAAGCTTCTTTTGTCAGTTCACCATGTACTTTGATGAAATCATAGCCGGCAGCTTTTTCCGCAATCACCTCTCTCCTGACCTGCGCGGCTGTCATGAACGCCGGCTGCTGGATGAAGATGCCGGTGGTATAGATGGTCGGCCCGCTGACCTGTCCGGCTCGGATCTGATTTCGTAAATTGAGGATTTCCGGCGAGCCCTCCATGTTGATTCCTGTCGTGATCCCGTTTGCCAGGAGCATCTGCAGGACCAGGAACTGATCCACTCGTGCAGTTAAGGGGAGATGAACATGACTATCCACCAGTCCCGGAATCAAGTAACGATTATGGCCGTCTATGACTCTGCAGTCCTCAGGCACGTTCGTCCGCCGGCTAGGCGCAACCTCCGCAATCCGATCACCACGAATTAAAACCGTTTGATCGCTCAAAACTTGCTCTCGGTCCATGGAGATTACGCTTACGTCCAGAACTGCACTGCATGATGGCACCTGCTGTCCGGCAAGCGTAGTGGCCAGGAACGACAATGAAGCAAGCAGTAAGCACCAAGGACCTGTGCGGTTCTCAATCATCAATGTCATTCATGGCATCATCACTGCAGAATGATGCACCTCCTTACGACAGAAGTTACTGGTGCTTTCACGCGGTACGCCAGCTAAGCGTCACCCACTTGCTAGCCCGCCTGAACTGCTCGAGAGTGGTTAATGAACTTAGCGCCTGCACTTTGCTGGCAGAGCTAAGGTCGGAAGCGACGGCCACAACATTGCCGTCCGGCGGGCCCTGCTAGCTCGACTTCGCATTTCAACTCTCGTCAAATCACTCATTGTCAGACCCTTTGTCAGAAAGCCGCAGTAGGCCTCGATAATTGCTCATTTCTTAAGCTCGCAAGTCCAGTTCAAGACCACAACCATCGCCTGCTTTTCGATGTTTTTTGCCTTAGTGTTGATTAGAAAGCGCTGTCCGTCCTTGGTGACGTCATAGGTCACCTGTTCCGAGGTCGCCACCGGTTCACGCGAATTTGCCTGGAGGACCACAGGAACTCTGGCATCGAAATTTGTCCCCACCCGCGACCGGCACCACCATCATTTGTCGATCCAGATAGAAGAGCTCCTTGCTATCGCCTCGCCAGCGCGGCTGGGACGCTCCAGCGGTCGACACTTGCCATCTGCCGCGTCCTTCGGGAATGAAGTGACGTAAATCTCCCATTGCCCGCTCTCATTCGCCGAATACAGCACCCACTTCCCGTCCGGCGAAAACTGTCCGTTTTTCGCCGTTCCCTGCCTTTGAATGAGTGGCCGGGCCGTAAGGTCTGGCATCTGAGCCACCCAGAGTTCAGTTGCTCGTTTGTACAAAATAAACTTACCGCGTGTGACCGGTCGCAAGGATATCGGTCTGCCTGATCGGAAGCATCCGGAGCCAACCTCTTCTCCGGCCATCGCAACGGTACTGAGTTCATCGTCATGGAGTACCTGGAAGGCGAAACGCTGGGCAAAAAGGTCTCAGTTGTGTCCAGGCGTGAGCTCCATGCGCGCGCCATTATAGTTCAATGCTGCGCATGAGCGCGGATGCGATGATTTCTGTGAACTCGTGCGCCGTTCAGGAGGGCCAGTGGACGTTGTTGTCTGAATGACGTAGATGCATATTCTTCATAATATTTCCTTATCAGATTCCATTTTCGAGAACAACCTCTCCATAATCAACATGGGTCTGTCGAAAGAGTTCGGCGTGCCCTTTTCGCCGTGTCTCTGTGAATGCCCGGCGCACATCTTCCCGGGTGAAAGAATCGTGCACCCATGTGAGGATCAGGAGCGGCTTGGCTTTGCTTAAAACTCCTTTGCTCGCGGCATTTGCCTTTCTTGCTCCGTGCGGGTCCCACATTGAGCAAGTAAGCGGCGAAATCTGGGTTGTGAGGGGTGCATGTGCAACCTAGAATCGCGCGGGGCGAACGTTCATTGCAAATAAGCATTCAAAGCAGGCAGCGTGATTAGTTCTTGACTAACCGTCTAATCACTTGCACGACGCTCAACCCCTTTCGCGGTCAACACAGCAAGACACTCCTGCTGCAGCATTCGAAAGAGTTCTTCCATGTGTTCATTGCGGGTACGGAAGTTTACCGGGTTAATGCGAAACCAGGCTTTTCCTTTCAGTTCAGTAGTTGAGATCCAGAA
>JAFATF010000499.1 GCA_019244045.1 Acidobacteriota bacterium
CGGTATAACACTCTTGGAACGGGCCGGGTTTGGTCGAGGCGACAATCGCGGCGCCCTTGAACAAGTTCTTCAGATGGTGATTGCAGTTCTTGTTCAGTCCGCGAATCTCAATCGGTTTCTTCCTCCGTTGCAGCTGGCCGTCTATCACCTGATGATCGGCGCTGCTGTGCCCCTCGATGCCTAAACCGCAGTACGTCCATAACTGTCGCTTGGTGCGGAAGCGGTGCGCGCTCTGCACGATGCCCAGCAACACGGCCGCTCGGATCGGACCGATGGAAGGAATCTGACCGAGCCGTTTCCAGATCGCGTGTTTCTTGCTCTCCGTAAGTAGATCTTTTCGTACTTCGAGACGCAACAACCTGAGCGCATCCAGCTGTTGGTAGTAATGCTCGGCCCGCCGCCGTACCCCAGGTTCGCCGATTTTCTTGAGCCATTCGGAACGATGGCTTAAGCTATAGACCTGCGTGCCGCTGCAGGGAATCCCCCAGCTACGATAGATAGCCTTCACCCGTGTCATGACTCGACTTAGATCTTTGGTAATGGTCAAGTAACTGCGCACCAGCTCCTTCATAGCCCTTAGGCCATGGTTTGCGTGATACACCGGGCGTAGTTGGTTGTTCTGCAGCAGTTCGGCCAGCTTGCGCGCATCCACACGATCATTCTGATTGCCCTCTTTCAACAAAGCGTTTCGCCGCGGATCGCAGACCACGAGTTTGTTGACGTGCGGCTTCAACAGGTCATACAACCACTCGGACCAGGTCCCTTCCTCGAAGGTGACGTGCACCTCTCCACGCAATCCCGCCATATATTCCAGGATCGTGTTCGCTTTGGCTTCGATGACACTCTCCATCGCGATCTTCCCGCTAGCATTCCGGACCGCAATAGAGATGCTTTCTTTATGCACGTCCATACCAATATATTTAGTGGTGCTAGCCATAAAAGGGTGTGCTCCTTTTCAGGGATGGTTTGCGGTAAGCACCCAAACTTTACTCCTAAAAGAGGGGCGCCCTTTTATATTGCGTTTTGCGATAAGGTAGCCGGCTGCGCTCACCAGGTTCGGATCTAGGGTGAGCGCGCGCTCGTCGGCTGCGTCGGAACGCTGGAATGCTTCCTCCCCACCGCCGCCATATTGGGAGTCATAGTAGTAGCGAAGTCCGAGAGCGGCCCACGCCGGTGCATAACTGGGATCGAGCCCCACGGCCCGTTCGAGCATGGCAATGGCCTCTTTGTTGGGCTGAGGATCGTGCGGCACGGCGATGCTGCGCAAGTAGATGTCGTATGCTTCTTCGTTCTTCGGATGCGTACCGCCGCTTTGTGCAGGATCGTCGGTCACGCCTAGGGCGGGAACTAATTCCTGGCGCACCTTCGTCGTGATTTGACTGCGCATCGCAATCATGTCGGGTGCAGCGGCACTCACTTCGCCGCGCCACAGCGTGCGATTGTTCTCGACATCGATAGCCTGCAGCGTGACCTGAAACTGGGAGCCTTCCTTTAAATAATGCCCCGTGACAATGTCAGAGACGTGCAGGTCCCGGCCGATCTGCTGCAGATCCAGGTTTACCCCATCATATTTGCTTGTACTCGCGAACGGTCGTATGGACAAAGATCGCACGTAAGTAAGAGTCGTCGCGATCTCATCGGGCAGGGCGAGCCGAAGAAAGTTTAAGGTCTGATCTGATCCCATGTTCTGGAACGGAAGAACACCAATTGTCGTTTGACGGAGAGTTGTCTTGCCCAGTGGCGTCTGGTGCCGGTATTTCCAAATGAAACCTGCCAATACAGCGAACACGATGGCACCTAACGCGGCAACGAACTTCGTATTAACCTTGGAGTTGCTCTGTGGGATCGGCAAAGATGTCGCACTCGTACTCTGCTTGGCAACACTCGATTCCGAAACGGCAGAGTCCGTTTGCCCGACCGCGGCTGCAACTAGCGGAATCCGGCCCGTGTCGGTGTCCCGCTTCAGGCGCTGCAAGTCGCTACGTATTTCTGAAGCGTGCTGATATCGAAATTTGTTGTCCTTCTCAAGAGCCTTGTTGATGATTTCTTCGAGCCTTGCGGGCACGTCACGATTCAAGCGGACCGAAGGAACCGGAGCGCGGTTCATGATGGCTTCGCAAATGACAGCAGACGTTGCTCCATGAAAGGGAATGTCGCCGGTAGCCATCTCGTAGACGACAGCTCCAAAAGAAAACAAATCAGATCGCGCATCCAACTCGCGACCCCGAACTTGTTCCGGCGACATGTAGGCGACGGTGCCGACCATCGTCCCGGGGCTGGTGAGGTGCGGTGCCTCGAGCGTTTGCGTGCCATCTCGGCAAGCAGAAGGCGTTGCCTCACTCACTTTTGCCAACCCAAAATCCAGAACCTTTGCGTGACCGCGTTTGGTGACAAAAATATTCGCCGGCTTGATATCGCGATGAACTATGCCTTCGGTGTGAGCTGCGTCGAGCGCATCCGCGATCTCGATCGCTAATTCCAGTAGACTGTCCATCTGCATCGGGCGATTTCCAATGGCATGTTTGAGCGTCACACCGTCCAGAAACTCCATCGCGATGAATGCCCGGCCCTCATACTCATCGATTGCGTGAATGGTGCAGATGTTGGGATGGTTCAGTGCAGAAGCCGCCTGTGCCTCCCGCTGAAATCGAGCGAGTGCCTGCAGATCTTTGGAGACGTCGTCAGGAAGGAACTTCAGCGCGACAAAGCGATGCAGCTTGACGTCTTCGGCCTTGTAAACAACGCCCATCCCTCCTCCGCCGAGCTTCTCGACAATGCGGTAATGAGAGATAATCTGGCCGATCATCAGGCTAAAAATCTTGGGGGTTAAGAATGTAGCAAGTCAATGCAGGTGAGGAGGTTGGCCACAGCCCAAACACTTACTTCACGATAAAACTCTATGCCGAGACGCGCAATGCGGTTCACTCCTTGGCGCCAGACTCGCCTCCACTCCAGCTCAGGTTCAACAGGCAGCAGCCCCCGACAACGTCCCCAGTATCCGAGCAGGGTATTGCGGGACAAAGGGGAGAGGTGCTAGCCTAAGGCGAATAAAAAGCGAATCAAAAGGGCGGAGTTCTTCATGCCGACTCTCGAATCTTTAGCTCGCCGCCGGCCAACAAGTCTGGAAGTTATTCACCAACTATTAAGCTCGCTGGTCGCGCGTTACCGCGGGGAGGAAGTGCTTACAGCGGTACGGCAGATTCCAGCTCGAGAGGCCAATTTTCGACCCCTGCCGTCTTGGGTGACAAGCGCTTTGGCCGAGGCATATCGAGCGAAGGGAATCGCAAGGTTGTACTCGCACCAGGCCAAGAGCATTGAACTAGTGCGTGGTGGCGCAAACATCGTGGTGGTGACGCCCACCGCCTCGGGCAAAACCCTTTGCTATAACTTGCCAGTGTTGAACGCCATCATGGAGGATTCCGACAGTCGCGCCTTGTACCTGTTTCCTACCAAAGCGCTTGCCCAGGATCAACTGGCTGAGTTGCAGGATATTGGCAAGCGGCTTTCTGACAGTTTCGCAGTGTTCACGTATGACGGCGACACGCCGAATGATGCCCGAAAAGCGATTCGGGAGCGCGGAAACATCGTCCTGACGAATCCGGATATGCTGCACACGGGAATCCTTCCGCACCATACGAAGTGGATGCGCCTTTTCGAGAAGCTACGGTTCATAGTGCTGGATGAGGTGCATATCTACCGTGGAGTATTCGGCAGCCACCTGGCCAATGTGCTTAGGCGACTGAAGCGCGTGGCCAGGTTCTACGGATCAGATCCACAATTCATCTGCTCTACTGCCACTATTGCGAATCCCGGCGAGCTAGCTTCGCAGCTCATAGAGAAGCCAGTCGAGGTGGTTGACGAGGACGGAGCACCGGCTGGCGAAAAGTTGTTTGTTTTCTACAACCCGCCCCTGGTGAACCGAAACCTAGGGATTCGGCGCAGCTACATCAACCAAGCAACCCGAGTGGCGAAAGAGTTGCTTGCGCAAAATCTGCAAACCATCGTCTTTGTCAATAGCCGGCTGCATACCGAGGTCTTACTCACCTATTTGCAGCAGGCGAATCTTCCTAAGCCTGGCAAGCCGGACCCGATCTGTGGTTATCGCGGAGGCTATTTACCGGGAGAAAGGCGCGAGATTGAACGCGGTCTGCGCGATGGCCGCATTCTTGGAGTGGTGGCCACAAATGCGCTTGAATTGGGAATCGATATTGGTTGTCTTGATGCGTGTGTGATGGCCGGCTATCCGGGATCGATTGCCTCTACCTGGCAGAGAGCTGGCCGAGCTGGCCGGCGCAGTGGTAGTTCGTGCGCGGTTTTCGTGGCATCATCGGCTCCGCTCGATCAATTCATCGTCCGCCATCCCGAGTACTTCTTCGGACGCTCGCCCGAGCAGGCCCATATTCAGCCCGACAATCTCGAGATTCTTGTCAATCATTTGAAATGCGCGGCCTTCGAGTTGCCCATTTCGCCTGACGAGCGCTTTGGAAGCGTCGATCTTGCAGAACTCTGCGAACAGCTTGGCGAAGTGGGCTTCCTCGACCAGAGTGGTGGCAACTGGCACTGGATCGACGAAGCCTATCCCGCCGACGCCATCAGCTTGCGTTCGGTCACATCCGACAACGTCGTCATCATCGATAGCAGCGGCAAAGACAATGGCAAGCCGGAGGTGATTGGGGAGGTCGATTTCTCTTCGGCGCTTACCACGGTTCATCCGAAGGCAATCTATATCCACCAAGGCCAGCAGTACCACGTCGAACAACTGGATTTCGACAAGCGCAAGGCGTATGTAAAACCGGTCAAGGTGGACTATTTTACCGATGCAATCCGTTACACTGAGGTCAGGGTTCTTGATATTGCCGAAGAGCAGCGCATTCAAGGACCGGCGGTTCGGGCGCAGGGCGATGTGCTCGTCAGATCGCAAGTGGTTGGCTTCAAGAAGATTAAGTTCTTCACCAACGAGAACGTGGGCTCTGGCAGGCTTGAACTCGCCGAAAACGAAATGCATACCACTGCCTTCTGGCTCACGCTCGGACACAGCCTGCTCCTAGATTTGCCGTTCAGTCTCTCCCAACGTCAGAACGGCATCTTTGGTTTGCTGTACGTCCTGGGATCAATGGCGACGCTGCTCATGATGTGCGATCGGCGCGACCTTGGCACAGCTATCGGCGAACGCCCGCCTGGTGCGGCCAGCGAGATCGATTGGGAAGAATTCGCCACCTCTCCCCCAAAGATTACCCAGGCAAAGGAATTCTTCGAGCCGAATCTTTATATCTACGACGCTTACCCGGGCGGGATCGGGTTCAGCGAACCGCTGTACCGGGTTTCGAACATGTTACTGAACAGCACTCGCGAGCTGATCGGTTCGTGCCCATGCGAGATCGGATGCCCATCCTGTGTGGGGCCTACGCAAGAGGCTAGCGAGGGGACGAAAGAGGTCACGTTTGAGATTCTCACTCGACTGACGCGAGAGGCTCGGCTGGTGGCTACAAGGACGGCAGAAACGGAATGAGCATGCGCTACGTCAGTCTTGAGCGAGTTCGCGGCCTGAAGGCGTTTCAGCGCTCTGCTTTATCGCGTTCACAAGGATCCGCTGGTGCCTGCCAGGGGTGTTTGTCGAGCGGTACTGGGGAGTTGCCCGCGCGCATGAGGGCCCTGCGCAATCAACCAGACCGGCTGGCAGAGATCCTCGGTGCCACCCGGAAAAGAAATCAATACGGCGATTATCTTTCGCTGCGCTGTTGGTGTGCTCAGCCTGCACGATATTTGCCCGATATCGCCGCCTTAAGGCTGCTCATGGCGCAGGCGCCGGATGAGATCGGTAATCCGGACCACTGGCTTTTTCTCGATACAGAAACTACCGGCCTTGCCGGGGGCAGCGGCACGTATGCATTTCTGGTCGGAGTGGGCTGGTGGGAAGGCGGCGGCCTGGAGATCGAGCAGTTCTTCATGCGCGAGTGTAGCGAGGAGCGAGCGTTACTGCTTGCCTTACGAGAGCGGATCCTGGAGCGCCCCGTCCTTATTACCTTTAACGGCAAGTCCTTCGATTGGCCGCTTCTAGAAACTCGTTATCGCATGAGCCGGAAGATTTCTGTGCCGACTCCCAGAGTGCACCTCGATTTCCTTCACCCGGCGCGGACTCTGTGGCGGCTGCGGCTCGGATCGGTGAGGCTTTCAGAGCTCGAAAGCCACGTGTTGGGCTGGGATCGAGGGTGCGATGTGCTTACCGATCTGATACCACGAATCTATTTCGATTTTATACGTGGAGGTCCACCTGAGCGATTGATTCCAGTCTTCCATCACAACCAGATGGACCTACGTGGTCTGGCAGCACTGTCTACCCGGATTCTTTCCCTGCTCAGCAATGCGGAAAATTTGGGACAAGACGGGATGGAGCTTTTTGGTGTATCCCGCATCTGCGAAAAGCAAGGCGAGCACACCCGAGCCCGCCACCTTTATGAGAAGTCGATCGCCTCCTTTCTCCCCAGGGAAACCGATCGCGCCGCACGGCGCTCGCTCGCGCGGCTCGCGAAGCGGCAGGGCGATTTCGATCTGGCGTGCGAGCTTTGGAGAGAAGCAGCGGGAAACTCGCGACAGGGCTATGAAGCGTACGAGCAGCTGGCGATTTATTACGAACACAAGGCGCGCGACACGGAGGAAGCGCGACACATAGTCCGGCAGGCACTCGATGAACTTGGCCGCGCAAATCAGATGGGCGACATCACACCAGCCGCTTATCGCGAGATCAAGGCGAGATTTGACTATCGAATTCAGCGGCTAGAACGCAAGAGCCGACGGCCACTGTTGGATCTTATGGCCCCACAAGCTTCTCGAGCGCGCCCGACGGCGCACGATCAAGCCGCTCGCCAAGCCGGGCAGTCAGCCGAGCAAATAAGGAGAAGAATCGACGGGACGCTCACAAATTCCAGCGTTGACGAACAATGGCCTCAGGCTTAGAGCAGACTTTAATTTCAGTGTGGCGCCAGGCATTGGTCGAAGAGGCCAAGAGCGTAGTTATAGAGACCGGTAATTTTGCGGTACGGCGGACCAGCCGATCGAAATTACGCGAGGTAGATTTTCAATTTCAAGGTCACCTCTTGCGTGGGCTTGAGCAGAATCCGGAAACCAGATCTCGCTGGGCACGTTTAGCGCAACAAGGTAAAAAGGTGATGCAATTTCTCGAGCAGCGCCGTTATATCGCCGTGGTGGTGGATGGAAAGCTGCACTTGTACGGAAAAACTCCGATTCAGGCCAGGCGCCGTGATAAGGCCGGGCAATAGGCGTCGGATTTGACCAACTGACGGCAGTCCCGCATCAGACATCTAAATTGTCAATCGAGCGCAGCAATTCTGGAGCGGCCCACCGTTGCCGCCATTACGTGGGGTTCTTCACGTATTTGTCGAACCAAGCAAGGTACCGCTGTAAACGATCATGAATGTAGCTGGGCCGCGTGAATAGGTGATACTGGCCGGGATAGACGACCAGTTGTGTGGGAACGTCGAGATTCCGCAGCGCCTGGTACATCTGTTCGCTGCCGATAATCGGCACATTGAAATCTCTGGTGCCACCCAGGAACAGAGTCGGCGTGTGGATGCGATCAGCATGGAAGAAAGGGTAGGACAACTTCAACCACAGATCGCTGCTGCGCCATGGCGGTCCGAGTTCATGGTCGTACTGCAGCACATATTCATCACCGCCGTACATTGAAATCTGGTTGGCCGCGCCAGCGCCGCTGATGGCCGCCTTAAAACGCTGGTCAGTGGCAATCGTGTAGTCGGTCAGAATACCTCCATAGCTCCAACCACCGAGCCCCAGACGCTTGGGATCGGCAAGGCCCTTCTTGACTGCGTAGTCTACACCTGCGAGCAGGTCGGCGACTTCCTTGTCTCCCCAATCGGCCAAGATACTTTGCGCGAACGCCTCACCCCGACCACTGCTTCCGCGATAGTTGATGGCCAACACCAGGTAGCCGTTGGCTGCGAAAAACTGCCGCTCCATTTCGAGTGGATATAAGCTGAAATCCAGGGAATGATCGTCTTGGCCGTTCGGCCCGCCGTGGATCCACAGCAAGGTTGGATACTTCTGTCCCGGCCGATAGAACGGCGGCTCGGTCATGAGCCCGTGAATCTCCGTTCCATCCTTGCTGGGGAACTGAATGTCTTCCACCGCTCCTAGCTGCACTTCATTGAGCAGAGGATCATTGTGCGAGGTGAGCTTACGCAGTTTCCCCCCTTCATCGGCGTAAATTTCCGGCGCAGAAGTGTCCGTGGCGGCGGTAACTGCCAAATGGCCACCCGCGCTGTCGGCCTCGCTGATGACAACGCTGGTGTTGCCGATTCGCTCGACATTTCCGCCCGATGCAGCCACTCTCGCCAGATACGTATAGCGGTCGTCCTCGACCAGGAAGGTCAGCGCTGAACCATCGGCTGTAAATTGAATGTGGGAGACGGCACGATCGATGTTTGCCGTGAGCACACGCGGCTCGCCGCCTTCAACCGGCGCAATTGCGAGGCGGTCCTGGATGTACGCGTTGAATTTTGGAGCTTGGCCTTGCGAAAAGGCAAGTTGTTGTCCACTGGGACTCCACAGCAGCTTCTGCCGATTCGGGCTGTATGTGGTCAGCAGCTTTTTTGGTGTCGACCCCACATGGGCGTCGACAATGAAAATATCACTGGTTCCGGTCCGATCCGGCTCCTTGGCCGCGTTAGTGATGAACGCAATACGGCTTCCGTCCGGCGACCAGGCGGGATCCATCTGGTCAAACGTGGCATTATTCGTGAGAGCTTCGAGCTTGCCGGTCTCAACATCGAAGAGGTACAGACGCTTCAAGGAGACGGCCGACAAGTAGCCCTCAACGTCCTCCTTGAAATGGTAGCGATCGATCACGATGGGCTCGGCGGCTTTGTCTTTGGCTGTTTTGTCATCGACAGAATCCTGATCGCCTGGGTGCAGGACAACAACAAGCCGTTTATTGTCCGGCGACCACTCGTAGCTGTCGATTTCACCTTTTAGATAGGTCAATTGTCGCGCCTCGCCGCCACGTCGATCGAGAAGCCATATCTGTTCCTTTGCATCTGCCGGGCGAGAAGAGAGAAAGGCCAGATATTTCCCATCCCGGCTCCAGCGCGGCGATGTGTCTGATTCCGACCCGTAGGTGAGGCGTACGTCCTCTGTGCCCTCCCAGTTCACCCTCCAAATGGAAGTTCGACGCTTGTCGGCGGCGCGGTCCATGTAGCTTACTTCGTAGGCGATTGAGTTTCCGTCGGGCGAAACCTGCGGAGTGCCAACCTCCTGCATACGATAAATGTCGTCCGCCACAAGGACGTGTTTTGCGGGGTGTGAAATCTGTGCAAAGAGAGAAACGGCACATGTGAGACTTGCGACAAGCATACGTAGATATGGCATGCGGGAATGCTCTATGAGTCAGTAATCAGAGTCAAGGGGGCATACAGAGGGGAAGTACAGGTCGATGACGTCCACCCTCGAGCCGGCCATCGTACTCCGAAAGAGCGGCAAGAGATCAGATCAGGCGCAATTGTTTCTTGTGGCGCCCCTGGCACGCGGCTTGCTGGGCAGCACAGTATAGCCAACATATCGTTGCAGTCGGTACGCGAGTAGTTGCGGGGGCAGCATTGTTATTAGCATGCGATGCCATGGAAAGATAGGCAGCGACTTGCGAAGCGCTTCCGCGAGCGGTGCCCAACCACGCATATCATCATTATGAATGGTCATGCCGCTGCCAATCGATGCCGACCGTTCCTGTACGGTACCGGCCTTTGCAGTATCAGGCGCAATATCCTAGTCCTCCGCGCGTCTCTGCCTTTCTGCCAGCAGTTTCTTCGCATAGTCCAGATGATTTCGCTCTTCTCGGGTAGGCTCGCGTCCGAACAACTCTTGAAATCGATTAAGCAGCTCGTCCAAGTCTGCTGGAATTTTCGGCGTGGGTAGGTCCTTCTTGTTGCTGGCCATGAAATAGTCATCCGCTGTAGTGTGATTCTGAGAGTGTAATCGAAGCGGAAGCGCGCTGGCCTTTTTTGTGCACTTGCCAGCAGGCGCCCAAGGCGCTGCTTTCCGGGTAAGCATGCGCGTATGAGGAAGGATTTCTAGGACTTCTTAGGCCGTAGCCGATCAACTATTTCCTCGAGCCAGTCTTAGGTAACCGAGTCAGTGGCCTCGACGATGTGGTTTTTTGCGCCCTGTCCTAGAGCGACATCGGCCAGTCGTAAATAGTAGTCGGTTCGCGACATGCGGTCGCTAGCTGTATCGTGCGCCTCAAGAGGAATCAAGCGCGGCCCTTCATCTCTAGCCTCGGGCTGCGTGGACAGAACTTTTCTTACCAGCCGAGTTCGACCTTTTCTCTTTTTTGGCATTGGACCCTGCGGGGAGGAGCACCAATATTGGCACAAGGGCTTTAAGCAATTCGCTACAGGAAATACTGTAGGAAGCATCTACCATGCGCACCGGCGTCCCACTTTTGGCTGTAAGCGCAACAAAGTTAGCGACTGCTGCTTGAGGCTGATCCTCGCGACCGAAGTCACATACAAGAAGGTTCTCGCCGCGCCGAACCTGCAGTAGGCGGTACGTACGACGACACCGATCCAACTGTTCCCGGAGCTACCCAGAGCAAAACGCCCGTCGGGCGCCGCCCCGTACCGCGAACTTAATCAAGAACGTGGGGGATCGTATGCGACGCTGCGATCATTCTGTGGCAAGGCTGGCATTTGCATGCGCATCTTCGTTCTTAGGCCGAGTATGCCATGGGCCATCCCCTGTTTGGTGTCTTTCGCCGCCAGGAAGGGTGTAATCCGGTTTGGTTTCCGGCAAATCGGAGATAACCACTGGGGCAGCTCGGGGAAGCTCAGTAAGTGAGCAGCTCTCATTGGCAGGGAATTAGGAGCAGCACGAGATTGTATCCGCCTTCTTGAATATCTGCTCAAGCGGCTGCTAGGAGGAAATTCTTCGTAATCCGGCATTTTGGATGTGAGTACCCGGGACGGGCCCTCCTCACGAAGACAGCGTAGAAGAGCAAGGTTGTGCGGCTTTGATTCCGCCACACCATCTTCTTATTGTCGCTCTAATTTATTGTCGCTCTAAAAAAAATTGCTCAATCGTTTGTACTATACCGTACAAAGCGTTGTTATGCTCCGGCCGCGGTGCAATCACCCGTCCATTGTGAACTCGCTCGTGCGGTAACGACTTCCGGTGCGGCTCCGGCTCTTCGAAGACGTGCCGAGACTCGCGTGCGCGCTGGTGTAGACACCTAGTTCTTGCGATCGAGCGCGGGCATCTCCCGAATCGCCTGGATTGTTGAGGTAACAATCGGCGTTTGATATTCCGGATGTCTGAACTCCAGATGCATTCCCCGACCGATGAAGTGCAATTTCAGCATGCTGCCGCCCCATGTGGAACCTGCAATAGCAACCAAAACAGGATGGGGGCAGTATTCGGGATGACCAGAGATCAGAGCTTGGCCACGCCCCAACAGCACCGCTGTGTAACAATTGTGCATGGTCTGAATCTGCAGCACCGTTGATGGTGATAGGTCTTCGAGATACACGCCTCCTTCGATTTCAGACTGGACGATATTACGGTTCACTTGATCACTGAAGTTTGAGTGACAACTGAACACTGAGGAAGGTCGATGCAAGGGTGCTCTCTCTGAGTAAACGAATAAACTCTAACACATTGAGGTGCTGAGCAGCCACGTTCATGCCGGGTGTTGCGACAAGGGCCGAGCCGCGGGGCGAACAACGAAGCCCTCTCCCAGAGCCGCAAGCGAACGCCAGGAGCGAAGAAGGAACAATTCCTTGAGTGAGCCAATTCGGGATCTCACTTTTTACATGTATTTGACGCGGCCTCGAGGCGTGTAAAACCATCATCGCAGCATTTGGCCTTGGGCGCCGTCGCGCTACGGTTGACTTCGTGCGCTGACTGATAGCCACGTTACAGCTCGCGATTCAGCCAGGCTCTGAAACTAGGTTAGCCGGCTGGCGCTTCTTGTACATCGCCTCGCACCGCACCGTGTCCCGTCCAGGGGACAAAATCAGCTTAATCACTTCCGGTGCAGATGCTGCGCAGCGCCGGCGCAGGCCGCCCAGACCTCCGGCCCTGCGTGAAAGATAGAACTAATTAGGAACCGCCGTGGCACTCTCAGGGGTGCGCCATGGCTCTGCCTGGGCAATGATGCAAACGATCAGCACGCACCAAAGTAACTCGCGAACGCAAGATTCGGCCGCCGGCACCGTTCTGCGTACGAAAGAATGATTAAGGAGCTTTATATGCGCCGCCAGATGCTGGTTCCTATTCTTACAATCGTGGGCTTGCTCGCCACTGGCAGCACCGCTATCGATCGCCGCCTGTCTTTCTCTCATGGGCGGCTTCAGAGGTCCTGTGCCCCATGGGACGGTCCTGCCATCGACCTCCGGCTGACTAGTGAGCCAGCGCAATGTAAAGCAATTGCCGGCCCATATATCGACATTGGGGTTTGGCGGGGTTTACCCATCCATTCAGGCCAAAGCGTGCGTTTCGCTCCCACCTCGGACGCGGGCTTTGCCTCGCGCTGCAGTAAAGTAGGTGATTGCGAACGCGCCGAATCGGGAACTATCATGTTCGACAGCTATCAAACCGGCTCTGGCGCCTCAGGCCGCTACGAGTTGCACTTCAGAGGCGGTACGGACGTTAAAGG
This sequence comes from Acidobacteriota bacterium, assembly GCA_019244045.1. Lineage (GTDB taxonomy): Bacteria > Acidobacteriota > Terriglobia > Terriglobales > Acidobacteriaceae > Gp1-AA122. Next base: position 12,683 of record JAFATF010000499.1, read on the forward strand.
GATGTTCCATGCAACGTGGTGTGACACCCATCTGATTTGCAGATGAGGGCGCCGATATGCCTCTCGCAAGTTGTGAGCGCAATATGGGTAATCATGCGAAACGATGCCAGGTAATTTGTAATTTCCTCGAGTTTCCCGTTAAATCAACGGGAACGTTTGAAGTGGGGAATCACCAGAGGTGACTTTCTCACAGGTGCTTCGCCATGGTGCTCGTTTCTACCCGTCGATCGAACGACAACACCGGCAATACGACTCATTCAAAATTCGTAACGTAGCGCAAACTGCATAATGCGCGGATTGCTGAGCAGTCGGGAATAATTTCCAAATGAGCTCCCACTCCCTAATCCGAGCGAGTCGGACAGCAACGCAGACTGCACGTCAAAGCGTGCGGTGTTCGCGATATTGAATACCTCCCATCGGAACTGAACGCTGTGCTTCTCGTTGTAAGGCATGTACCAGCGTTTGCCGAGACCCAGATCAACGCCGAAATAACCGTCGCCCCGAATCTCATTGCGCTGACCGGACTGGCCTGCCCATGCGGGCGCAAACGCACTGATAGCTGCCGGGCCATTGGCAAACATATTCGGAGTGCCGGTATTAAAAAAT
>JAFATF010000541.1 GCA_019244045.1 Acidobacteriota bacterium
AGCAAGACAGGCGGCAATTAAGCGATAGACGCAAGGAATGATCAAGCGGAATGGCTGCCAAGTTGTCTTTTCGAGGTGTGCAGGGTAGGAGCATTCCGTGTTCCTTCCCTATCCCGGCTGTGCTAAGTTCGTGGGCATAAACGAGAGGCAACCTTTCCCTTGCTCAGCCGCGAGATATGTGCAGACGCGCTTCTCGTTTGAACATTAAAAACTTGGCCAACAGCGCTGCGCCACTTCGAGCTAGCGACTACTCCGTCGCCGTCCGCTGTCCGATTGAAGTGCCTCCGAGAATACTGATTTTGCTGGAGTTGGGGGGCGGCAGCTTCTTGGTGCCTTTGCCTGTTCTAAATGCCTGTTTACTAGGTGCTGCTCATCTAGCGCCGCGGCAAACATCAGTCGAAGCCTAGCCTCCTGTTACCCATGATCGGCCGCGAAGCTCCGAGCTGGCGCTCGAACACAGCGCGGGACAGGAGTGAGTGAATGGCTTCCCGCGACTTGCCGACGCGCAGTGCTATAGCAAACAGGAGCGAGGCGCCATACGAAAGCAGTGCACGGATGTGAACCTACGACCGGCAGAGAATTTACCGCGAGATGGTCGTCAGTCGAGGTGCGCCGGGCAGGTCATTCGGGGGGGCACGTTGCCCTGCGGTCAGCACGCCACAGGCGAGCAAAGTTAGATCGAAATCGCGGCCATAAATTTCTCGACGGCTTCAATGACCGGCTGCGCACGCCCGAGATGAAGAGCATGCCCCAACAGTCGGAACCGAGCCACTTCAACGTGAGGCAAATGACGCTGAACCTTTTCCAGTGCCTCCTCCGACATCAGACCACCAAGCTGCGGATTGGCCTGCAAGATCAATACGGGACAATGAATTCTCTTAAGTACACCTTCGCAGTCGAAATCTTTGAAGGTACTGGCATCAATGATGGCCCGCAGGGCGGCGGGATCCAGCATTTCCAGGCAATCGGCCCATTCTTGCAGATCAGTCCTGTTTCCCAGCAGCTCGCCCAAGCCGACCGGTTCCTCTAAGCCCGGTACACGTACCTGCACTTGCGCCAGCCGTTTTGCGAGCTGTTGGCCGGGGGCGCGGGTCATCACGATTTCATACAGGCCTACAAAAAGTTCTTGATACATACTGCTGGCCAAACTATCGCGACATAGTACGGTGTCGCCAACAATGATCGCCCGCACCAGCTTGGGAACCTCGGCGGCAACTCGCAGGGCGATCATTCCCCCTAGAGAATGTCCCAGAATCACCGCCGGACGATCTAGGTTGTGTTTGAGAAAAGCGATGACATCGGCGGCATAATCGCCGCTTGCGTAAGCATTCGCCACTCGCCCTGATTTGCCGTGCCCGCGAAGGTCGAGAGCATACACCTGCGATTCGGCGAAAGCCGGTATCAGCGGCAAAAAGTCGCGCCAGGTGCGACCAATCCCATGCAAAAAAACAATCGCAGGACGATTGCCGGAACGTTCGGCGTAGTTGAGGTCAACCACAGTGGTATGAAAGATCTTTTCGGGCAGAATGGCGTCAGCATGTGGCTGCAAGGTCAATCGCGTCCTTCGGTCGCAGAGTTCGCCGGCCAGACAATCTTTCCTCCCATAATCGTGGTCAGCACCTTGGCCTCCCGTATCTTCGCCGGATCCGTCGAAAAAATGTCATCGCTCAGGAGGACCATGTCAGCTAGTTTTCCCGGCGTGATGGATCCCTTTTCTTGCTCCTGGAATTCAGCATACGCCGAACCCATGGTGTACGCCTCGACCGCCTCAGCTACTGTCAACTTCTGCTCGGGGAACCAGCCGTTTGGATTTTTTCCGTCAAGCGTGGCCCGCGTCACGGCTGCATAAATGCCCAACAGGGGATTGAGCGGCGCTACATCCCAGTCGGTGCCAAAAGCCAAGCGCACGCCATGGTTCAAAAAGGTTCGAAAGGCGTATGTGCGACTGGCGCGATCGTGGCCAATTCTGGCTTCCGCCCAACGACCGTCGTCGATGGCATGATAGGGCTGCATCGAGGCGATCACGTGCAACTCAGCAAAGCGGGCAAAATCTTTGCCCGCCATGTGCTGCGCGTGCTCGATGCGCATCCGGCGATCGGCCTGCCCGTGGGCTTTGACGACAGCGCCATATAAGTCGAGAATCGTCGAAATCGCCGCATCGCCAATGGCGTGGGTGCACAATTGTATGCCCGCGGCATCGGCCACCAGCATGCGATCGCGCATATTCTCAATGGGCTGCATCTCATCGGAAAGAAGGCCACGGTTGTTGGGCTGATCAAGAAAGGGTGCAAAAAAGTATGCTGTGCGCGAACCGAGCGAACCATCGGCAAACGCCTTCACTGCTCCGAGGCGAAGGTAGGATGAGCCAAAGGCGTGCCGGATGCCTATCTTGGCCTGATCGGCAGCCCCGTCAGTGATCAGCGGCGCGGCATAGATTCGCGTCGTCAGTTCTCCGTGATCGAGCAGCTCGGCATACACAGCCACATCAGCGTAATCAGGATTCATGTTCTGAACACTGGTTACGCCGAGTGAGCCAGCATGCGCCAATGCCCGCTTGATGGCACGCAAGCGTTGGTTGTGATCAGGTGGAGGGACAACCCTAAAAACCAGACCCATGGCTGCGTCTTTGAAGGCGCCGGTGGGATTACCCTGGGCGTCGCGTACAATCTGGCCTCCCGGCGGATCCGGTGTCGCTCGCGTGACGCCTGCCAACTTAATGGCCAGAGAGTTGGCCAATGCCATGTGCCCGTCGTAACGTGAAACGAAAACCGGCGTATGCGGCGTGACCGGGTCAATCATCTCTTTCGTGGGGAGCGCGGGCGGGCTCCATTTGGTCTCGTCCCAATCCCCGTTCAGGATCCATTCGCGTTGTGGAGTCCCTTTGACGCGCCCCGCAATGCGCCGGACAAACTCTTCGGCGCTGGTGGCGTCGTTCAATTGCACGGCATCGAGTTGCCGTCCTCCATCAGCGAAGTGAACGTGCGAATCGTTGAAGCCGGGCAGCATGAGCTTGCCATGCGCATCGATGGTTTTGGTCTGCGGACCTCGCCAGCTGTTTGCCTGTTGCAGGGTGCCGACCGCGACGATTCGGTCCCCGAGAATGGCCACGGCGTCGGCGTTGGGGTGTGTTTTATCGCCCGTCCAAACCTTGGCGTTGCTGATGATGAGGTCAGCAGCGCGCTCGCGTTGGGCGACAGCCATCATGGAAAAGGTGAGCGAGAATAACGCTGCGGCAATTATGCATCGCAACATGGTCGAAGTTGCTCCTGGACTCGGAAGGGACAGACAAAACTGCTATCTTTGTCCCCACTTCAGTTTTGTTCTCAGCACGTCAAAAAACGTTTTGCTGATGCGCAGCAGCTTTACCGTATGCTGCGATTTGCGACACACAATGCGATCGCCATCCCGCAATTCCAGGCCGACCTGGCCATCGATGCTCAGATAAGCGGCTTCCTGCTCGGTGTTGATCAGCACGACGATCTCTGACGTATCCTGCACCACCAGAGGACGGTGGGTTAAGGAATGCGGCGAAACCGGAGTAACCACAAAACCCGCGAGCGAAGGCATCAGGATCGGCCCACCGGCAGCTACCGAGTACGCGGTTGATCCTGTCGGAGTCGCAATAATCATACCGTCGGCTTTGTAGTTAGAGACGAACATCTCGTCGATGTACAGGTCAAGGCTAGCCAAACGGGCAATGGAAACTTTATTAACGATGGCATCGTTGAGCGCATCATAGGAGGCAATACGGTTCCCTGCCCTGACCAGCTGACAATGCACCATGGCGCGGCAGTCCAGCGAGTACTGCTCTCGATGGATGGCGTCGAGTGCCGAATAGAGTTCCGACAAAGGTACCTCGGTCAGAAACCCCAACGTGCCAAGGTTTACTCCCAGAATTGGCACCCCGGCCTTCGCCACCGAGCGCGCCGCTGACAGTAGCGTACCGTCACCGCCCAACACAATAGCGTAGTCGGGATCCTGAGCGGCGATCTTGTCGCGCTCCACAGTCTCTCGGCCGTCGCTGTAGGCCGCGGTCTCGCGATCAATGACGACCCGGTAATGGTGCTGATCGAGCCACTCGAACAGCTGGGGCAGAATACCCGCTAATTCGGGTTTAGCGGGCTTGGAAATAACCGCAACTGATTTTCGTGGGCGACCTTGCGGCATGAGCAAATCGGAATTGTACATGGGAAAAGCATTGCGTGTGGCGCCGACGGCAGTAGCTCCCGCATGGCTTCCCCTCGTCCAACGAAGCCTTCGCCTTGCCTTTAAATGCTGGCGTAAAGCAGAAATTCGCGGTTGCCTCCGGCGCCGAGGATGGGTGACTCGATCACGTCGGACCGGCTGAATCCTACGGCAAGTACAGTGTGACGGACTTTGTCTACGGCCGCACTTTGCGCTCCTTGGTCGCGAACGATTCCCCGCTTACCCACATGCTCGCGTCCCACTTCGAACTGCGGCTTCACTAGCACGACCAGTTGGCGGCCGGCTCGTTCCCCCGGAAATTCTGGAAATGCGGCACGTACGACCGCGGGAAGCACCAGGGTCGCCGAGATAAACGAAACATCCACGGCAATTAAATCCACCACTTCGCTAATCTGATCTTTCGTCAGAAACCGTGCATTCATGTTCTCGAGCAGACGCACTCTGCTGTCCTGGCGGACCTTCAGATCCAATTGGCCGTACCCGGTGTCAACGGCGATGACCTTACCAGCGCCGTGTTGCAGAAGACAGTCGCTGAAGCCACCCGTGGATGAGCCAATATCAAGGCAGACTTTCCCTGTGACGCTAATTTTCCAGTAATCGAGCGCCTTTTCCAGTTTCGATCCACCGCGGCTGACGTATCGGCGATCTCCTGCGAGCAGGCGAATGGCGGCGTCATGGTTGACGGCCGTCCCGGCCTTCTCGATTTTTTGTTCTTCGACGAGTACCTTGCCGCCAATTATCAATGCCTGAGCATGCTCTCGAGAGCCAACCAATCCACGCTCAACCAGGAGTTTGTCGAGACGGGTTTTCATTTAACTTAGTACCTTTGCTTCAGAGATTCCAGGCAGCGGCAAACAATGCGAGCTCGATTTAGGTTCGAATCCGCACCCATCACGGTGCAACATGCAGAAGTGATGTCGGGAGAGGGGGTTAGCTCGTTAGTTTCCATCTTTTACACAGAATTTTCCACCAGTGTGTTGAAAAGTTTGTAGCTCGAAGACGGTCAGGTAGCAAAAAGCCGCTCTAACGAGCGGCTTCGGTTGGCTCATATGCAACGAACCTAGGTTGCAACCTCTTCGAGAACCTTCTGATCGACATCGAAGTTTGAGTGCACTTGCTGTACGTCGTCATGATCTTCGAGCGCCTCGATCAGGCGGATCATGGTGTGCGCATTGCTGCCCTCCAGTCGAATGGAATTCTGCGGAACCATAGTCACGCTTGCCGAAGCGGGCGTGACACCGGCCTTCTTTACCGCTTCGAGCACAGCTTCATAGCTGGAGGGATCGGTGACGATCTCCCAATTTTCGCCATCATCCTTGAGATCCTCGCCCCCGGCTTCGAGCACGATATTCATCAAGTCGTCCTCTTTGGCCGCCGACTTGGAAATGAGAATGTCGCCCTTCTTGTGGAACATCCAAGACACAGCGCCGGCTTCCGCCATATTGCCGCCGTTCTTGCCAAAAACGTGGCGAATTTCGCTAACCGTCCGATTGCGGTTATCGCTGGAAATTTCGACCAGCACGGCAACCCCCCCGGGGCCATATCCTTCGAGGGAGAATTCCTCGTAGGTAGCACCAGGAAGCTCGCCCGTGCCGCGCTGAATGGCACGCTTGATATTGTCAGCCGGCATGTTCTCGGCCTTGGCTGCTTGGATGGCGGTGCGCAAGCGCGGATTCTTATCCGGATCGCCCCCGGATTTGGCCGCCATGGTGATTTCCTTTATTAGGCGGGTAAAAATCTTGCCGCGCTTGGCATCGAGCGCGCCCTTTTTGTGTTTAATTGTGGCCCATTTGGAATGGCCAGACATAGGAAAGACCTCGTTGCTAATGAACTAGAGATGCAAAGGATTCGCCTTGGAGGAGTTCAAGAGATTGCCTCGAAAGACGCATGCAGGCGAATGTAAATTATAGCATGCCCCGCGCGAGGCCTCTGGCCTTGAGGCGGGAATAAGGACATGCACATCCATTTGCCATCCAGACGTGCGGATGAATGGCGGCCTACGTTGCGCATGCGCCCCTAAAGACCACGCTCAGATTGGTGCTTTGCTTTGTAGGCATAGACCACGGCGAGCAGCGGAGGCGCGACCAGAATGCCCCAGAATGGCCACAAAATTCCTAGCACCAGGGGAACAAGAATTGACGCCCAGATCGGCACCCGGGCGGTGCGTTTCATTAGATATGGCTGGAGCAGCAGGCTGTCGATGACCACGATCGTGGCATAACAAATAAGAACGTACAGCGGGTGCTCCCAATCGCCCCAGCGCAAGGCAGCAGCTAACACCGGCCCAATCGTTCCCAGTACGGGTCCGAAATGTGGAACAAACTGCAGAGCTGCGGCCACTATGGCCCAGAACAGAGGCCAGGGAACATGAATGAGCCAGAGCCCTATGGTCCACATCAGGCCCACGGCAAGAGAGTCTTCGGCCTGAGCAATGAACCAGTTCCTAAGCGCACCGCCAGTGATTCGCAAATGATGCGCGAGGTTCACGAGGTTCATATGGCGGCAGGCCTCACGCCTCTTACATGGTAAACTGACGGCCAGGGCCTGTCGGTCGGCGAAAATAAATGAAAATCGCTCAGCAACTCAATACTCTCCCATAAGGAAGATATGAAATTCGGCGTCATCATCTTCCCCGGCTCTAACTGTGATCAGGATGCGTATTGGACGATCGCGCACGTTGCCCGGCAGCCGGTAACGTATCTCTGGCACGCGTCGCACGATTTAGAGAATGTCGATGTAGTCGTCGTTCCTGGGGGCTTTGCCTACGGGGATTATTTGCGCACGGGCGCGATTGCAAAATTTTCACCCATCATGGAGTCGGTGAGAAACTTTGCCGCTCGCGACGGTCTGGTTTTGGGTATCTGCAATGGATTTCAGATCCTTTGCGAGTCAGGGTTGCTGCCCGGCGCCCTTATGCGCAACGCCACTCTCAAGTACATCTGTAAACCCGTGCACGTGCGCGTCGAGAATGCCGATACGCCTTTCACCAATGCTTGCGTATCAGGTGAAGTCCTCAGAATTCCTATCGGTCACATGGAGGGAAATTACTTCTGTGACCAAGCAACCCTGGCTGAACTTCGCCGCGAAAAGCGCATCATCTTTCGCTATTCGACCCCCGCCGGCGAGCTTAGTGCCGAGGTCAACCCCAACGGGTCGCTCGACAATATTGCCGGAATTGCAAGCCCGGGGAAAAACGTGCTTGGTATGATGCCACACCCGGAACGCGCCAGCGAGCCGGAACTCGGGGGCATCGAGGGATTCAAGATCTTCCAATCGTTAGTTGGAGCTATGGCTGCCCGCTAAGGCCT